>PBTG01000083.1 GCA_002726535.1 Myxococcales bacterium | reverse complement strand
TGGGAGGAAGGAAGGGTGGCGATGGTGGAGAATGGGGAGGCGACGGCGGAGACGCGCCCCACACGAGAACGCGCGCGTCGCTCGCGCTCCATGAACCGCTCGTCGAGCATCTATCAGCCTGACCGCCGCCGCAGGACGCCGGGTCTCCCTCTCTGACCGGGTTGTTTTCACACAACACGAACATGTCTCCAGTGAAGGGATTGCCCGTAGCCTGGACGGCGTCTTTGAAGACCTTATTCCACTGCGCTGCGACCTTGCGGGCCACTGGCAGCAGGTCGTCAGGAAAGTCACGGTTGACGTGATACGTGATCGGGCGAGGGAGACGCTGGGCCTCAGGGATGAGGGTACCGTCTGGATTGGTCCAGTTTTGCCAAATGTTGTGTCGATTGAGGTAGCGCTCTTTGTTCTGTTGCTTAATTCCGAGCTTGGCGTCGTACACCATACGATCTGAGGTGAAGTAGCCGAACATGTCGGTCTCACCACCCTTGTAAGGGCGCGGGACATACTGGTGGTTTGGATCGATCTTGGCGAAAGAGTGGCGGATTGCGTACTCGCCGGCACCACACTCCGAGGTCTCTTCACCGATCAGCCAGCACACCGGAATCTGTCCGTACGAGGCGTACTCGACGGTTCCGGCCTTGGCGAAAATCTTCGAGGTGATGTCGAAATAGGGATTAGCTTTGTCGAACTCAAAGAGCGGAGCATCTGGATTGGGCTCGCCCTTGGAGGTCTCTTGAGGATAGTAGGGGACGGCTTCGATACTCGCGGCTTCAAAATCGAGTTGGTAGTTGGTCACGTTGTTCTTCGACCAGTCGACGCGCATGTACTCGCGCTCATGCCACGCTCGATCAATCGCGTTTTCCTCGAGGACGTTGACCTCTTCTCCGGTCGTTGGGTTGTATGAGCGGCGGACATCGAAGTGTTTGATGATAGGAAAGGCTGCGACGACTTCACCCTCGTAATCCTCACCTTTGGCGGCCTTGTCATCGCCGTTTTTGATCAACTCGACGTTGCGCCGTACGAAGAGAAACTTCTCTTGAATGTCGAATTTGATCTTCTGAAGACCGCTGTGATCTGTGTTGCCCACAAAAGTAAAACCATTGGCTGCTGGCACATCGACGACGGTTCGCTGGTAATACCATTGGTCTTGAAAGTCGCTCTTTTTCAGAGCGTAGGGCTGAACCCGATCGATGGGGTCACGCTGCTCGGCACACCCTAGGGCCGTAGCCACCAGGCAGAGCCACAACACCAGGTGGTGTGTGCAAGGTCGTCGCCGTGAGGTCGTTTCGGAGGTCGAAGTCATGGTCTGCTCCTAGGGAACGAAAAGGCTCGTCTCGTGCTCAGCCGCCGCGCAATTGAGCGATCAACGCGTCGGGGAAGATGCGAAACGCGACAAATAAAGTCGTATTGCGATTAAAAAAGGGTGTGTAGTGGGATGAGTCAGGCGCCAGTTGGAGGTGGGCGGTCTCGCTGCCAGCGGCGATGGACAGGCTTTTGGTCACCACAAAGTTTGCACTGAGGATGTAAAAAACGATGGCGCGCGCATCCGGATCGGTCGCGTCAGCCTGAATGGAAAGGCCAGCTTGGCTCTCAGTCGAGCCGAGGTCATAGAGCGTGTCGTAAAATACGCCGAATTGGGCGGAAATGCTTAGTTTTGGCAGCGGTATCCAGGTCAACGCGCCGATGCCTTGGGTGCGAGTCATGGGGTTGCGCACGCCACTGTGCGAAAAACGGCTGCAGCCACCAGCCAACTCGGCGCAACCTTCAAGCCATGGTGACTCAAGCGAGGCGGTGGTGTACTGGTGCATAAAAGCGCCAAAACGACCTATCAGCGCCAGCGAGAAACGGTTGTTCCAGCCACCGAGAGAAAATGAGCCACCACCTGCGGCGGTTAGACCCACGAGGCCCGCACCGATCATGGTTCTAGCTTGGCTCGCTTTGCTGGTAGGGAGGCGCAACTGGGCGCTCGCAGACAAGCCCACCGGTCCCAGTTTGGTTAGTCGGAAATTGAAGGTCAAAAATGTATCAGACAGGGTCGTCTCAGCGCGCTCGGTAGTCCAATCACTGTCGGTGAGTTCTCGAGTCGCAATGATCATGCCGCTGAGGCTCAGCCGGTTGGTCAGACGCACCCGAGGTGCCATGAGCAGAGCCATGGCGTAGTAGGGATTCCAGGTTGGGTCGGCGCTTTTTTGAGTGCCGACCGCGCCGAGGATGTTGCGATAACTGACCATCGAGCCGGCGAAGCGGGTTCCCTTGCCAGCGCTGACACCAGCTGGACCGGTTCCGCCGACCTGAGCGCTGGCGTAGCTGGCGCTCAATACCACCACCAGGATCGTCAAGCAGGCAATGGCTCTGCGCGGAAAGCGCTCAATACACTGAATTCTACGGGCAACGATCACGAAAGAGCCTGGGCGTATTGTGTCTCGCTGACGCCAGTAGCGAGTCGGCGGCGAAACATAGGCAAAGATTGTCCGTCTGCATAGCATAAACTCAAGTGCATCGTTGCAAGGGCACAGTGAAGGCGGCACATCCTTGGGATTCCTTTGGCTGACGCCGACAACTCGTGCCATGATCTGCTGCGAATTGGCGAATGACCGTGACAGGAGAATATGACCGTGGGCGACAAGGTACGCGTTAGGGCGACAATGGACGCTAGGGCGATCTCTGCCCGTCAGTTCGCGCTGCTTCGCATGACATTAGGGACGATTGTCGGTGTCTATCTGATCGGACTCCTCGTGCAGCTATCAGTGCGGAGCGAGTTGGTGACGTCGACGCCGTCGGCGTCTCTTTCGAGCTACCACTTGGTGATGCGCAGCATTGAAATTCCCTTTGGCGCTGGCTATCAACATCAGATCGCAATTGCTGTCTTGCTCATCGGTTTCGCCGGGTCTGTCGCGCTGACGTTGGGGTGGTGTAGACGGCTCGCATCGGCATTGCTCTGCGTCCTTTGGGTTGGCGTCATCGGCGCCAAAGGATGGGCGCCAATTTCGAGTTGGGTAAGCGTCGCTTTGGCGTTGCTGTGGACGTTCGGCGCATCACGGGGCGAGCCTCTGGCTCTGTCCGACACCAAGGCTCAATGGGAGCTTGCTCAGGGCTTTCATCGCCTTGCCTTGGTGGGTTTGTTGGGTGCGACGAGCGCGGTCGGCTGCATCAACGTTGTGACTTTTAGTCAGGGCGGTACTGAACTCATGGGCTTTGGCTGGAGCCTCCAAGTGGCTCAGGCGGGCGCTGGCGCGCTGGCCTGGAGTGTCATCGCGCTTCAGATCTGCGCGTTGCCCCTCGGACTTTGGGCTACATCTCAGCGGTGGATGTGGGCCCTTTTGACGGCTGTCCAGCTGGTTGGTCTGATCGTTTGCGACGCTTCGTGGCCTTGTAGCGCTGTGTTGCTGCTGCACATGCTGAGTTTCGACGCGAGATGGCTGCCGCCGGTTGAACTCGCTGCCCAATCTTGCGTCGTATACTTCGACGGCGTCTGCAACCTGTGTAACGGCGCTGTAGACTTTATCGTCGCTGAAGACACTGCAGCGCAGTTCCGCTTCGCCCCAATTCAGGGGCAGATGGCCGCCAGTCTACAGGTCGAGGAGGTCGAACAGGGCCGCTCATTGGCGCTGCAGGTCGATGGCCGACTCGCGCTTCGCACCGACGCGGTCTGCGACATCGCCTCAGGCCTCGGCGGCCATTGGCGTGTGCTGTCATACGCTCGATGGATTCCCAAACCGCTTCGAGATGCACTCTACGACGTGATTCAACGCAATCGATACGCGTGGTTCGGTCAAAGCCAGCATTGCCGGGTCCCGACCGCCGCTGAGCGCGACCGATTCTTACCCTAAGCCGAGGTCTAGGGATGCGCTTGACTGCTGATGGTCATGCAAAGTTGGGCGGGCTGGTAAAAGCCAATGCGCTTTCGGAAGCGCTTGCCGTTAGCCTCGACTGTTCGTATCAGACCAAGTCGAATCGTTGCGACAAAACTGCGGCATTCATTTTGAATCTCAGCGGTCGAGTTGCCGACGAAGCGAAAGGGGGTGCTTTTGATCTGTCCAGTCACCTCAAGACGTCCCATCCTCGGTGCTTCGGACAACAAGATCTTGAGCACTGCCGCGTCGTTCCAGGCGCCAAACTTCTTGCGAAACTTCACGCCGTGAAGCTCAAGGGCGCGGACGCGCTCTCGTCGCACAAGGTCTTTGACCAGTGCATTGAGCGTCCGTGCGATTAACTGTGGTCGCCCTTGCAGATGAATAGGCATTCCCGCGACAACGGCCTTTAGGACACCCGATTGTGCTGTTTTACCCAGTGGATTGGCGTTGAGACCAACCAGCGCGCAAGCCTGACCGGGTGAGATTGAGCCACGGCGAGGCCGAAAGCCTCGCTTTCGGATTTGCATGACGTTGATCATTCGTCGGTGTGTTCGCATGTATTGTTGGCACTTGGCGGCCACCTTGATTGGACTCGCACCTTCAAACACAACCGGCTGTCCTTGGATCGAGCCGCGAAAGCGGTAGGGTACAGCGAGCCTCTGTACGACCTTCGGCTTCACGATGACTTGCGGTTGCACGACCTTTGGTTTAACGACGACTCGAGGCTGTGCGAGTTGCGGTTGAATGATGTCACGCACCGGCTTTTTGGTCATCATCTGTAACTGATGCATTCGTTTTGCGCTCCGAGCGATGCGCGCATACCCGACGACGACTTCATCCCAGGTGTCGAGAACCAACTCATCGGTGATGGGAGTCTGATGCATCTCTTGCCGTGCTCGCGCGTATGCTCGGTTGAGCCGCTGCAGTTCCGCCGGGACAAGATATGCCGCCCGAGAACGGAAAGAGATCTTGTGGGCTTCTTGTGCACAGTTCCGGACCGCGCGCGCCACCCTCTGGTTTGTGTTGATGCCAGGCAAAGCCGCGCGAAACTGGCGAAGTTTTTCGATAAATTTCGTGGTCTGGACTGATTGCTTCGATCCGAGTTGGGCGGAGCACAGGGCTGGGCAGAGCAAGGTCGTGACGATTAGCGATAGAATCGTGTGGCGCATGTGAGTTCCTTTGGATAGACCTAGGACAACGGTTGTTGCCGATAATGACACACAACGTCGCGGTCGTCTGTATGATTCAATGGCCCCGAGCGCAGTCCTGAAATCTAGTCCATGTAACCTATGAGCGCTATTTCAGCGCCCGCTCGATGGCCTCTGTCACAGCGTCGGAGGTCGGAGAGGTCATCGGCGAGAAGCGGTCGATGACAAAGCCCTCTTTGTCGATGAGGAACTTGGTGAAATTCCAACGAACCTCGCCTTGGGTTGCCTGCGGTGAGCGTTCCGTGAGGGTTTTGTATAGCGCCGATTTACTGGCCCCTTTCGCGCTGACCTTCGCGAACATGGGGAAGCTCACTTTGAAACGCTTATCTACAAAATCCCTGATCTGCTCGCTGCTGCCGGGCTCTTGGCCTCCAAAGTCGTTGCTCGGGAATCCCAAAACGCTAAAGCCTTTGGCCTCATAAGCGTCTTGAAGCTCCTGAAGATCGGCATACTGACGCGTGAATCCGCATTGAGAGGCCGTGTTGACGATGAGCAAGACTTTGCCCTTGTATGCGGAAAGTTTCACAGACTTTCCCTCGATGTCGTTGACCTTTAGCGATTTGATGCAAGCGCCTCGAGCGGGCGATTTTGAGGCCGCCGAAGCGCTCGTTGAGTTGCGACTGGCTGGGTCATGAGCTGATTTTCCGCAACTGATACACAGCAAACATGCAAGCGCCAGTCCGGTCACTGAAGTTTTCATCGGACGCTCCTTTGGCGATGTCAGGTACACCCACCACGAGAGATGCTCGAGCGCTTCGATCGGTTTGCCCGGTGCGCTTTGAGAAAGTTTTCTTCCCGTCGACGGCTCGAAGCGGTTGCGTTGAGCCAGTGCTTACTTGCAAGCTTTACCCATGCCTAGCGCAATCACCGAGACTCGTTCCGAGATCCAAATCCACGCTCCTCCAGCGGTGGTCTACAATACGTTATGGGATATGGGACGCTATCCAGCCTTCATTACGGACGTCATCGACAGCAAAGTGATGGCCGGTCCCAGCGCGAATCATCTGCAGGTCAGGCAGCATATTCGCATCATCCGGGCGGTTGAACTGGGCTTTGAGGTCGAGGGCGATCCACCACAGTTTGTGCAATGGCGACTGAGTGACGGCGCCGATTATCTAGCTCGACACGAAGGCAGCTGGACCGTTGAGCCCTCGCTAGACAGTCGCTCAAGCTCTGTGGTCTACAGGGTAAGATTCGCGTTCGTCGAGCCCGTTCCTGACGCTGTGATCCGTCGTCTAGTCGATTTTTCGGTGCCGACCATGCTCCGACAGATTAAGGCACGAGCTGAGTTCATGGCACGTCGTCTGGACGCGATGTTTTAATCCCCAAGCGGTTCATGGAGACCGAAGATGGCCTTTTTACGTGGCATTGAGACCCTCGCCATCGGCAAGCAAAAGACCGTCGATCTCTTTTATGAGGGGTCGGGGCAATGGGTCGACAAAGAGGGCGCTGAAGTCAAAGTCGCTGATGTGACCTGCTACGATTGTTTGAGCAGTTACTATGTGCTTGGAAGCGATCCCATCGACTTTTGCCCGCACTGCGGTTATCGAAAAGGCGCGGTCTGGGCGCAATACGAGCAAGCACGCAACTGGGCGATGAAGCACGACTGGGCATGGATGCGAGCTCTCGGTCGCGTGCCCGTCGCTTGCCGACGCGGAGACGGCTCATGGCTCTTGGCCTTCGCGCCTTCTGCTGAGCATCTGCTTAGAGGTGGACGCTTTGTGCAAGCCCGAGAGTTGGTCATCGATGACCGGCAGGTGGCCGAATCAGGTGCGGATAATCGCGCCGCCGGCTTTGGTGTCAGCGGTGGGCGCTCAGGGGCTTCAGGCGTTGCGGGGGCCTTCGGTGCTGGTGCGGACGACTGGGGACTTGAGATCGATTAACTAGCCCGGTGATGGAAGCGATATGAGTCGAAAACGTGCGGGTCTGGTAATCATTGGCGATGAGGTCCTCTCGGCGAGAGTTCCTGAAGCCAACTTGAGCGCCGTCCTAGAGACTTTTGCCAAGGCAGGGATTGAGAGCGCTGAGGTCGCTGTTCTGGCCGATGACAGAGCTCGGATTGCCGCTGTGGTTCGCGATTTTATCGCACGTTTTGATGTGGTGGTGACTACTGGCGGGGTAGGGCCGACACATGACGACCTGACCTGGGCCGCCGTGGCCGATGCCCACGGGGTTGAGTTGGTGTTGCGCACAGACCTTTTGGCGATGATGGAACAACGCAATGGTGGGCCCTTATCGGTCGAGCAACAGCGCATGTTCATGCTGCCGGCCGAGGCTTCGTTAGAAAAAGTAGGTGGCGGCTACGTGATTCGGATGGGCGACGTCTGGGTTTTGCCCGGCGTACCTAGCATGGTGGCGGCGCGGATCCCCTACATTGCATCACTTTATGGTTCGGAGCCGGTTTGCTTGGCCACCCTTAAGTTCGACGTCGACGAGTGGGACGTGATCGGAGCGATCGATGCGATCGTCGCCGCCCACCCTCAGGTTGATGTGGGCAGCTATCCAATTTTCGATTCACAAGACCATCGCCTCAAGTTGACCTTTGTCGCCGATAGCCGCGCTCTCGTGGCGACCGCGGTCGAGGACGCCATTACTCGCGTTGGGCAATCGCATTGGGTCGACACGACGTGGTCTGGTGGCAGCCAATGATGACAGCGACTCTGACTTCGCTTGACCTGCGGACTTGCCTGCACATAGCGGTTCAAGGCTATGCTCAGCAGACCGTTGATCAGAGTCGCGACAGCGTCACGGAGATGAATTTCTTGCGCATCGACGTCCGTCTTCAAGATGAAGGGCGGGAACTCACCTCAGTTCATTGCCGTGCGCTGCGTTCAGAGTTGCTCGAGATGGCTGAGGCCTTGGCCTTTTGTGGAGAAGCTCAGCAGTCGCATTGGAGTGGACGGATGCTAGATTGTCCGCTTGTCGTTCGGGTTAATCGACCCCAAGACCTGGGAATGAACTGGAGCGTCTGCGCCATTTTGGTCGAGGGCGGTGTGCTGCCGCCTGGAGTCGAGTTGGTGTGGGCTGAAGAGCGCCTCGAAGATCCGAGCGGTATGATGACTGGAGTTCGCTTCGAGACGCGCCCCGAAGCGTTGGCGCTTTTCGCTCGATCGCTCGAGGGTACGATCGACAAATATCCGCACCGAAAGCGTATCCGTATCACATAGAGCAGGGCATTTTCGCTTAGTGCTTGCCTAATGGTATCGATGCGTTTACGGTCCCGCGCCCCCGTAGGTTGAGCAGGAGGCCCGTCGAACCGAAAGTTCGTCACATTTTCAGCTCAGTTCTGGTTCGGGTGAGCCCCCAAAGATGAAGACAAGTGAGGACAGTATGAAGACGATTTTTCAACTCGCCACAGTGTGTGGCTTGGCCTTTGCCCTGGTCGCCTGCGGAAGCGACGATAGCAATACCGCGGCGACCAACACGGTCACCGACAGCGGTGCGACCGCTTTTGACGCTGGTGGATCCGCTGACAGCGGCGCCGTCGGTGCCGACACAGGCTCGGCCGCAGCTGACACCGGTTCCGGCGCTGCCGATACCGGTTCCGGCGCTGCCGATACTGGTTCTACCCCGAGCACCAACAACTGCCAGCCGAATGACAACCAGTGCATCGCCACTTGCGGTCAGAGCCAGTGCGGTGCCGAAATCGGAGCCTGCTCAACGGACGCTGGATGCGCAGGGTTGCTGCAGTGCTTGAGCGGTTGTCAGAGCGGCGTACAGCCTCCCGACCCAGCCAGCGACGCCAAGCTGCCCAACGGTAACTCTCCGGTCACCTGTACCGAAAAGTGCTACGCCAACGCGGGTCCAGTCTCGACCAACAAGCAGCAGGAGATCGTCCTGTGCAGCATCGGTAAATGCGTCAAGGAGATCCCTGGCCAGACCGTGAAATGTCCACAGTCATCGACGGACTGCCTCAACAGCTGCATGGCCATCAAGTGCCTCGAGCCCTTCAAGGCATGCAACGGTGACCCGAAGTGCAACGAGCTTCTGTCGTGCCTCAATAAGTGCCCGACCGGCGATCAGAATTGCCAGCAAGGCTGCGCTTTGAGCGCAGGCCAGACCGCGGTGACCAACCTCACCAACGTCCAGAGTTGCCTGCAGAACTTCTGCATCGCGATGTAAAGCGAAGCATGTTCATCTGTGAGCGGCGACGTCAGCATAGGTTGGCGTCGCCGCTTTTCATTTTGGGCACGCAGCACAGCAGCCGAGACCATGGGTTGTCATGAATCATTCACAGGGTAGTGCCCCGGCTGAACACATCGTTGCGGCCTTGTGTGGACGTGAAGTCCGGTCGTGGACACCGGTTTCAGGCGGCGACATCCATATCGCAGGGTGCGCTGAACTCGAAGATG
>PBTG01000009.1 GCA_002726535.1 Myxococcales bacterium | reverse complement strand
CACTCGGCTACGATACTGGTCAAGCCAGTGCTCACATGCAGTCGATGAGCCCACATCCCAAGGCAGAATCAACCAGTCACCGTGCCATCTCGGATCGTCGGTCGTCGCCTCTACGATGAGGCGCGCTGGCGTCGATTTCCAGTTCGACTCATCGAGTACGCTGTCGTAACGGGCTCCTTTGCTCAGCAACAATTGCTGAACCAGGGCGCTCATTTCAGCGGTGGCAGCGTGGATGTGCAATGCAGCTCCCTTTCGGTTGCAAAGATCAGAGTGTTATCAGCATAGGTCGCGCCAGTAGCTTGTCGACCGCATCGATTGAACGTGACATGGTCAACAGTCTCTGAGTGTCACAAAGTCGCAGGGCCCACGTCGAGGAATAGATGACGAAACCCAACCTCCGGGTGCATCCAACTCAGACACTCCATGGTGATTTGCTACCTCCCGGTGACAAGTCTATCAGTCACCGCGCCGTACTCTTTAGTGCGTTGGCCAAGGGCACTTCACGGATTCGCCGAGCGCTGATCTCCGGTGATTGTGAGCGGAGCTTGGCGGCGGTGAAGGCGCTTGGATGTCAGGTGAGGATTGGTGACGGCATTGTGGCGATCACAAGCCCTGGTAGGTTTGAACTTCAGGCTCCAGATCAGGCGATTGACTGCGGACGGTCGGGCACGACCATACGTCTGCTCTGTGGCTTGTTGGCGGCGCGGCCATTTGCATCAAGACTCGTCGCTGACCCCCAATTGGCCCGTCGCCCGATGGCCCGCGTCGTCAATCCTCTGAAGCGTATGGGACCTTCACAGATTCGATGCGCGACCGCCGGCGGTGCTCCGGTTGAGCTCGTCGGGGGGCCATTGAAAGCGATCCGCTATCGGATGCCTGTGGCGAGCGCTCAGGTCAAAAGCGCGCTGCTCATTGCAGCTCTTGACGCCCATGGAGTGACGGAAATTATCGAGCCTGGTCCAGCTCGTGACCACACCGAATTGATGCTTGAGCACATGGGCGCGCTGGTCGAGAGGATCCGACTAACGACTGGTCATTGTGTCCGTATTCTCGGACCCGTAGGCGCTCTGTCTCCAGTGGAACTGACGGTACCGGGCGATCCCTCTTCAGCGGCATTTTGGGTTGTGGCTGCGACCATCACCAGTGGCAGTGACGTTTGGTTACGAGATGTGTGCATCAACCCGACACGTGACGGTGCTCTGAAGGTGCTCGAGCGAATGGGAGCGGACATCGAGCGTCACAACCCGAGAGTTGAGCATGGCGAGGCCATCGCTGATTTGCGAGTCCGCTCGGCGCCTCTCAGAGGCCTGCGAATTGGCGGCGAGGAGATTGTCACCATGATCGATGAATTGCCGGTGCTCGCGGTTGCGGCGTGTGTGGCCCAAGGACCTACGGTTGTGACAGACGCTGCGGAGCTTCGAGTCAAAGAGACCGATCGCATCGAAAGCACCGCCAATGCCTTGCGTGCGATCGGGGCTCAGATCGTCAGTACAGCGGATGGCTGGCAGATTGAGGGCGGTCAGTTTCTTGGCGGGTTTGCCTCGAGCGCGGGTGACCATCGTATCGCCATGGCCTTGGCCGTCGCTGGGTTGGTAGGCAAAAGAGCCACCTGTGTGAAAGACTTCTCGTGCGCCTCGGACAGTTATCCGGGATTCGTGTCGCATCTACGTGCCCTCGGCGCGCGCGCACACTGGGAGAGCTAAGTTCATGCTCACACGATTGCGAATGTTGACAGCCGGCGAGAGCCATGGACCCAAGTTGACGGGCATCTTGGAGGGAATCCCGGCTGGCCTTGAGATTGACTTTGAGGGCGCCGATGAACTCTTGGCGCGCCGCCAGCGAGGCTACGGAGCTGGCGGTCGCATGAAGATCGAGCGTGATCGCCTGCACCTGACCGGTGGCTATATGCAAGGAGCAACGACAGGCGGGCCGCTCTGTTTTGAGATCGTCAATCGCGACTGGAGTAACTGGCGTGATCGTGATGTTGCGCCCATGAACCGACCCAGGCCTGGCCACGCTGACCTGACCGGGGCGATTAAATATGGATATGGAGACCTGCGATTGTCTCTCGAAAGATCAAGCGCGCGGGAAACGGCCATGCGGGTCGCGGCAGGAGCGATCTGTATTCAATTGCTGGAGACTTTGGGCGTGTCCATCGGTGGCTGGGTCAGAGCACTTGGTGGCGTTGACATCGCCGCTTGTGATGTCGGTCTAGCCGACGTCTCTGTGCTACGCGAACAACTCGAGCACGCTCGGTCAGATGAGATGGCTGCTCCGATTTCAGGGCAGCGAGAGAGATTACGTGCGGAAGTCAAACGGGCGATGAAGGCCAAAGACACCCTCGGTGGGCTGATCGAAGTGGTCGCACTCGGACTGCCCGCTGGCTTGGGATCGTACGTACAATGGGACCGAAGGTTGGACGCACGGATTGCCGGCGCGATACTGAGCATTCAGGCGATGAAAGGCGTCGAAATCGGTGAGGCGTTCACAAACTGTAGGCGAGATGGCACTGAGGTTCATGACGAAATCATCCGTGACCAAGAGGGTGAAATCGGCCGTCGGAGCAATCGTGCTGGGGGCGTAGAAGGTGGCATCACCACCGCTCAGCCTCTGTGGCTGCGAGTGGCTATGAAGCCCATCAGCACCACCCTCAACCCAAGACAGACCGTTGATTTGGTCACTGGACAACCGAGCGATACTCAATATGAACGCAGCGATATCTGCGCGTTGCCGCGAGCGGTACCAATTTGTGAGTCGATGCTGGCTCTGGTCTTGGCCGATGCGCTCTTGGAGAAGTTGGGGGGTGATAGTCTTGCGGAGGTCAAGCAACGTCTCGACTCGTTGCGTCGTAGCCATCTCGATGACCTCAAGATGAACAACGAGTCTTGGCGCATCGGCTATCAGGAGCGGTGATGCAATTGCACTATGAGCTGGCAGCGCCGGTGAGAACCTGGATGGACGCCGTTCAGACCGCTATCGATTGGTGCAAAGCAGAGCGTCAGAGCACTGACGAGGCACATTTACTTCGATATGAGGTCCCGATCGAAGCAGACAAGCCGCCCTTGATGGACATTTTAGCTGATTTTGATGGACGAAGACGTGTTTTTTGGCGCGACCGGGATGACCGACTTCAGGTCGGCGGAGTTGGCGAGGCTTGGTCTGTTGGAGGGTTGAGTTGGACCATGCGCGACGGCCTCGCTGAGTTGGTGAGTGCTCTGCAAGACGCCCCCGGGCGCATGCGGGTGTTTGGCGGGGTTTGTTTTAGCGGTGAGTTGCGATCGACTGGCCCGTGGAAGGATTTCGGCGCGTGGCGCTTCGCGTTGCCTCGCGTGGAATTTGGTATCGACCAAGACGGCGCGTGGCTCGCCCTGCATCTCAAGACGGCTCCACAGAGGCAAGAAGATGACATCGTACAGGCCCTCGATGTCCTGCATGCCTTCACGACGCCGCCAAAGCCACAAAGCAAAAAGGCCGCGAAGCCCCTGGATATCGCCGACCTCCCCGATCTCGCTCAGTGGACAAATGGTGTCGACTCGGCTCTCAAAGACATCGAGGCAGGAGTTTTTCGTAAAGTCGTCTTCGCTCGCCGCCGACGCGTTCGCTTTTCACAGGATGCCGACCCGATGCACATGTTTATAGCCCTCAGCACACAAGAGCAGGCGACCTTTCGCTTCTTTGTTCAACCGGCGCCGGACTCCGCTTTTTTTGGCGCTTCACCCGAGCGACTCTTCAGTCTCCGTGGGGATCGCATTTTGACCGAGGCATTGGCTGGAACTCGTCCAAGAGGAGCCACTGACGCTCAGGACTCGGCATTGGCTACGGAGTTGTTGAACTCCGATAAAGATGGACGTGAACACGATGCCGTAGTCCAGATGCTCACTGGTGCGCTACAGCAACTCTCGGAATCTGTTGAACTAGATCGCAGCCCGCAAGTGATGCAATTGACCCGGGTACAACATCTGTACACACCGATTGTCGCGCGTGCTCGCTGCCGTGGACAGGTCGCTGAGACCTTGGATGGCCTGCATCCGACCCCGGCGGTTTGTGGGTCGCCTCGAGACGCAGCGCAGCGCTGGATCACTCAAAACGAGCCTTTTCAAAGAGGTCTGTACGCAGCGCCCGTAGGTTGGGTTGGCGGTGGTGGAGACGCAGATTTCACCGTTGCAATTCGCTCTGCACTCTTGCAAGACCGGCACTTGGATGTCTTTAGCGGAGCTGGACTCGTAGCAGGCTCCGACGCCCAGACTGAGTGGCAAGAAATTGACCACAAAATCGCCGCCCTCTGCGACGCTCTTGAAGTCCCTTGGAGGGCTGATGATGGACAATAACGAAAGGCAATCGTCCCTCAACAACACTCTTTGTGGCCGGTTGCTGGTTGAAGAGTTGGTGCGATGCGGTGTGATGGACTTCGTCATCGCTCCCGGGTCTCGTAGCACGCCTATTGTCGAGGCGATCGTTCGTCATCCTGTAGCCACATTGCATGTAGTGGTTGATGAGCGAAGCGCAGCTTTTTTCGCACTGGGATATGGTCGCCGGCAGCGCACCCCAGCGGTGATGGTCACTACTTCTGGCAGTGCCATCGGACATGCGCTACCGGCGATTATGGAAGCGGACCAGTCCGATGTGCCGATGATTGTCATCAGCGCGGACCGGCCCGTTGAACTCCGACATTCCGGCGCAAACCAAACCTATGAGCAGGTAGGCATTTTCAGTGGTCGTGTGCGATGGCAACTCGATTTGCCCTGTCCGACCCAATACACGGTTTTTGAGCCACTATTGATGAGCATCGGTCAGGCTGTCGCGAATTCGGCCCATGGCCCTGTTCATCTCAACATGCAGTTTCGAAAGCCGCTGGGACCTGTCGACATCGATGACTTGGCCGCGTTGTGCTTGTCTGTTGACCAGGGTGTGTTCGACAGGCCTGCTATGGCGCGTTGGCTCGATACACAGGAGCCATTTTGTCGCTGGTATCCCTCGGCTCGAGCGGCCTTGTTGCGAGGGAATACTGACGTGTCGGAGGTCTTGGCCCTGGCTCAGCGAGGTATGCTGCTCATCGGCGGACTTGACGATGACGAGGGGCGGGCCAAAGCGCACGAGTTGGCGATGACTCTAGGCTGGCCAGTGTGGGCTGATATTACCTCTGGGCTACGAGGGACACTCGATGGAGCACACTTGGGGCTCTTGGACGCCGCCTTAAGCGGGTCCGATGGCCTTTGGTCTGAGACGCCTGATGTCGTGCTACGTGTCGGCGGCACGATCGTCTCTGAACGTGTACAGCGGTGGGCCAGCACAGCCTCACGAGCCATGGTCGCTGTGACTCCACGTGGTCGCCGCCATGATCCTTTTCACGGAGTTACCCATCAGGTCGCTACCTCATTGACTGATTTTGGCACGATCTTGAGCAGTCGGCAGCTCAACACACATCTATCGTCAGGCTGGACTCGTCTCTGCGAACGTTTGCGTGGTCATGGGCTTGATGTGAAGGCCAGCATCGTTGAGCACGGTGGCACTGACTCGCGAGTCGCGTTACGACTCTTTGAGGAACTACCCAGCGAAGTCGCGATCTGGGTCGCGAGTAGTATGCCGATTCGGCTCTTGGACACCTTCGGATTTGAGCCTCGGGTGGCGCGCGACCTGACGGCATCTCGGGGGGTCAGCGGCATCGACGGCATGTTCGCCCAAGCCGTTGGATGGGCACAAGCGCGTCAACTCCCTGTTGTCCTGTTACTCGGAGACCTCGCTGCGCTCCATGATCTCGGCTCATTGAGTTTGCTCAAGCTCCCTGGACCGCCAGTGGTCGCCGTGGTCATCAACAACGGTGGTGGAGGCATTTTTTCGATGCTGCCCATCCGCGAACATAGCCAGGATTTCGAAGCCGCATTTGCGGCGGCCCACCCGCATAGCCTCGCGAGCAGTGGTGCGCTCGTGGATTTGCCGTGCTTCAGCTGCCAGACCGATCAGGAGGTCTTTGACCAGACCTACGAGTCATTGCAGCAAGGACAGTCGGCTTTGATTGAAATTCGTACGGATCGCCAGGACGATAGCGATAAATATGTCCAAATGCTGCAACGTGCAGCTGTGCTTGGCGCTACGCTGAAGTCATGAGGACATGCCCGTTGAACTATGAGACCGTTGGTGACCCTCACGACCCGTGGGTTCTGTGGTTTCATGGGCTATTCGGGTGCGGCGCTGACTGGCGCTCTTTCGCACAGGCGTTGCCTGGTCGCTATCATCTCCTCATCGATTTGCCTGGGCACGGCCACAGCGCCACTATCGTTGAGTCTTCTTGGCACCGTTGCGTCGCAGAGTTGATCGAGGCGCTCGTCGAACCAGCTAGTTCTTTGTCTGTAGTCGGCTACTCGATGGGAGCGCGGGTTGCGATGGGGTGGCTGTGCCATACGCTACGCCAAGTCGATCGCGCTGTCTTAATCAGTGGTCATCCAGGGTTGCAACAGGTCAGTGAGCGAGAGCACAGGCTACAGGTCGACACAGAACGCGCAGCCCATTTGATGCAGCTAGGAACGCAAAACTATCTACATCAATGGTATCAAAGCGAGCTGCTGCAGGAGATTCATCTGGCTGAACAAAGCGAGACACTCATCGCAAGACGAGCCCGAAACGAGAGTGCTTCAGTTGCCGCCGCAATGGTTGGTCTTTCGACAGGTCAACAACCCGATTATGTCTCCGATCTTGGGAAACGAGCTCGACACATTACATGGGTGGCTGGAGCGCGAGATGCGCGCTATGTGGCGCTTTTGCAACGCGCCCATCGAAAGATGCCTGGGTCCGATTTGAAGATCGCTCCTACCGTCGGCCATCAGGTGCATCTACTTCAGCCACAGTGGCTGCATCGCGTCTTATCGGACGCACTGCCTTTAGCGGCTTAATCCGAAGCAATCGGACATCGACCTACGTACAAATGGGCTGTGCCAAAGGTCTGAGGAGCGATCATCTCCACATCAAGGCCCGCGGCTTGCATCATTTCCGCGAATTGTGGTGCAGGCGGGAAAGCTGCGACGCTCTGCTGTAGATAGCGGTATTCTTCATCTCCCGAGAGCCAGGCTCCAAGTCGAGGAACGATGTGATGGACGTGAAACCTGGCCAATGGCGCCATCCAGCCCGTCGTGGGCTCGCTCAACTCTAAGACGGCCACCACGCCCCCCGGACGAGTCACGCGACACATCTCTCGGAGACCGAGTTGTCTGTCGGGGACATTTCGGATGCCAAAGCTAATGCAACTGGCCGCAAAGTGGTCGTCTTCATAAGGAAGATTCTGCACATCCCCGACCCCGAGATGGATGTCTCCGTTCATCCCTAGCGAATCGATTTTTCCCTGACCCACGTCTAGCATGCCACGGCTTGGATCGATGCCGAACAAGCGTACGCCAGGCCAAAATCGAGCGACTGCAATAGCGACATCTGCAGTGCCACTAGCGACGTCGAGGACCAGATCTCCTTGTCCCAGCGGCCCCAAACTGCGCACCAGTCTCCTGCGCCAGAGCCGATCGAGCCCAAAACTCATGATTCGATTGAGTCGGTCGTATCGTTTGGCGATACGGTCAAACATGAGCCCACCACCAAGACGATCGCGGCTCAGCTCTGTGCCTTTGGGCATGATCAGTTCCTGTGGTCTCGGAGGAGGGTGTACAGTTCATTGACGGGCAAGGCTTGAGGGCCGTCGGACCTCGCTTCGCCCGGTGAAATGTGTGTTTCGACGAGGACCCCATGGGCACCGGCCGCGAGGGCCGCCCGACTCAGCGCTTGGACTAGGTCACGTCGTCCTGCACCGTGTGAAGGGTCGACCACAATGGGTAGCTGATCGATGTGAGAGAGCAGCGCGACAGCGCCAAGATCGAGTGTATTGCGCGTCTCGCCGTCGACCCCTTGAATGCCTCGCTCACAAAAGACGACGTCGCGAGCGCCGGCCGCTAGTAGATGTTCTGCAGCCAAGCGCCACTCGCTCAATGTTGCCGACCGACCACGCTTGAGCATGACGGCTGCGCCTGTGGCGCCGATCGCGCGAAGGAGTGAAAAGTTTTGCATATTCCGCGAGCCAATTTGGATCAAATCGGCCACTTCGCTGACACGGCCCGCATCTGCCTCGGACATGCACTCGGTTACCAGACCTAACCCGTATCGGTCGGCAGCATCTCGTAGCCAAGTGAGCGCTTTTTGGCCGGCGCCCGCAAAAGCGTATGGGCTGGTGCGAGGTTTAAAGGCGCCACCACGAAGCAGGTGGCCGCCAGCCGCTGCAACTTCAGCGGCGACAGCATCGACGAGCTCTGCAGATTCGGCACTACAGGGGCCAGCCATGAGGGTAGGGGGCTGTCCTGGCCCGATCTTCGTCGTATCATTGATCTGAACCGCTTTGCCCCGCCGCTCATCGAGGCGTGGATGGCCACTTGGCGCTGCCAAGACCTCGGCGATGCCTGGGATACGCTTGAGCGCATCGAAGCTGATCGACGCAGAGTGGGCAGACAGGGTAAGCGCAGTCACTGAACCGGCATTGTTTTTCAGCGCCGAGCTCCACACACCCAGTGACTGTAAGTGCTGGGTCACCAACCTTGCATCCGCATCAGATGTGAGTGTCACAACCGTGGCCATAGACATCCTCCTCAACGGGCTCGCTCGACAGCGGCGTCGATGACCGTGTCGAGAGCATCACGCGCTGCAGACCTTTGTAAAACACTTAGGTTACTTTTGGCCTCAGCGGCAGCATCGAGGGCGCGTTGACGTGTCAACTCAATGCATCCAGTTGCTACGATTCGGTTTCGCAGAGCGGGCAACGAGATCTCCGCGGAACTCCAATCTGCCGCGACTCGCTGCAGATCGGGCAGTAAGCTAGCATCTCGCTCACAGGCAACCAAGAGAGGCCAAGTGAGCTTGCCCTCGCGCAGGTCGAGCAGCGAATCTTTTCCCGTCACCGCTGGATCTCCTGCTAAATCGAGTAGGTCATCGACCAACTGGAAAGCGAGACCCAATCGGTCGCCGCTCCGCTCCAGTGCGTTCAGTTCGAGATCTTTGAGGCCAGCGGCCATACCGCCAGCCATCAGCGCCCACGAAAATAGGACAGACGTTTTCCCGAGCACGACTCGCTGATACACCGACTCTTCGGGAACAAAGCGCCCGCGATACTCCAGTTGCAGGGCTTCTGCGCTGACCATGGCACCGATGACGTCGATGATACGGGTCATCAAACGTGGCTCTCCACTACGATTGACCCGTCTGAGCGCCTCGATCAGCAGGTGGTCTCCACCCAATACACTCGCGGAGTTGCCGAACACAACCCTCGCCGTTGGCGCCCCGCGTCTCTCGGCGCCTTGGTCGATGACGTCGTCATGCAGCAATGTGGCTGCGTGGGCAAGCTCTGCCGCCACTGCCAAGTCGCGCACGACCTGCGGGGCGACAGCACGGCCTAAGCGGGAGGCGACGAAGACGCACAACGGCCGAATGCGCTTGCCCGGTTGTTCGAGCAAATGCTGTGCAGCCAACCTTCCGAGGTCGCTGGTATTTTGCCGGGTACTCTCAAGCGCGCTCTCTAGGTCGTCGAGATCGGCTTCAAGCCACGAACGGATTCGATCGAGACGATTGGCGATATCAATCAATCCACGTTGTTTGCTGACCTCACTGAGAGGCGTCAGAACCGAATCATGGCTCTGCTCGGGGTCGCTTTGGTTGACAAGCTGTAGCTGGATCGCTTCTCTCATCGGAGAGGTTCTCCTTCGTTCGCGCGCACACGGCGCTCGATCGGTTCTTGGGCCGAGGAAATTGGGGTTGTACAATGGTCACTCATCGACATCGGGTCGGTTTCGTCGAGGTCGACGCCGCCGGAATTGCGTTCTTTTCCCGAGCTTTCGAGATGGCCCACGCTGCTTTTGAGACCATGCTCATCGAGATTGGTCTGCCCTTGCATGACATTGTGTCCAAGGGCGATTGGGTGATGCCGCTGGTCCACGCAGAGGCGGATTACCGTGTTCCGATGACCTTGGGGTTGTGCGTCGACATCGGTGTCACGCTCGAGCGCATCAGCGAACGTTCGATGACCTTGGTCTTCACGATTCGTAGTGATCAGGGCCGCGTCGAGCACGCCGTGGTTCGCCACGTTCACGCTTGCGTCGATCGCCTCAGCGGTCAAGGCCGTCCGCTGCCCCAGGAGGTCTTGATCGCGGTCAAGCGGCTGTAGTGCGCGTTGCGCCACATGGATCGCGCGAGCCACCGACTTCTTACCGAGACTGCTTTTCGGTAGTTCATCGACTTGAATCCACACTTTCGGCACTTTGAAGGCCTGTAGTTGGCGCATCATATAGGCTTCCAGAGCCTCAACTCTCACAGGGGGGAGTGCTTCGAAGAGCAAGGCGACAATGTTACCGTAGCGTTTGTCGGGGATTGGGACAGCCTGAACGTCTGCAACCCCTTGTAACTGCTTTGCAATCCTTTCAACCTCCAAGGCTGATACATTCTCGCCACCGACTTGAAAGACTCGATCGGCGCGGCCTTGGAGCTGCACATGACCCTGGAGCACTTGTCCCTTGTCTCGTGTGGCGAGCAGACCTTCGGGCGTCAAAGGGCCATGAACCCATAATTGGTTGTCGCCTTGGCTAGAGACATCTGCTGTATGCAGAATCGGGATCCCCAGCGTGACGAGTGGCTCTGAGGGGCTGCTCGTCGCAATCTGTGAAGCGGTTTCGGACATGCCCCAACTCTCGGCGATCGGCAGTTTCAAGGTTTCAGCTCGTTGTCGGAGAGCGGTGGGTAGGGCCGCTCCACCCACCAATATCGCGCGCAGATTTTGACTGGGACCCTGACCTTGCTCGCTCCAATCGGTGACGAGGGCGTCGAGCCAGCCTGGGGTGACGCTGATCAGCGTCACTTCGCCGCTCGCCAAGCGTGATATGCATCGTTGCTTGTCGAATCGGGGCAAGATCTCCGCACAGGTACTCAACCAAGCCGTCCGCACCAGAATGCAAAATCCTCCGACATGATGGAGCGGCAATGGGCACAGCCAACGATCTGAGGCTGCATGTCCCAGGCGTTCCACGGATCCCAGCAATGAGTGAAGTAGTTGGCTGGCCGTGAGTTTGTTTGCTTGCGGACGCCCGCTACTACCCGAACTCAACACCATCGCGAAGGCTGCATCGAGCGGCCAGGTCGGCGCACGGAGCTTCGCGGTACTTGGCACGGGGTTGATCATCTGCCGGCAGGACTGCTCACAAGTGTTGGCCAGGGTCTGACTGCCCTCGATGACCCAATCAGGATTTAAAGCGAGCAGCGCCGACTGCACCTCATGCGCCGTAGCATGGGGGTCTAATAAGCCGACGGTCGCGCCAGCCCACGTGATCCCGTGTAGCGCGGCTATCGCCTCGTTGGTCGGCCTGGCCTCGATGGCAACGACGTCACCAGGTAAAACCCCACATTGTCGCAGTGCAGCGGCATAGGCCGCACTCGCGTCTGCAAGCTCCTGCCAATTCCACTTAGGTCCCGCACACAACGCCTGACGTGTGGGATACACCCGTGCGGAGGCGGCGACTGGATGCACAATCTTTTGGCTGGTCGGACTCTGGTCGCAATCCACCACGGCTTTTTGAGGGTCGAGTCCGACGGCGACGAGCCCGACCTTCGTCAACGTCGCCGCCACTGTGCAGGCGCCAGTCCATTCGACGCGAGACGCGAGTGAAGAAGTCACCATCAGGTGCAGCCCGCTTGCAGATGCTTCTTTGCCCAATGCCACTGCAAGGTCTAAGCCACCGTTGAACATCGGCTTGATAACCAGGCCGTGGGCTACGCTACGTCCAGGGTGGCGAGCGAGTTGCTCGGATGTTCTACAACTCTCGTCCAACCAAATCTGTGGTCCCTGGAGGCTGCCAAGCTCATTCCAATCGGCGCGATCACGAGAATTGATGGGTTCTTCAACGAGGGTTACGCCTAAGTCGCCTAACCCTTGCCACAGCTTCAACGCGGTTTCGATGTTCCAAGCGCCGTTGGCGTCCAGACGGACCTCGATGTCATCTGGGCATGTAGACATGATCGCTGCGATTCGCTCGAGTTCTCGATCCGCAGACGCCAATCCAACCTTGATCTTCAAGGCTTTAAACCCCATTTCAATGGCTTGTGCAGCCTCTTTCGAACTGCTTACGAGCCGGTGTTCGAGGTTGCTATCATGGCCACCACTTCGACTGAAGTGACGCGACAGAGATTCGCGTTTGAGCGCTGCCTCCGCAGACCAGACAGCTTGGCACAGGGCACTTCGTGCGACCGGGGGTAACTCAAACGAGTCGAGCCAACCCTGACGTTGCGCTCGCGCTGGTACAGAGATCGTTTCGTTTGAGGCTAGAGTTGTCCAGTTGTGTAGCGCTTCAAAACAAGCCTGCGCATCCTCAGCACCGAACTGTGGCATTGGGCAGGCGTCTCCATGACCGATGCCGTAGTCATCTTGCTCGTCGATGCGAAGTGTCAGCCACCAGCCACGACGATTATGCAGGGCTCCACGGCTCGTCTGGACCTGGTTCGCCAGGGCTCCTCGCCAAGGTTGCAGCGACACATGGGTGATGACCATCATCCTTGCATCCCCCAGTCAGTCCACATGCGAGACAGTCCAAGTCCTGCGCTAAGTGAGACACCATAGAGGACTTCGATCTTCGCTGTCGCGCCGAGCAGTCGGTTTAAGTCCGCACCGTCCTGGGTCCATATCTGTACACCTACCTTTCGGGCCATAGGTATGGTCACCAGCGGTAAGAGCCAAGCAGGTTGGCCTTCGATCCAGGCCGCGATCGCGGCACACACATATGACGCGATGATCAGCCAACTCCACTGCCAGCGCGCCGCTTTGGCCCCAAAACGAACGGCTAAGGTTCGTTTTCCAGTCGCTGCATCTGTATGGCGATCTCGCAGGTTGTTTACGACCAAGATCGCTGTAGCTAGAGATCCAGTCGCACACGCACTCAGCCACGTGGTCGTCGAAATAGCGCGACCTGGACTCTGAGCCCATACGGTGCCAGCGACAGCGGCCAATCCAAAAAACACAAAGACCAGCACATCTCCAAGCCCCAGGTAACCCAAGGGCGCCGGGCCGGCTGTGTAGGCGATCGCACAAACCAATCCGCTGATACCGATGAGCGCGATCGGCATCCCGCCGCGATCGATGAGCCACCAGCCGACCGCAATCGCGGCGATTGCGGCGATTGCCGTGGCAGTGAGCATCTGCTTCGGGCTCACCCAGCCTCGTTGGGTGGCCCGCGCAGGTCCGATACGGTCTTCGGTGTCTGCTCCGTTGAGGTAGTCAAAAGCGTCGTTCGCGAAGTTGCTCGTGATCTGTAAAAGCAGCGCCCCAAATACACACATTATGACCGTACTTGCGTCGAAGATACGCTCGGCGTATGCCACCGCAGCGCCTACCATCACCGGAACGACACCGGCAGCTAAAGTCTGAGGGCGCAGGGCGCTCCACCAGATCTTTATCTTGCTTGTGGGCTCTTCGGCCGATGTGCAGTGCTGCGGCTTCATCTTGGTTAAGCTTGGCTAATCAGCGCATGAAAGACGTACTTGTGTGAGGAGCGCCAAACCCTCACAATCGTGAGTATGGTAGAGTTTTGTGGCGAGTTGTTCAATCGTTTGTG
>PBTG01000082.1 GCA_002726535.1 Myxococcales bacterium | reverse complement strand
TCTTCGATGACAAGGGGAAGATCATCGATGAGGTTGAGCAGCCCTATACGGCTCGGCCTGGCACGCCGATCACGGTGCGTTGGAAGCAGTCCACCTCGACTGTGACCGGAAGGTTTGAAATCAAAGCTTATGATGTAGTCGGGTTCTGGAGCGGCATTGAGTCCGTCACCTTCGTCAATATTCCGCACGACGACATCATCTTCGCATCCGGCAAATGGGACTTGCCTCCGAGTCAGATTGGTAAACTCAAAAAACCGTTGAATCGTATCGTCGAGGAGTTGCGAAAAGTCGCAGGAGTCCTGCCGATGTCGCTTTACGTTGCGGGCTACACGGATACGGTTGGTGCCGCATCAGACAACGTCGAGCTATCCCGCAAACGCGCTCGCAGCATTGCGGTCTGGTTTCAGAAAAAAGGCTTAAAGATTCCGATTCGTTATCAAGGTTTTGGTGAGTCGGCACTATTCGTAAAAACTCCTGACAACACCGATGAAGCTCGAAACCGTCGAGCAGTCTATGTACTCAGCGTATTGCCACCACCGAAGTCCTCCGCATTCCCTCGGTCCAAATGGCAACATGTGGGCTCAAAGAGATGAATCAATCGAGCGGTATGCGTGCGCCAAACCCCGATCGGAGTTGCGTCGAAGCGCGAGGTCTGGCCCTTGGTTTACGCCGCGCCTGGCGTTTGCGTCTGCCGAGGAGTGCCCTGCGCCTTTGGCACCAGACGATGACTACGCTCGGTTTGCACCTCGCGGCTTCGAAGACCACCTTCGCTTTGCTTGAGGGCGGTCAGATGGTGGCTGCCAACGATGGCGTTCATTTGGTCGTGATTGGTCAGGATGCAGAGATAGCTCGAGCTTGTCTCGGTGTGGAGTTGGCCAATGTTGGCAAAAGCGCGAGTGAGACCTGGCAGCAGTTGACCTCCACCCTGCGAGCGCACCATTTCCTTGGACAGGCCTATGGCTATCCAAAATGTTGTGTCGACGCGTTTTGTGATGCTCACGTCGACGCAGTGCTCAGCGGGGATCAATGCGGCGACAACGGGCTCGCAATCGCTCGGGCGGCGGCACGCACTGGGACGTATCACAGATGGCTAGCCGCACTGCCAGGCGCCTTTGGAGTCGCGACTAAGAGCACCTTGAGGCACTTGCCCTGTAGCTTTGACTGCGACGCATCCATTGAATTGGCAGGTAAGCTTTTGGCCGACCTCGAATCTTTAGACAAACGTCGCTTTGGACAGCTTTATGTCGGCCAACGAAGTGACCTGCATGTCGACGCTCATGGGCGCATCAGCGGGTCTGAGTCAGCCTTAGGTTCCAGCGGAGATGAGAGCCTGTCGGGTCTCGCTGAGGACAGGACGCGCTCGCTGTGGCGTGGGCAAACCTTGCCGATTGTATTGCCATTCGCTCAACGTGGATGACATTCAGGCTTCGGAGGCATAGCCTAGAGCGCGAGCCCGAAGGCATCCGTCAGTGGAGATCGGAATGAAACAACAACCTGTAAGTGGCGAGTTGTTGCCCAAAGTTATCAAGGCGATGGAGCAGTCAGCGCTCTTTCACGGGTTGAGCGAACAGGCACTTGCGGTCGCCGCCGAGATGGCGACGCTTGAGCATTATGTCGCCGGCGAGACCATTATGAAGGCCGGCAGTCCGGCGACTGGGTTCGCTTTGATGCTCAATGGAAGCGCTCGCAAGCTCGTGCAGATGCCAAAGACCACGACGATTGTTGAAACCGACTTGGTCGTGACCATGGAGACCTTCGGTGAACTCGACATGCTCCTCGAACAGCCCAGGGCTGCCACATATGTGACCGCTGACCCTTCTTTGGTCATTCAGTTCGATGAGGCGGCGGTGCAGGCCCTGTTTGAACAAGTGCCAGCATTTGGACGGCAACTCGGTAAGGCTTTGGCCGCTCGAATGAGGGCTCCTCGCCCTGATGCGTTACCTTTGCGGCGGTTTGATTTGCGCCTCGCTCCTCCTGGAAAGGACGTCGTTGAACTCTTGCCTGCAGCATTCATCGCCCGTCAACGGGTGATTCCTGTCAAGAGCGAGGCTGGCCGAGTCCTCGTTGGATTTGTCGACCCTCTCAGTCGCCGGCTTTACGAGGCGACTCGCTCGCAAATGCCCGGTACAGAGGTGATCCCGGTCAGCATCGACGCTGAAGATTTTCGTAAGCTGGCGATGGCGCGCGGAGTCTCGTTTGACGCGTTGGGGTCCCCCTCGGTGACGGGCGTCGTCAACGCTCCATCTCTGCAAGCTCAGACCGTCGCCAGGGTAGGGCTGCGAGCCAAAGGCGACGATGCTGTGGTGCGTCAGCATGGCCCTCGACTCGACAACAACCCAAGACTCGATCGACTCCTGAAACGAATGGTTGCCGAGGGAGCCTCTGACCTACACCTTTCGGCTCAACATCGACCTCGTTGGCGGATCGATGGCGAGATCCATGAGATCTCCGAAGCTCGGGTCCTAGGGCCGGAGACTGTTATGGAACTCTTTGAGCCGATTATGCAGGACCGCAATCTCAAAGAGTTTTATGAAAACGACGTCGACTTCGCGTACGCGATACCGAACGTGGCGCGCTTTCGCGTCAACCTTTTCGCTGATCGCCTGGGCTACGGCGCTGTTTTGCGTCAAATCCCCGACAAAATTCTGACTTTTGAGCAGTTGGGCTTGCCAGAGGCGGTACGTAAGATGTGCGACCACCCCAAGGGGATGGTCCTGGTCACGGGGCCCACAGGCAGTGGTAAATCCACCAGCCTCGCGGCGATGGTCGACTACATCAATAAGAATCGCCGCACGCACATCATCACTCTCGAAGATCCCATCGAGTTCGTGCATGAAAGTCGAAAGTCATTGGTTAATCAGCGTGAAGTAGGCGAGCACACCGTTAGTTTCAAAAGAGCGCTTAAAGCCGCGCTGCGAGAAGATCCGGATATCGTTTTGGTCGGTGAGATGCGAGATATTGAGACGGTCGCACTCGCGCTCGAGACCGCCAATACAGGTCACTTGGTCTTTGGAACACTGCATACAGCGACGGCGATCTCGACCATCGATCGCATCATCGATCTCTTTCCCCACGCGCAACAGTCGCAGGTCAGAGCGGTGCTAGCGGATTGTCTCAAAGGTGTGGTCTCTCAGACTCTGTGTCGCAAAAGAGGCGGCGGGCGTATCGCGGCCCTGGAGATCTTGGTCGGATCGGCGGCGATCTCCAATCTCATTCGTGAGGGCAAGAGCCACCAGATCGCCAACATCCAGATGACGGCAAAGAAACAAGGCAACAAGATGCTCAACGAGCAACTCGAGAAACTCGTGATTGCTGGCAAGGTTGACTACGAAGAGGCCTTGTCCAAAGCCATCGACAAGGGCGAACTAGCCAAGAGGTTCGGGCGAGAATATTTCGAAGAGTGAATACACCTTCGTATGGGCTACGCACTCAGGCGTCGGCGACGTGGTCTTTGTACTCTTGCGGCGACAAAAGCTCGTCGAGTTCCTCGGAAGACTCCAAGCGTAGCTTGACGATCCAGCCATCCTCATAAGGGGCAGAGTTGATGAGCTCTGGATTCTCTTCGAGCGCGGCGTTGACTTCGATGACCTGTCCGCTAACGGGTGCGTAGAGGTCGCTGACGCTTTTGGTGGACTCAATCTGGCCCAACGAGTCGCTTTTCGCGACCTCCGAGTCGTCATCGGGCAACTCAACATAGACGATACTTCCCAGTTGCTCTTGCGCGTGCTCGGTGATCCCCACCGTCACGACGTCATCGCCCTCTCGGCGAATCCACTCATGTTCTTCGGTGTATAACAGGTCGGTGGGCAGTGCCATGTCTCCTCCAGTTCGCGGCAGATCTATCTCTGCCGTGAGGTGGGTGCGCTAATCAGCCTTTACATAAAATGGGTATTTCACAACTTTCGCTTGTCTCATTCGGCCACGAATGTCCACTGACAACTCTGTGCCAATCTTTGCAAACGCTCGATCTACCAGCGCAATCGCGATCGGTCTCTTTAGGTTTGGTGACTGCGTGCCGCTGGTGATGAAGCCCACCTGCTCACCGTCGATGACGATGGGATAATCGGCTCGGGGGATGCCTCGATCGAGCATCTCCAGTCCCGCCAAGCGACGTTTGGACTTGTTGGCTTTGATTTGTGCCAACGCTTCACTGCCTACAAAGGGAGCGCTGTCGAGCTTGATCGCCCATGAGACTCGAGCTTCGTAGCCGTTGATGTCGTCGCGCAGCTCGTGGCCATACAGTGCGTAGCCCATCTCTAGGCGCAGCGTGTCACGGGCTCCGAGGCCAACGGGGCTCAACCGCTCATCGGCCGCCAGCAGGGCATCCCAAAGTTGGGCGACCAGGCTCGGGGCGCAGTAGATTTCAAACCCGGCTTCGCCTGTGTAGCCAGTGGTCGCGACCAAGATCTGCTGACCGGCGAAGCCGTGTGGATGGATGTAGTTTCGAGGCAGGCCAATAGCCGGCCCTGGAGCTACGCTTTGGAGGATTTGCGAAGCGAGAGGCCCCTGTAGCGCCAACTGAGCGTAGTCATCAGATCGATCTTGAATCCTCTGTGGTTGATGAGCGTGAGCACGAAGGTGCGCAAAATCTTTTTCGATATTCGCCGCATTGACCACCAACATAAATTCGTCATCACCGAGTCGATAGACGTAGAGATCGTCAACGGTTCCACCATCGGGGTGGCACAACAGAGCGTAGCAAGCGTCGCCGATCGCCAGTTTTGAGACGTCGTTGCTCACCAGCCGTTGAACTTCGGCCATCGCGTCGTCGCCTGTGACGAAGATTTCGCCCATGTGGCTAACGTCAAAAAGACCACAGAATTCGCGGGTTGCGAGGTGCTCGCTGACCAGGCCGCGGCCTTTGTATTGGACAGGCATGTCCCACCCAGCGAAGGGGACCATCTGTCCCCCCAGCCTTACGTGGCGCTCATGCAGTGGTGTGCGTCTTCCTTGGCTCATGCAGCACGTCTAGGATTGCGAGTCCTGAAAGTCAAGCGACATCAACTCATCGGGACAAGCCTCGGCGCTTTCGACACGCGTCGACGGTGTTTGCCAAGAGCTGAGCAATGGTCATGGGACCGACCCCTCCGGGCACAGGTGATAGGGCGCCGGCGCGGGCCGAGACCTCTGGCCAATGTACATCCCCACACAGCGAGCCGTCATCGCGCCTGTGAATGCCCACATCGATCACGATCGCTCCGGGCTTGATCCAATCGCTGCGGACCAATTCCGGTCGGCCAGCAGCGGCGATTACGACGTCTGCCCGGCGCGTGTGAGCGGCTGTGTCAGGCGTCCGACTGTGGCAGATGGTTACGGTGCAATTGGCTTGGAGCAGCAAGATCGCCATGGGTCGGCCCACAGTAACGCTTCTGCCGATGACGACGGCATGTTTGCCGCTCAGCGATTCGCCTAACTCCTCGACGGTCTCTTTGAGCATGTGCATTATGCCTTGAGGGGTGCATGCGACGAGGTTGTTGGCGCCGCCTAGCAGAGCGCCGAGGTTGGACTCGCTGAAGCCGTCGACATCCTTGTCGGCGCGGACCGCTTGGGTGACCGCCGCTGCGTCAAGCTGAGCGGGCAAGGGCAATTGCACCAAAATGCCATCGACCTCTGGATCCGAGTTAAGTGTATCGATCACCTCCATCAACTCGGCTTGCTCTGTGGATGCGTCAAGTCGGTGACAGAGCGAACGAATCCCAACGCGCTCACAGGCCTTAATTTTATGAGCAACATAAATGCTCGACGCTGGATCTTGGCCAACGAGCACTACGGCCAAGCATGGGACACATCGATGCTCGTCCCGCAGGGTCTGCACCTGATTCGAGAGGCTCTTTTTCAGCCGCTTGGCGATCGCGCGGCCATCGATTTTCAGGGCAGGTTGACTCATCTGCAGCATCTCCAGTGTGATCAGGTGGCGAAGCCGGACCATGACCGCGTCAGCTTTCTGATGTCAACCGCTAGCCCTCATCTCGTTTGGTTGTAGGTGTATCGGCAGGGCATCGTCGCTTTTCGAGCGTTGCCAGGCCCCTCGATTTGATGTGAGCAGACGGCTTGGAGCTTGTAGGACACGGGATGCATCCACATCGATACGACCTTGCGGGTCAGATAGCTCATCTTGGCGAGCTCATTGGTACGTTTGACTTGGCGCACTGCACTTAGTGTCATCGACGCGCTTTTTCCGCCTCGCTTTGCCTGTACGAAAATGTTCCAAGGCACCCGATAGTTATTTTTTCGGTCAACTCTGAGCTTCGACATGGTGTGCTTGTCGACCCGTCCTGCGAAACGTCGTGAGCCATCGCGGATGACGACGAACCCCAATGGCCGCTTATTTCGCTCTTTGGGACCCACCAGATAATCGACGATGCGCATCTTGTGCCCCGCGAGTTGATGGACTTGAACCATCTTGTCATAGCTACGGTGCGCTTTGAGCGTGCTGCTCTCATAGATGCCAAAGGTCTCAAAGTTGTCGTTGACCTGGGCACCTTTGTTGTTAACGAGCGCAACCTTCAGACGGCCCCACGGACAAATTAGATGGCGGCTGATAAAGCCTGTCGAGTCACGGTCTTTAGCCGTTACGCTCGGGCCTTTTGCGTCGAGGATGACCGAACCCTTGGCGCCCTTGAGAGCGAAATTGAAGGTGAAGGTGTCGTGCGTCGCTTCGAGGCGATTGGCTCCGGCGCGAAAGCCAAAACGATCGGAGAAGATCTTGTATCGCCCTTTCGCGAAGGATTTTTTCGCGTAGATCGACTTTCCTCGACTTTTGATTACGACCGTTAAGGTCAGCTTGCCGCGCTGAAACCCGGCGTTGGCGATGCTGACGCGTACAAAGGCGCTGCCTCCAGCGGAGGTCGATCCTCTGAGGGTTAAGTTCTCAACGGCTTGGTCATGTTTGACGAAGTTTTTGTGATGAAAGCGCATGGCGCGTTGAGGCAGGGTCGCGTACGAGGAGGGAGCCGCGATGGTGGCCAGTAGCAACGTGATGGCGGCTGTCATCCTCAACATCATACTCCCCTATGGCTGTGTGAACGCGTCGCTTTGCTCTGCCTGAAAAGATAACGAAGAAGCCGAGTCTTTGATTCACGCCTGTCGCTCTAACACTGGGTTGGTGGCGGCCCTCGCTTACGTTGCGTTAGAGTGCGTCAGCGAGCCCAATACATCAATCAAGCTCTGGGCATGGACGCCTCGCAGGCGTGCGAAACGTTTCGTTATGGTTGTGTTTATTTAGAAAATTACATCCCGCTTGACTCGGCACGCTTTGACGTCGAACACGTTGTGTTTTAGAGATGCGCCCCCTTTGTAAAATGACTGAGCGCGTACCGATCAGGTTGTTGTTGGCTGATGTAGACAACAGTTGATAAACAATAGATTTTGCCTGTTCGGGGGGACACGCGCTAATCTCTGTATGGCTCTCGATCGCATCGAAGGTGTCTATGTTTCGACCTCGTCAACACTGCTCTGAACGTCACTGGCAGACCCGCCTCCAGCGCTTTGCGCTGCTCTGTCTGGTCAGCTTAAGTGCTTGCACTGGCGTCGAAGACAAAGAGCAAGACACCCAGGTTCAACTCGATCCCCTCGCTGTTATCGGTGGGGCCAATGATGACGGCAAGGATTGGGTCGATTGGAGCGCGGGAGACGGCACCCCGCCGATGCTACGCGGACCTCAAGGCGGCCAACACGTCTGGGTGTCCATTCGGATGCAGGGACTCAATCCAGTGAAGCTGAAGATGACCGTCGAGATGCGACTGAAGGGGACGGCCAAGATCGTTCAGCCGGGAGCTGTGCCCGTGATGCGTTCGATCCCTCCGGCTAAAGACGAGCCCAACACCTATCAGTTCTCGGGAATCACTGCTTTCGTCAAGTGCCCTTGCCAGGTCGCGGACAAGTCCATCGAGATATCGTTGAAACTCGATGATATCTACGGGCGAACGGCCTCAACCAGCGCGGTGATTCGACCGACGTGGGCTGAGAACTGCTCCGGGCAGCAGCCTCCCTCTTGCGCCGATCAATGAGAGCCTAACGCGGTAGATAATAGCGGTCGCGGTACTGGCGGATCATACGCGCGGCTGAAAAGTCAGGAACCGTCGCGATCGCTCGGGTTCTCACGGTGCGAAAGACGCTCTGGTCAGCCTCCCAAGTCGGTAAAATCTCTTGTTGTAGCACTCGGTACAGCGCGTCTGCGTCGCGCAGGTCATCGCGCTCTTCGGAGCCGTCGCCCAGTGCCCAGCCGTTGTCGCCATGCTCGCAGCACTCTGCCCACCAGCCATCCAGCACGCTGAAGTTTGGCACACCGTTGAGTGCCGCTTTCATCCCACTCGTTCCACAAGCTTCGAGGGGTCGAATGGGATTGTTGAGCCAAATGTCTACGCCCGAGGTTAGCAAGCGTCCGAGCCACATGTTGTAGTTGGCCAAAAAGCAGATGCTTAGTCGGCCTCGCAACTCTTTGGACCGTTGGACCAACTCGCGAACCAGCTGTTGACCACGGCTGTCCGCTGGATGCGCCTTGCCGGCGAAGATGACCTGAATGCGTCCCGATCCAAAGGAAAGGAGTCGCTCGATGTCTGTGAATAGCAGAGTCGCGCGTTTGTACGGTGCTGCGCGGCGTGCGAAGCCCAAGGTCAGCACGTCGGTTCGAAGGCCGAGCTGAGTTTGGGCGTTAGCGTACTCAATCAGCTCCGTCTTGGCCGAGAGTTTGGCTTGGTCGAAGGCGCTCAGAAAAGCCTCGTCGTCTCGGCTCTGAAGGGCTTGAAGCGCCTGCGCGTCGTCGCGCCAGCCAGGAGTGTATTGGTCGTATAGCGCGCCCATTTGTGGATGGACCCATGTATCGAAGTGGACACCGTTGGTCAGCCCCTGCACGTCGCGGTCTGGGAAAATGTCGCTCGCCACACGGGCATTGAGCTCGCTGACCCCATTGCATGAATCGGCCAAAGCAGACGCCAGCTTCGACATGCTCACTGTCGGCGTGCCGCCTAATGCCGCGACCTCCCTTGGGATGTAATGTCCAACGACCGATTGCAGCTCGTCGAGCTCAAAAAAGTCGTGGCCGGCTGGCACTGGGGTGTGAGTTGTGAAGTGTGTACGTCTTCGCACTTCGTCACGATCACCGAGGTCTTGAAGCATCGAACAGGCAAAAAACGCAGTGTGGCCCTCGTTGAGGTGAGCCCGCAGTTCACCCTCATGCCCCAAGACTTTCATCAACTCGTAGCCGCCGATCCCCAAGATCGCCTCTTGCCGCAGACGATTGCTGTTGTCGCCGCCGTACAGAGTTTTCGAGACTTCTTGCCACTCGACGGGATTGTCGGGCAGTAGTGTATCCAAAAAATAGACCGAAACCTCATGGCCGCTGCGGCCACGTTGGACAAAGCGCCAAGCGTGCGCTTGAACCTCAATGCTCGACAACTGCAGCCGCAGCCGGATATTCGTATCTTCCAATAAGGTTGAAGGAGGGCAGTGAGGGAACTCTAGGGTCTGGTCGCCATGCTCATTGATTCGCTGCAGACCATAGCCTTGGTGATAGTACAATGAGATGCCGACTAGAGGCAGTTCTGCGTCAGCCGCCGACTTTACATGGTCGCCAGCTAACACCCCCAATCCACCAGAATACGTTGCCAGAGACGCTCTGAGACCAAATTCAGCAGAGATGTAGGCCACGGTATATGGCTTTGGTGTGACTTGCGTGTTCGACATCGGTCAGACTCCAACGTCACCCGGTGGGCGAAGAGATTAAAATAATGGATCCATCTAAAAGTATCGCGATCTGCTGTGCGCCCGGCAGTATGTCCAAGAGCGAGAGCAGGTGGCAATGCCTTGGGGTACGTTCGTAGATCAAAAACTCGATTTTCGCGGTCGCTAGCGAAGGTTTTACGGGGATCTGTTGGCTGTGGTTGACATCCAAGCAGACCAGGGTCGATCGTCACTGTAGAGGTTGGTCCATTGCCGCCCTTGAGTAAAGGACGTCTACATCTCGTGAATTTGAGTGAAGTCAAGATGAATCAAGAACTGATCTCCCATGATGGCCCAGGACACAGGTGGCTGGCTGAGCGCCAAGTCGCTGGGGTCAAGCTCGGGCTTGAACGAGTCAAAAATCTCCTCAAGCGGATGGGAGATCCTCAGGACACTCCAGCGGTAGCCATTGTCGCTGGCACGAACGGCAAAGGATCTACCTCGGCGATGCTCGCCGCACTCTGTGATGAAGCTGGTCTGCAGGTTGGTCATTTTACCTCACCGCATTTGGTTGAGACTCGAGAGCGCTACCGCGTCAATGGACGCTGCATCAGCGCAGAGCAACTCGATGCCGCGTTAGTTCATGTTCGCGACTGCGCGGGCAGTGACCTCGCAGTGACGCCCTTCGAAGTTATGGCAGCGGCGGCATATTGGCTCTTTCGTGACCTCGACCTCGCCGTGATGGAGGTTGGGCTTGGAGGCCGCCTCGACGCGACCAATGTCACCGACCCGATCGTTGCCGTGATCACCCAGATTGCGCGAGACCACACCCGCGTATTGGGCGACACTCTCGCGGCCATCGCGCAGGAAAAAGTTGCCGTAGCCCGGCAGGGTCGACCCGTTGTCATGGCTCACCCAACGGTCACATTGGCTGCACTGCGGCGAATCGGGTTGACCTGTCCAGTGCGCAAAGTTGGCAAAGACGTTCAAGTGCAAGATGTGCGTATCGGTGGGGCCGGTTTGGGAACCCAAGCTGTGCTCCGAGGGCGGGCCTTATCCGAGCCTTTGCAGATTGAATTGTCTTTGCCTGGCCGCCATCAACTCAACAACGCGGCAGCCGCTGTGTTGGCTTATCAGGAAATTTGTGCGGCGTGGCCCAAGGCGTGGCCAGACGCGGTCGAGGTCGTCTGGCGCTTGGCTGAGGTTCCGTGGCCTGCACGGCTCGAAGTGATCGAAACCTCGCCGATGATGATCGTCGATGGCGCACACAATACCGCTGGCATGCGAGCATTGGCTGAAACGATGGCCGAGCGAGGCAAGCGTTGGCAGGTGGTGCTTTCGGTCAGAGATAACCGAGATCCTGAGCCGCTCATCCGCGAGCTCAGCGCTGTTAGCGAAGGCTTTTGGTTGCCACGGATGCAAGCTGACCGGATGTGGGATCCACATAAGTTGGCGGAGGTCATCGATCTGTGTGCGCCTCACGCAGATGTAGCGGTTGGGTCGGCTCAAGGCTGTTTTGAAGAGGCTCGTCGGCAAGCGCATCGATCATGTGGCGTTGTCGTCACCGGAAGTCTGTATGGAATCGGCGAGTGGCTTGGACGCGGTGAGATTGTCAGTCCACGTCTGCGCCGATGGCTCGACGGACAGGCACCACAAGATCAATAACGGCTCGATGCGTGAAAGTGCTTGACCCTGGACTGATGCGAGGCTACAACCCGCCGCCCCGGCCTGTGAAGTCCGGGCCCGTTACGCTGCTCAAGCCGATAGCGACTCGCAGCCAATGACGGTGAAACTCCAGCAAGCGCACACCAAATGAACCGTGCGTAAGGAGACACAACAATGGGTATTGGTATCTTTGGCCGCAAAGTCGGCATGACCCAAATCTTTGGACCCGAGGGCGACAGCATCCCCGTTACCGTGGTTGACGCAGGTCCTTGCAGCATCGTGAAAGTCAAAAAAGAAGACGGCGTCGATGGTTACAACGCGGTCGTCGTCGGCTATGGCGACATCAAAGACAAAAAGCTCAACAAGCCCAAGGCTGGGTTCTTCGCGAAACAAGGTGTCGATGCGAAGGCTCATCTACGTGAGGCTCGCATCAGCGCGGACGAGGCTGCTTCTGTGGAAGTGGGCCAACAACTCGATGTGTCGTACTTCGCCGTTGGCTCTCTCGTTGATGTGATCGGTACCAGCCGTGGTCGCGGCTTTGCAGGTGTGATCAAACGCCACAACTTCAACGCACCAAAAGCGACCCACGGTACTCACGAGAAGTTCCGTCACGGTGGCTCGCTCGGCCAGAACACCACTCCAGGTCGCGTCTTCAAAGGCAAGAAGATGGCGGGTCAATACGGCAATGCGCGGATCACCGTGCAAAACCTCAAAGTGGTCGGCATCGAGCCCGAGCAGAACTTGATTCTCATCAAAGGCAGCGTCCCCGGACCGAACGGTCGACTTGTGTGGATTCAGCAGGCCGTCAAGAAGTAAAACAACGCGCATACACCGCTTAACGGGGAGCCTCCTTGATGGGGGCTCCTCTGTTTTTTGTGGCGGTCAGCAACCGTTGGGTTGCGCCTGAGCTAAGGGACGTGGCAGGTTCGGTGCTCGACAGCGCCGCACCGGGAAGTAGAGGTTATTGATGCAGGTCTTGTTCAGCGCCGCCTTGGACAACGTCCCCGCGATGTTGAGTACGTGTCCTTCCCAGGACTGGTTGGCTGCCGCTCAACAATGGGCAGATCAGCAGCCGGCTCGGCGCGGTAAGAAGGCGGCGCAGACGGCCTTTCCTGCCGTCGCGATGGAAAGAGCGATCTTGGCGGCCCTCGAGGTCGCGTTGCCTTTGGGCGATGCGAACGATGTGCCGCAACCCCTGGGGGATTTTCCGATCTCAGCTTGGTCGACACCCGATGGCGTTGAGTTGGCCTTTAGTACCCTCTCTCGAGCTGTATGTGAGGCCTTGGCTCAGACCGACGAGCCCGTCACCGTAGCCAAGTCGGTGGGCGGCTGGCGCATGCCATTGCATGTATTTCGATTCGCGGACCGATTGCAGCAGGTTCGGGTTACGACACGCACGAAGATGTCCTGGTCGGATTACGTTGTGTTGCGAGAGCACTTCCTCGATTTGGTCGCTGATACCCGTCAGCCTTTGCTCGCGCGTCTCGCCGAGGTCGCCGCATTAAGTGCGACGGTTGCCGCTGAGCGAGCCCTCCCGACTGACGTTCCTGAGCTCAGCGCGCGTCTATTCTTGTCCTGGCGTGGATTCTTAGAGGCTCGAGTGTCAGCCGGTGCGGTACAAAATCTGTCTGCGACCGCAATGCTCCTCGCGCCCCTGTATGGAGACTTGCTACCGCTCGACAATGACGAGGCTGTTACCTCGGCGTTGGCAGACGATTGGCGGCAACTTCTCGCGCAGTATGTCGTGCCTGTGGAGCGCGAGTTGGCAATCGCGATTGAGGCCTACCTGGGCGCGCGCTTGTTCAATGGTCCTTTACTGCGTTATCGGACTCTGGTCCGGGGCTATGTCGAAGTGCTCGAAGGCTTCGCTGTTGGGCTTCGTTACGCCGCGGCTATCGGAGGACTTCAGCAGCGGCCGGTTAGCCCTGAGCAGATGGTCGCAGCGCTCGCGATGGGCGAGCAAGTGGCGGCTCATGGCGGGCAGGCCTTGCCGAGCTTTGCTTTGCCCAAATTATCACACGACCGCGGGCCGCGGATGGCCGATCTCGATATGACCCTTGAGAGCATCTGTTAAGGGGCCATGCGGATTTGCCTCACCCGAAGTGCTGAAGACAACGCGCCACTCAACCGCCTGTTGAGCGAGCGAGGCCATGACGTCTGTGAATTGCCGACAGCCGAAATTCGATTCGATACACCCGTATCGATTCACAAAGGATTGCGAGCCTTGTTGACCGAACACGGAGTTGTCGCGTTTACCAGCCGCTATGGCGTCCGTGCGCTTGCAAGTGCTCTGCAAGAGGCCCCAACCGACGTGCTTGATTTGATTCAAACGCAGCGATGGGCGGCAGTCGGACAGGCCACCGAAGAGGCTTTGGTCACCCTTGGCTTCAGCGTCGTGTTGAAACCCTCGGTCGCCACTGGGACTCAGCTCGCGCACGCCATCGGCGAGAGATTTGCTTGCGCAACGAATGTTGTACACATCGCCGGTCGTCACGCGAGACCGGAATTCAAAGAGGTTTTGCACCGCTTGGGGTTTCGTCCTCAGACCTTGGAGGTCTACAGCAATGAGCAACCAACATCCCCATCCGCAGCCACTCTGCATATTGCCGGTCAGGCTGATGTCATCTACGTGGCAGCGCCTTCGGCGATCGATCGCCTTCATCGCTGGCGACCTGCTTTGATCGACAAGCCTCTGATCTGTATTGGCCCGACGACTGCCCAACATCTCAGGGAGACACGTAGCCTCGATGCTGCCGCGATCGCGGCTTCGGCGCGTTTACAGGACGTGGTCGAGGCGATTGAATCGTGCGCCAGGGAGTCTCTGTGATGGGGAAAAAGGTCGCAAAAGAGAGTAGGGACCGAGTCCAGTTGATTTTCTTCGGAGCGATCGTCGTGCTCATCGCCTTGAGTGCTTGGTGGATGGTTTTTTTCCTTCGCGCTGTCAATAACGAATACATCTATGCTCAGGAATCTTTGAAGGCAACCTCGAAGATCCACGAACTCTCCATGAAACTCTCTGGCTTTGATCCGATCGAAGGAGCGCTTTCAGCGGACGCTCGATTTGTGATCAGACGCGAAGGGCCTGAAATCGGAGCGTGGCGTGTCGAGCCCGCCGCTGAGGTCCTCTCTCAGATTGAAAAACGTCACCAGGGCCGCAAGCGCATGTGGCTGGGTGAGGGCGCCTTGCTGACCGGCTTACTGCTGGCGGTGGTGCTGATGCTCTATCGCCTCGTTCGTGCGGAGCGTCGTTTTCGTGATGAGATGGAGGACTTTCTGTCTCATGTGACCCATGAGATGAAGACCCCATTAGCCGGAATCAAGGCTGTTTTGCAGGTCTTATCCGAGTCACGCATTCCCGCTGAGCAAGTCGCTGGTTTAACCAGTAAAGCGTTGCGCGAGGTCGACCGCGAGCATCAACTAATCCAAAATTTGCTCCTCGCGAGTCGACTGCGTTTGCCCCGAGCCCAACTCATGCGTGAAGCGGTGGATGTATGCCCGCTACTCGAGCGTATCATTGAACACCGCAATTCCATGTCTGTAGCCCAGCAGCGCTTTACTCTTGAGCAACCCGACTCAGCGATCGCGATGGTTGACGTCAGCGCTCTGCAATCGATCGTCGACAATTTACTCGATAATGCGACCAAGTACGGCGGGGATATTGTAAATATATTGGTGAGTTTGCAGGGTTTAAATGTGACCATTTCTGTCGCTGATAACGGGCAGGGCTTTGATCCGAGCGAACATGATGCACTTTTTGCTCCCTTTCAACGCGGCGTGGGGACGGGTGCTCAAGGAACGGGGCTCGGTCTGCACATTTCACGAGCACTCGCGCGACGAATGCAAGGCGACGTCACGGCTCAGAGCTCCGGTATTGGTCACGGAGCCCGATTTGAAGTCATCCTCCCTCTTGCAGATCCGTCTTCGACCCAATAAACCGTGGGCAAGGCATCCGCTGGGATGTCTTGGGAGATGCGCTGATGAGTCGAATCTTGTTGGTCGAAGACGACGACTTGATCGGGACCATGGTTCAGCTTGTCTTGCGGCAAGAAGGCTACGAGGTCCGCTGGCAGACGAGCGGAGAGCAGGCCATCGAAGCGGCTGAACAGGCACGCTTTGACGCAATCTTACTGGACATTACGTTGCCAGGAATGTCGGGGATCGAGGTCGCCGCAACCTTGCGAGGCTCAGGTATCGGCGTACCGATTTTGATGCTGACGTCCTTGGACAGCACGGCAACTAAGGTCGAGGCTTTGGACTTGGGCGCCGATGATTATATCTGCAAGCCTTTTGACATGCCGGAGTTACTGGCTCGTCTGAAAGCGCAGATTCGTCGCAGTCAATCCGGGTTGGAACTGCCAACAGACGCCGTCGTCGCCTTTGGAGCGGGACGAATCGATCTGGACGGCCGTCGTCTGTGGTCGTCCACGGACGCTGAGATCAATCTGTCGGATAAAGAACTCGATTTGGTGAGCCTCTTCGTCCGTAACCCAGGCCGTGTGCTCTCTCGGGCCGATATCCTCGACGAGGTCTGGGGCATGCAGGTCACGCCGACGGAGCGTACAGTCGATAACTTCATCGTCAGGATGCGTCGTTGGGTTGAGCCTGAGCCGGACAGACCTCGTCACATTATTACCGTTCATGGCACAGGGTATCGATATGACCCGTAGCGATTTGGGAGCTTCGAGATGAGTTCAGTTCCAAGTGATCACGCCCACCGATTTCACGGCGACGGGCTCGCGTTGACCTACGATGACGTTTTGATGGTGCCTGCACACAGTCAGGTCCTACCTCGGGACGTAGCTCTGAAAAGTCAGTTGACTCGCGATTTGACACTAGCGGTTCCGGTTTTTGCGGCAGCTATGGACACCGTCTCTGAATCGGCCATGGCGATTGCCATGGCCCGTCTGGGAGGGATGGCAGTTATTCATAAGAATCTGAGCGTTCAAGCTCAGGCCGCTGAGGTGGCCAAAGTCAAAGCGGCTGATCCGCGATTTGACCGAGATGTGCAGACCTTGTCTCCCCAAGATGCATGCGCCGATGCGAGCGTACTCATGCGAGAACAGGGTCAATCGGCTATGGCTGTGCTGCAACAAGGGCGAGTGGTCGGTGTACTCACACGACGCGCACTGCTACGAGGCGAAGAACGCGGCGAGGTCGGCGATCTCATGTTGCCCGCGCAGGGCGTTGTATCGCATCAAATCAGTCCCGACGCTGCCGTTGAGGTGATGGCGGAGAGCGGCGTCTCGCGTCTATTTGTGATTGGCGATGACGAGCGTTTCTTAGGTGTCATGACACAAGCGCACCTCGACCCTTGGCTGCAATGGCGGCATGCCGTTCGAGACGCACAAGGTCGTTTGCAATGTGCAGCCGCTGTGGGCCCGAGCGGAGACTGTGACGAACGCATCGCGGCTTTGGTGGGGCAGGGCTGCGATGTCGTTGTTATCGACACTGCACATGGTCATTCACAAAATGTACTGGATGCCGTTCGCCGAAGCCGAACGAACTATCCCAATCTCGTGATCGTGGCGGGAAATGTTGCTACTGGACAAGCGGTCCGCGCGCTAGCCGAGGCCGGCGCAGATGTGGTGAAGGTCGGAATTGGGCCTGGGAGCATCTGCACGACGCGCATTGTCGCTGGGGTTGGCGTGCCGCAGATGAGCGCTGTACTAGAGTGCGCAGCGGTCGCGAAAGAGGTGGGCGTAACGGTCATAGCCGACGGAGGTATCAAGCACAGCGGTGATATCGTCAAAGCCATTGCAGCCGGCGGTAGCGCAATCATGGTGGGAAGTCTGCTCGCAGGCACCGATGAGTCTCCAGGTGAAGAAATCATTATCGATGGGATCCGGTACAAGGCCTACCGAGGAATGGGTTCTTTGGGGGCGATGCAGCAAGGCAGCAAAGATCGTTATTTCCAAGAGCAGACGGCAGATGCTGGCAAACTTGTGCCCGAAGGTGTCGAAGCCCGAGTCCCGAGCAAAGGACCGGTCGCGAGCGTCGTCCATCAGCTGATGGGTGGTCTGCGAGCAGGCATGGGCTACACCGGCTGTGCTGATCTGGAAAGTCTCGGTACCGAAGCCAAATTTGTTCGAATTACCAACGCTGGTCTCGCCGAGAGCCATGTTCACGATGTGGTGATGAGCAGCCCGGCCCCGAACTATGTCCCACGGCGCGGTTAACCCTGGAGAATCCAAGATGCAGAGAATCCTGATTTTAGATTTCGGCTCTCAGTACACCATGCTGATCGCTCGGAGGGTTCGCGAACTCAACGTTTATTGTGAGATCTGGCCTTGTACGGCTTCGATGCAATCTATTGAACAGTGGCAGCCTGCGGGGGTGATCCTCTCCGGTGGGCCAGCGAGCGTCACAGAACAAGACTCGCCTCGACCGCCTCGCGGCGTCTTTGACCTTGGCGTCCCCGTGCTCGGTATTTGTTACGGACTGCAGGTCATGACGGAGATGTTGGGTGGTCAGGTTGTGCCGGGAGATACCCGGGAATTTGGCAAGGCCGTGGTCCATATTGATCAGGCAGAGGGCATTTTGGGTCAATGGCAATCGGGCGGCGAAGAGTCGGTTTGGATGAGCCATGGCGATCGCATCGAGCGCGCCGCGCCTGGTTTTGTGGTGTTGGCGCGTACGGGCGACGGCGTCCAGGCCGTAGTCGCCGACCGTGAGCGTCGCCTCTATGGTCTACAATTCCACCCGGAGGTTGTGCATACGCCAGGCGGCGCAGCGTTGTTGGGCGCCTTCGTCCACGACCTGTGCGCTTGTGAGGCCGATTGGACCATGGCGACCTTCGTCAATGAGGCAGTCGCGGCTATTCGTGAGCAAGTGGGTGAAGACGGGCGGGTCCTGTGTGGCCTATCGGGTGGAGTCGACTCCTCAGTAGCGGCGGCTTTGATCCACCGAGCTATCGGTGAGCGTTTGACCTGTGTTTTTGTCGACAATGGCCTTCTGAGGCTTGATGAAGCACAGGACGTTGAGAGAATTTTCGGAGAGGGCATGGGGCTACCTCTGATCTCTGTGGACGCCAGTGAGCAGTTCTTGGGTGGCCTCGCGGGTGTGACTGACCCAGAGAAAAAACGAAAGGTAATCGGCCACGCCTTTATCGATGTTTTTGACAAGACGGCCAACAGTCTGGAGGTGAACTACGACTTCCTGGCTCAAGGGACTCTCTATCCGGACGTCATTGAATCAGTGTCTTTCAAAGGGCCCAGCGCCACGATCAAGAGTCACCATAACGTCGGTGGTTTGCCAGAGCGGATGAAGATGAGGCTGGTTGAGCCCCTTCGCGAGCTCTTCAAAGATGAAGTGCGCGCCCTCGGTCTTGAGCTTGGATTGCCTGGCTACCTTGTCCATCGTCAACCTTTCCCGGGTCCAGGCCTGGCAGTGCGCATCTTAGGGGAAGTCACGAAATCTCGATGCGACTTGGTTCGGGCTGCGGATGCCATCGTCCGTGAAGAACTCGAGCAATGGCCGGGGCACCGGCAGCTTTGGCAGTACTTCGCTGTCCTGTTACCGGTACGATCGGTCGGTGTGATGGGCG
>PBTG01000081.1 GCA_002726535.1 Myxococcales bacterium | reverse complement strand
GTGCGATAGCCATAGCGTTCAAAGACTTGCCAAACTGGGCGCTCGCGAACACAAATGGGTGAGAAGTCAGCCGCAGGCCGCTTCGCAGACCTGTGGACTTTCGCCTTTGGCGACGCAGGCGTCGTAACACGCGTCGTTGTCATCACTCGATCCCCCACCGGCACATTCGTTGGTGCACAGCGTCGGATCCTCGCCCTTGGCGATGCAGGCTTTGTAGCATTGAGCGCTGGTGTTGCTTCCCTCACCTGAGCAGATGGACTTGCATTCGGGCGCAGATTGGCCCTGAGCGATGCAGGTCTCATAGCAAGGTGCGGCGGCGCCGCCCCCTTTACCGCCACCAGCGACATCGCCTTGATTGAAGCTCTTGGACTTGTAGGGATAGTCCGATCCGACAATGCCGCCCGAGCACTGCGCTGCAGGTGCAATGATCCACTCGCATCCTTCGGTATTTTCGGGCCCGTTGATCCAGCAACTCAGCAATTGCTGATAGTCGTCGACCATCGTACCTGGAGCATGAGCTGGCATGTAGCTGTTGACATCGAAGCCGTTGGCCGCGAACTGCTGGTCGATCTCCATACCGATTCGGTGGCAGTCCAGGCAGGCGTTGCCCTCGATGTGAATGGTGCGCATGTCCCAATCGCCGCCGCCAACGATGTAATAGGGCGACTTGGCGCCAACGGTGGGCAGAACGGGCTCGGCCGGGTTGTCAGGTAGACGCGCACCGTCGAGCCATGGGTTGCGGATAAAGGCGTTGTTTTGGTGGCATTGCACGCATTGGTCTGGGGCAGGGACAAAGGCGCGGTCAAAGTCTGGGTCGTCGTACGCTGGCATCTTACCGGTGAGTCCGCCGGTCTCATCGCGCCCCAACCGCTCCGGCAAGATGCTGTTGCCGCCTTCGTTGGCCTCAAAAAAGCAGGTAGCGCCTGTCTTGTAGTGGTGGGCGATCATCTGCACGGAGGAGTATTGGGTGGCTCCTGTGGCTCGACAAAAGGTGATCCACACCACATCGGGTAGCGCGTTTCCATTGCGGTCGCGCCCTTCGATGCGATTGATCTGTGAGCCAATATCGCAAATGGGTTTGAGCATGCTGCTGTTGTCACAGGATTTTGGCTCTTCGAAGACCTCGGTACCATCGACTTGAATCGGCACTTGCACGCCATCTTCACAGGCAAATGAAGGTGGTACGCCAAGGCCGTGCGATTCGCACATCTTGACGTAAGCTGCGACCGATGTCGGCATCTTTGCGCTGTGATCCGGCGGTCGACAGCTCGGGTCGGCTTGGCTCCACATGGGGGTTCCAGCAGCGATGTCTGCGGGCAGGGTGGCTACGTCTTCACCACCGCAGCCGGACAGGCCTATCATTAGGACGACTGTGGTCACAAAAACACTGATTGAAAGACGCATGGTTAGGCTCCATCGCGATGACTACACTGGTTGGTGTACCAAAGCTCCCGTAACCGCAACAATCGGTGATGTGTAAAGGGGTGTCCTCACAGGGTCGTCAGTCCCAGTCGTCGTCAAATGGATAGGGCGGCGCGAGCTTGCCCAATTCCCGATACTCGGCTGCCGCTGCGTCATAGAGATGACGCATGCCCACCTCCATGTCAGCCTCGGCTGCGAGCATCGCAGAGCGCAGCACAGCGTTGCGGATGTGCCCACCGGACAGTTCAAAGCTCTCGCCGAGCCATTGCCAGTCGGCGGGATCACCCTCCTCATCTAAGGGCAACTCTTCTGGGAGCATAACCTCCCACATTTTTTGTCGTTCCTCAGAACTCGGGAAAGGAAAGGTCAGTCGAAATCGAATGCGGCGGAGGAAGGCCTCATCGATGCTGCTGCCGAAGTTGGTGGTCAGAAACACCACGCCATCAAAGTCCTCGAGTCGTTGAAGCAGATAGTTGACCTCAAGATTCGCGTAGCGATCGTTGGCTGATTTGATCTCGGTACGTTGCCCAAAGAGCGAGTCGGCCTCGTCAAAGAGAAGCGCAGCTCCCGTTTGCGTGGCTTCGTCAAACAAAGCGCCGAGTCTCTCTTCGGTCTCACCGACGAATTTCGAGACCAGACGTCCCAAATCGATGCGGTAAAGTTCCACGCCAAGATCCTTGGCGATCAGCCCCGCTACCATGGTTTTTCCGGTCCCCGAGGGGCCAGCGAACATCACTGACAGGGCTTTTCCGTAGGGCATCTTGCGGTCAAACCCCCACTCCTCGAAGAGTTTGGTTCTCAAGCGAGCGAAGCGGGCCACAGTCTTGACCTGATCGATGATCTCCTCGGGCAGGATGAGATCATCCCACGTGGCGCTGGTTTCAACGCGGGAGCCAAACGCGCTGAGACGGGTGCTGGTGGCTGCCATGACTCCCGCTCGCATCTCCGACAGCGAAGGGACCAAGGTCTGCACCGGGTCGTCGAGTTCTCCTCTCGCTCTTAGGCGCCCCAACCGAGCCCCTGTGCGCTGTAGCGTCGCCGCGACCACGAGTCCAACTTGTCCCAGCCCGAAGCCGTAATGCTGAACCTCAGAGGCAAGGTTTTCGGTGACCGATTCATCCACCTTTGCCGCCGCGAGCGCTGCGCTGAGTAACTTCGCGCGCTCTGAGGGTTTCGCCGGAGGCAGATCGAGTTGAGGAACGCCACCAGCCAAGGCCAGCGACGAGGCCAACATCGGGCTCACAGGGCCTTCATGGAGCAACAGCAAGGGCCGTTCGATACGACTCAAGCGCTCCAGCCAAGGCAGTACCTGACGGCGTTTTTCGCGCAGCATTGCGCCGAGTTCTTCCACTCCCTGTAAGGCGATCAGTTGTGGCCACAGGTGGGCAGACGCGCTCAGGGCTGCCAAGGCTGCGCCGCCGCTGTCTGCCCCGGCGTCGTGATCTTGTTGCCAAAGAGCGACGCAATCGACCAGCAGTAACGGCACGTCCAATTGTGCGGCAACGGCGTCGCTCAGCGTCGCGAGCCCTCCGCCAGACGCTGCCGTAACCAACAGTGGCCGGCCTTGGCCAATGGCGCCGCAGAGGGTCGAGACCCAGCCCCTACGCAGGCCCTTGAAGGTCTCCATCGCCTCTGGAGGCAACCCATCGATGCGGCCTTGGGGCAGCATGGGCGATGGCCCTCCATCGATAAAGGCGTGCAGTGCGGCAGTGGCGACGACCCGATTGTGTTGCAGGGTGAGCAGACCGGCTTCGTGTAGCGCTCCTCCTTGCGAACAGAGTGACCGCATCAAGCCAGCGCCAACTTGGCAATGCCCAAGCACCTCATCGAGCAGACTCACTTGAACCGATGATTCAAAGCCGAGCCTTCCGGCGACTGTCCGGGCCGCGTAGGCGACGGCGGGTTGAAAGATGGTCACAACCGCCAACTCAAGCGCGACATGTTCTCGACCACTCAACTCAAAGAGCTCGCTCGCCAAATCGATTCGACCGGCGTCGGCGGCTCGCTCTGCAAGGACTGCAGCGCGACCCTGTTTGAGCGCCTCGAGCACATCTCGCTGGGCCTGCTCGGCTTTGGGCTCTGCGGGCGAAGATGAGCCATGGAGTACCCGCAGGGTGCCGAGCATTGAGGCGGATCCGCTATCCGGTAGCGCATCGTCTCCACTGTCATTGGCGAAGCTCTCTGGCAGCGCTGCCCAAAGCAAAGAGCGCCACAACGCTTTGACCCGGACAATGGAGCGTTCGCCGATGAAAGGCAGGGGCTGGGAGGTGACGTCGTCGCTCATGACTGGCTCGATGTCGCCGCGAAGGCGAGCAGGGTGTCCCTTTGAGGGGAGGTTTGTTGTTCATGTTGTGCTTTGAGCGTAAGCCACTCGGTGAGCTCGGACAAACTCTGGGCTGAACAGCTCGCTTGAGCCACCGATGACAACACGGGTTGGCATGCACCCAGAGCTGCAGAGTTGCTCAAGGCTGAGCGCAGCCCCGGAAGACTCATCCATCCATCGGGACAATGCACCAGATATTCACAGGCAGCCGCCATCTCTGGCTCTTCTCCACACAGCATCGCTTCGATAACGGCTGGGACCCATGGGCGGCATCTCGGCGCCAAGAGGACAACTTTGCGCAGCCAGTCCAAAGGCTGGTGCATACCTGCATACCCGCCGATGAGGCTTGAGCCCACACTCGCCGCGCGCCGAGCCAAGTCAATCGCGTCGTCCACGCTCTGGAGCTGGGCCCATTGAAAAGAAGGGGTAGAGAGCATCAACCAGATCGTGTCATCACCATAGTAGGCTTGTCTCTTTTCAAGGAGTTCGACCACGTCCCCCAGGGTGTAGGGAGCGTGCGTATCTGGGGCTGTCACCGCAATCGATTGTGTGTCGAAGCGCTCGGAGAGCGACAGCAACATCGTCAGCGACGCGAAACCCATTTCGCCAAACTGGAGCGCATCGACTGCGCCGCCCGCAACCGCTGGTGATGAAGAGCAGAGCAGTCGGCGCCACGTCTCAGTGACCCAGGGCTGCCAGTCAGAGCGCCGCAGTGCCAGGCGATCGAGCCACATCAAGCTCGGCTCCCAATCATCTCGATGCAGCGTTTGGGTTGGGCCTTGCTCGACGAGGTGCAACGCCGCAGCGACCATTTGGTCGACGTCAGTCAGCGTATGTGACTCAAATTGCAGGGGCGTGACGAGTGCGTTCATGGCACTGACCATAGCGCAATTGGGGCCTACAGACACTACCTAGGCATCAGGGTAGCTCTGCAGAGCTTGCACAATTGGCCCTCAACTTAGACCCTCAAGCAGTCAAATCGACGAGAGGACCCTGTGCAGACCACACGCGACAATGAGCGGCAACAAGCGCAGCAGCAGGCTCAACAACAGAGCCAGCAGCAGCAACAAGCGCAGCAAAGCGCCGGCGGCGGCTCTGGTGGTGCTCAGCAGGCGGTCGACTCGACGCAACAGAGCGCTCCGGCACCTACCAAGCAGCAAATCGAGAGTCTCTTAAAAGCTGGACTGCCCGGCTACGATGAGGCGAGCAAGGCCTTGGCGACCAAGCTCGCTGCGGAGACGACGAGCCAAGCCGGTGTCGATGGCCTCATGGCCAACAACAGCGAACTCTATTCTCAAGCGATCGTCGCATGGCGAAAGGCAGCGGGTGGCGACCAGGGCTTCGTCAAAGCCTTTAACAAAGATCCCATTGCGACTCAGAAAATCGCTGACATCGAAGCTGAGCAATATTACGAGGGCAACATTGTCGCCGCCCAGAAGAAATTCTTTGCTGCGGTCGCCGATGCGTTACAGCAGACCAAGACCGACCGGTCCCGGCTCTATCCGGTGCTCAGGGACAAGGCTGGTCCTTTTAAGTTCAAAGGGACGCCGGTTCCTGAAGACAAACTCTCCAAGATGAGTCGTCGAACCCATGGGGTTGGCTCTCTACACAAGTGGACGCTCTCAGCGGCTGGTAAAACGCTCATCTCGGACTTTATGGCTGCCGAGGTCGCGTCAAGTGGGCCGCCTGGAACGCCTCGTCAGGCTCCTGATCCAGCGGACATCACTGGTGGGCCCGGCTTGCAAGCGATGAAACGCATGCTTCGGACCTCACATGCCAGTGACGCTCGGCCCTTTGCTGACCCGTCGGGTTCTCTCGCCAGAGCAGAGACTTGGTACTCTCCGGCGGAAGTCGCCGTGCATCAGGCCGATCCCGATCTCGCATTCGCAGACATGATGACGGTCGGTGCTCTGCAGCCCGAGTGGTACGCCGACGGCGCGATTGACCTGACCATCGAGCCCAAGGGCGTACGCGAGGCGCGCAAACCGACCGCGTTCGATGGCCTGATGTCAGCTCTGTGGCTGGCTCGCAACCAGGACGGTCAGACCTACGGGGTCACCGGCGGCGGAGCTCGTGAGTTCCTCGAGACAGGTGTGACCTGGGCGGAGGCAAAAAGCGCCGTGCCGGTCATCCCAAGCGACGCGTGGTCTGACGAACTCAACAAGATGTCTGCCGCTGTCGGCGGCGACAGTTCTGTCGGCGAAGAGCTCTTGCGCGGCAACGATCCCGGTGTCAATCAGACCCAGGGAGCTTATGAGCAAGTGCTCGGTACTTCGATGCAAGAGGCGCAGAGTCCTTCGACCGTTGCTGGCCAGCCTGCACCCGGACCCGGTAGCCCAGCTGTGGCTGGAGGCACCTTTGACACCTCTCGGACTCCTCCGCCTCTGTACAGTACGCCGCCGGGCGGCGGCGGCTCGGCTGGCGGAGGCGGCGCTGGACCGACTCCGCCCCCATCCGCAGGGGCTGGCAGCGCATCAGGTGGAGCAACGGGCGCCACCCCCTCCGCGTCGGCTGCCCAGAGCCCGGCGCCCCAGAGCCCGGCGCCTCAGAGCCCGGCTCCGCAGAGCCCGGCTGCTCAAGCCCCGGCTCCTCAGCCACCGGCTCCGCAACCGAGCCCTGCAACGCCCAGCCCGACCGAAGCCCAATCTGCGCAGCCTGAGCCCGAAAGCGACCCCGGCGTGAGAAACTCCGAGAGTTCCGGCACGGCGGCCACTCGGGCTCCAGCGGGCGCAACAGAGAGCACTCCTGCGGCAGCAGCCCCGCCGGCGGCAGACGCGCAGAGCGACGTTAGCAAGCATGCTGATGGACCGCCTCCTGGTGGATGGCAGGGACGCGTCGTCCAGCGTGTGCCTTCTGAGTCGGTGCGTCCCGATGACCCAGGCCACACCTACCATGTCCTCGATGATGGCGACGTGGTCTCGACCTCCAAACCGCGCTCTTTGAGCGCCGACGCGACCCGTTCGTTGCATCAAAAATACCCCGACAACTACAGCAAAAAAGCCATCGGGGCCTACAAGAAGCAACAAGCATATGGAGACGCGAGCGCCGCCCATAGCAAGGCCAAAAAGCAGTTTGACGTAGCGGTCAAAGCGCTCAACAAAGTTCAACGAGTCGCCAACAGTTCGCCGGTGCTCGATGCCGTTGGCGAGTTCGCTGCAGAGCAAATTGTCGGTCAGCTAGGGCCGCTCGGAGACGCGATCCTCGATGCCAAAGACGCAATTGAACTGGCTCAGACGGCGCTGAACACCATCCAGGGCTCGGGCCAAGCTGGCGATTTGGCTGACGCTGGCATGACCATCGTCGGAAAAATCGCGAGCGAAGTACCCATCTTGTCGACCATGATCGACGCGCTGTCTGCTTCGCTCACTGCTGCGCGTGGCCTGCAGCAAAAGCAAGAGGCTCAGGCCAAAATCGGCGCTCTACAGACGCGCGTGAAGAAGATGACAGGCGAGCTAGACAAGCTGGCCTTTGAGCTTCGCTACGTTGAGCAAAATGGCATCGGCCTGTTGGTCGACACCAAAGCCTAAAACGCTGGCTCAACTGCTTTGACAAGCGGTGTGAACTCGGCTGTCTCTGATGCTCCTTAGGCTGCCTTTTCACCGCGATTGAGCACAGCCGCGATGGCTGCCCCCGCAATGGCGCCGAAGGGCACGTTGACCGCGATGTCGAGCAGGGCGAAGTCCATCGGCACGAAACTAAACCCAGCCAAGATCAGCAGGTTAAATCCACCGTTGATGAGTAGCATCGCTATGGCGCCCTTCTTGGCTCCGTCCATGGCGCTTTTGCTGCCTGCCTGAACGATGAGGTAGTGAATCATGCCGATCCACAACAAGTTGGTCAGGAGCACAAACTCCATCCGCGGCTCAGCGAGAAAGGATTCGGGGTGGGCGGCCATCAGTTCTTTTTGGGCGTCGAGCATGATGACGCCGTAATACACGCCTGTAACGACGAAATAGGACAAAAAGCCGGCAAAGAACGCAGAGATTTGACGAAGCATGAGTTCTCCTCGAGCAAAAGAAGCGGCCTTTTGTTCCTAGTGATGATGGATCAGCAGGCGGCTTAAGTTGTGTGGGCGGAGTTTAACACAGCTTGTCTTTCACACAGATTTATCGATGCATAAGTGGTTGTTATCCCCACCACATGCTCGTTTTGGGGGCCTGATTTCAAGGCTGCGCTGCAAACTCTCGGTCGATTCGAGGGGGCGAGTCGAGTTCATCACAGGGCAACATGGCGGCAGGCGCTTGGTTTCATCTGTCCCTTGAGCGTCTGGATGTAGCGGCTGACATTGGGACAACGCGATTGTCTAGGGCTGCAGGGCTTTGGCCCTTACCTCGGCTTTTTCCCACATCCGAATGTAAGCCTCCGCTGAGCGAAAAAGCGGTTCCAGGTCGGCTGTCGTTGCGCCTCCGCGCTGAGCGTCCTCTAGCAGTTCGGGCAGCAGTCCGATGTGGAGCATCCCCTCGGTGTTGAAATCGACCTTTCGTTCGCCCAGGTGAGGCTGCAAAAAGCTGATTTGTCCATCGACCGAGTCAAAGGGGTAGGTGATGGGGTTGGATTGGTTGGGGCCGCACCCGGATTCGGGTCCAAATCGTGGCTGTGGTCCTCCGGCGAAACCGTTGAAATCAAAGGAGAGCGCTTCGGCCGGGTAGGCCTTTTTGTCAGCCGCCTCTGCGAGTGCTCCTTGTAGGGATTGAACCATCGCAGCTGGATTGTTTGGGTCCGCGCAGCGGCCAAGACCCGTGCCAACCAGACCACCGAGCCCGTAGATACGGCCATTGTTGCTGTCGCCGTGGGTCTTTGTCGCGGGATAGTCGGCCTGCTCGAGCAGTTCATAAGCACGCACCAAGGCGCGGCGCGGCAGGTGGGCGAGATCCGGGATCATGCCGCGCTGCATCATCTCATTGACAAGCGTCTCTCCGAGCGCCGTGAGGCCGTGATTTTGACACCACTGCCCCTTGAGGCCATCGCCTTGCAACGCGCCCACGTGCGGCACGAGCGTACCGAGCAGGTCGTCAGCCAGCCCGCTCAGATCGAAAGGCGCCTTGCTGTCATAGCTGGCTCTTGGCTTGTTTAAATCACCGAAGGTCACGCCGCCTTTGTCGAAGGTCGTGGCGATGTCTGGGCAGTCTTGGACAAAATTCGAATAGTGGCCGCTGTTGACGAAGTTGCCGACCTCGATGATGCCGCTCGACCCATCGCCGGCCGAAAAGCCGTTGTCGTATTTATGTACCGGGAAGATGACCCGCACGCCGCGCTTTTGGTAGTGGTCGAGCTTGGCCCGCACCGTCTCATCGTCGCATGTGTCGAAGCCCGGCGGAGGGGACAAAAAGCAATCAAAGAGGTTGGAGATCTCGATCCCCAACACGATCGCCAGCTTGCCCTGAGCGATGACATCGCGGGCCTGTGCTGGAGTTTTGACGATTCGCAGCCATCCCTTGCCCGGTCCGCCAGCTTGGGCGTCGATGTAGCGCTCGAGCTCAAAGGCTCGATCAATCGTCCTGTCGACGCTGACCATGTCATTGCAGGAGTACAGGGTCTTTTGCGCCTTGGTGGCCACCGTCAGATCACACATGACCGAGTTGCCCGTGGCGTGCTGAACAATCAGCCGGAGACCAGCCAAATACGCACGCTCAATCCAGCGGTAATACATCTGTTGGTGAGTCGCGCGCTTTCGCGCGTTTGGCCACTCTGAAAACGAGGGGTACCCGTCGGTCTTGTGGTTGAACTCGTTAAACTGACCGTTGGTCGCTACGGGCAGCAGCGCTTCGAGGTCAAAAGAGACGTCCTTGTCGTAGAAGAACCCCATCAGGTCGCGTTTGCCCTCTGGGCCGTGTGACCGGCTGCAGTCGGGCAGGGCGCGCTCGACGCCCAGGCGGTGAAAAGGCGCGCCGTGAAACACACCACCGCCGCCGAATCCGGCATCGGAAAAGATGTGCGAGTGAACCTCTGCGATGCCCCAGAGTTCGCCGTTGGGCCACGACTTGGCTTGGACCTGTCCAGTCGCGTCCAAGCCCAACTCAGGAAATGGCTTGCAGTCCTGAGCAGGGTGCAGAGTCACAATGGCTGCGCTCTCAGCCTTGTCGGTCAGCCCATCAAAGCCCAGATATCGATCCGTGGCGTAGTGGCGCATCTGGTAGCGCTCTGGGTCGCGCGCCGAGCGCTCGAGGCGCCACTCAGCAGGAGAGCGAAAGCTCTCATCGAGCCGATCGACCACCGACTGCAAGATCGCAGGCCGCGTCCATCGCCAGGTCTGCTCGTCGGCTTCGGCAGCGAAGTAGCGACCCTCACTGTCGTAGAGCAGATAAGTCGCCAAGTCTGAGGGCTGCATGGTGAAGCTGGCGGCTTCGGCGGGGCCTTTGCCAACTAGAGCATAGCCATCGTCTTGGACATTGATGAAGGCCACCTTGCGTCCGCCGTCGTAGAGTTCTACGGCAAAGCAGCCCTTCGCGTATCCATGGACACCTAAATCGGTGGCTGGAGGTTGGCGCTCAAAGGGCGCTTCGGGTGTGTCGCTACAGCCGAGTTGTGCGGCGGCGATTGTGATGAGGCAAACGAGCGTGGCGTTCAGTGGCGTCCAACTCGCTCGGCTCTTCATCGCGAATCTCCAAAAATCGTAGGGTCTTCACTGCCACCGGGACGGTGTCGCCCTGACAAACCGCGTTCGGGCGCCCGAAGTATTGGTCGCCGACCTTACTTTGTTTGGCTTGCTCTCGCTAGCGTAATCGCAGCCCTTGGTAGATCTCCCGAACATCTCCAAGTGGCGAGATGGGGCGCTATCGAGCCTTCTGCAACCACTCGCTGTGGGATTGCATGTGCGGAGCCACCCAGCGCCTAAAACGCCGCCTGAAGCTGCAGGCGGAACTGATTGTCGCCCTGGCCAAAATCCTCCGCCCAAAAGTGCAGCAGGTCGGCTTGGAGTTTGAGCGAGTGGCTAGCGAAGTAGTAGCTCAGCGCGCCGCCGACTTCGTTGTTGTCCGCCAGCGAGCTGCTCTGTCCGGCCCCTCGCACCAGGGCGTAGCGGGCGGAGAGTTCGAAGTCGGTGTTGGGCAGCAGGTAGCCCGCTTGGCTCATCAGGCCCCAGCCGTCTCGCGGCTTTTCAAGTTCGAGCGGCTCGCCGGTGTTGACGTCGAGCTTGCCGTCTTGTTGTCGGCGCCCTTTTCGCCAGTAGTACTCAGTCTGAAAGGACAGCCCTGCGACCTTGAACATGATGTCAGCGGTGAGGTTTTGGGTGTCGGTCGTGCCGCCATCTTTGGGGCGCTTGCCGATGATGCCCTTGTTGCCCTTGGCGTTTTCCACGTAAGCGTAGCCCAGGCCGATGCTCAGGCGCGCTTTGGAGTCGGCGCCGTGGTCGCTCTCGTGGTAGTCCTTGAAGTTGCCCATGGGCAGCACCTCAACCCGGCCCAGATACATCATCCCAAAGTCGTTCGATGCATAGCTGCTGTGCCCCTCACCGGCGTACACACCCAAGTAGTAGCGGAGCTTTTTGTTGAGCCCGAAAAGATCCTTGGAGCGAATGTCGATGCCGATGTCTCGGTCGACGGTGAACTCTGCGTTGGTGATCGCCCGGTCGACCATCATCAGATTGCCAGAGGAGATCACGCGCTGGCGGCTGTAGGGCACCTTGTACTGGCCCACGCGCACGTTCAGATCTCGCAGCTGCTTGAACTGCACATAAAAATCGAGGAGCAGCGAGCGCGACACGGTGTTGTCCTTGTTGGTCACCGGTGGATTGCCGCTTTTGTTATCGGTCATGCCGAGGTCTCGCGGCGCAAAGGCCAACTCCATTTTAAAGGTCGTCTGCTTGCCCCACATGTGACCCGAACTCACGAGTCGGGCGCGACGTAGCATCATCGCGTGGCTGCGATCACGCTCGTCATCACTGCCTAGCTTGTCATTGAGTTGGTACAAAAACTGACCACGGGGACGCAGCTGAAGGCGAAAGAGCTTGTTGGCGCTGTTGAGCTCCAGGCCCTTGCCAGTGACCCACCGGGTCTTGGG
>PBTG01000080.1 GCA_002726535.1 Myxococcales bacterium | reverse complement strand
GACATGCGGAGGTCGAAAGATCGACCGTATTGAGCTGCAGGGTTGTCTAGGCACACGCTGTCAACCACAAAGCGAAAGAGCACGCTTTATCCACCTACTGGACCTGCCCAGAGGAAGGAGACTGCCCAAAGGCGCGCTCCTCAAAGGAATCAAGCGGCTGCAAAAGACGCGTTTTTTTCGGATCAAACACATTCGCTGTCAATTGCTAGGTGGCGAAGCCAGGATTGGCGTCACAATCATCGGCAACAGCATCATTCGAATGGTGCGCTTTGAGGGCAATCAAGCGCTCTTCACTCGAGAACTCCGGAGCAAAGTTCAACTTCAGCCAGGCGACGTACTCAACCCCGGCACCGAGCGGACCCAAAGATTACTTGCTCAGCAAGCGCGCGCACTGCAGACAGCGTATTCGAGAGAGGGGTTCGACGAGGTCAAGATTCAGACTCGCTTGGTGACCGTAGGTGTGGGGCAAGTAGAACTGAAGATTCAGATCAATGAGGGCGACCGAAAACGAGTGTCCATGCGTACCTTAAAGATCGCCGACCCGCACCGTCCGACGGAGCGAGAACGTAGAGCTGGACTCGTGTGCACAGCCATCAGCGAAAGAGCCCTCCTCAAAGCCAGCGGTCTGCAGTCTGTGGATGTGTTTACTCGCCGGGCTGGAGTTCGAGCCAGGAGCCGGATCCGCGAGCGATTGCGAGGCTTAGGCTACGGCAGCCCACGCATTGACGTCCGCCACAATCCGCTCACTCAAGAGATCATGGTTCGAGTGCGCCTTGGGCGATGTGCTGTCATTCAAACTTGGAGTAGAGAAGCGTTTCGCACGTCTAATAAAGCCCAGCTCTGGCGACGCAACGAAGACGACCGACTCAATGAAGTGTTGCCTTTCGCGCAAAGCGGCGTCTTTGACGTCGATGAAGCCGAGCGCGGGCGCCGGGCAATGTTGGAGACGCTCAACAACCGTGGATTTCTCTTCGCGGATGTGCGCGTTGAAATGCGTGAGGTCCCCAGAAATTGGAATAGCCGGGTGCTCAAAGCCATCACATATTACGTCACCTCAGGACACCAAGCACAGATTCGTGGGCTAAAGATTCCTGGAGCGAAACATTTTAGCGAGGCAACGCTTCGCTCACTGATCCAGACCAAGCCCTACGATCTGTTGGATGACGGTGGCTATCTGCAACTCGCACAGATGTTGGCGGACCTTGAGAAGTTGAGAAAATACTACCAGGACGAAGGCTTTTTCGAGTTCGACTTTCGACTCAAGGCGCCGACGAGCGCTAACAGTTTGACCGGCATTGAGCGGACTAGTGTCCTAAACAAAAAGGCTCGATGGACAGACGTAACGACGCGACGAGGTGGTTTTCGAGTCCGACAACCCAAAGATGAGCCCTTCATCTACGTCGATGTTCCGATCCACGAAGGCCGTCGCACCCGACTGGGAGCTATTGAAGTGCTCGGAGTTGAGGCCAAACAAGGCGACAAGATGCAAGGTATCATCGCTCTCAAACCGGGAAATGTGGTCTCGCATCATCGGCTAAGCGAGTCACTGAACGGAGTTCGAGATTGGTACTCAGAGCACGGCTATTTCCAGGCAAACGTACAAGCTTATTGCCGTGTCAAAGGCGCATCGAGCACGAGCGTGACGAGTAACAGCCGGATCGCTGTTGACCCATGCGAGCGAGCAATTCGTCCCGAAGGTCTACAATGTTCAAATACAGCCGAGCCTCAAAACCGTTGCTTGTCGAGCAAGAAAAAAAACAAAGCAACCAAGTACAGAGCCTGTAGACCAGACGATTGGTGCGTGTGCTCATCGCAGCGGATTTTGGCTTCTTCTGTGGAGATCAAAGTTCGTATCTCGGAGGGTAAGCGAGTTCGATTCGGCGAGGTGTTCGTCTCAGGAAACTTCATTACCGAGAGCGATGTTTTGACCAATGGTTTACCCAAATACGATAGCCCTTACTCCGGTAAGATCCTCTTCGAAGCGCTTCGCACGATTCGAAATCTCGGACTCTTTCGATCGGTCTCATTTGAACGGATTGGTACCGACGAATGTCCACCACGGGACCACATTGCGTTGATGATCCGAGTGGTCGAAGGCGACAATCGAACGCTTGATTTGGATGCTGGTTTTCAGACCGCAAACGTCAATCGAGGCGCAGGCGTGAGCCAAGTCGGAGAGCCCGCCCCCTTGCTCGTGGATATCCTCGAACACATGGTCAGCGCTGGCGCTCGGCTCAATACAAATCTGGGCCAACGGATTGGTGCGCGCTTGCCTCAGCTCGTGCTGACGTCGAGCGTGGACTATCGAGATCGCAATTTTTGGGGGCTCGGGCATGAGTTGCGAGGGGTCGCTCGGTTAGGGTTTAGCTCGAATTTCAATGACCTATCTGAGCAGCCTATCTCCCTCGGTCTAGGCGCCATTAGCTACACGGTTCCGAGACTTCCCTATGATATCTCTTTACGCTTGGTTCCCTTTGTGTCGCGCGACTTTGTGACGACAACAATCGACATCGACAAGATGGGGGCGGCCTCAGAACTCTCGAAGCGATTTGGCAAGACACTGAGTACTTCACTAGGTGTGGAGGGCGCACTCGTAAGCTATCGAGACGCGACTACAATCGGAGACTTAACGCCCTGGAGATGGCAGTTCAAAGCGATCATTCGTGCCAACTATGACGCAACAGATAGCCCCATTAATCCAACCAATGGGCTGGCATTTTCCACCTCTGTCGCGCTGATCAACGCAACGATTGAAGACCCTCTGACCAAAAGCGCGATCAACGGTGGCTTCTTGAAGGTCGATGGACAAGTGAAGTGGCACCTGACACTTCGCGATAGCTTCACGCTCGCTGTGATGCTCCGCGGTGGGTATGCCCGGGTTCTACAAGACTTAACGGAGGGAGCGACCAAACAAGCCGTGTTGCCCGCCAACGAGGCGTTCCGGCTCGGTGGTCAACTGGGCGTCCGAGGCTTAACCGACAATGGTGTGTTGCAATACGATAAAAACGGCAATCCGAAACCCTTGAGGCTCAGCGACGGTTCATTTGTCTGTGGCAATGAAAAGGAATCGTCGCCCTGCGAGTTGAGCGGACCTGCAGCAATCGATTCGGGTAACGTCTTGCTCGCCGGCACGGTCGAGGGGCGCTTTCCAATTCTGCGGCAACTGGGTGTCTGGGGAGCGGCCTTTTGGGATTGGGGAAGTATCGGTGGCACGCTCACTGACCTGAGTCGTCACACCAGCTATCGCCATACTTTTGGACTCGGGCTACGCTTTTTGATCTCGGGGCAAATTCCGCTGCGTCTGGACTACGGCATTCCGATTGACCGACGGTGTCTGATTCCTGTTGGACCCGGTCAGCCCTGCCCTGCACGCGAGGATTTCGGTCAGCTTCAAGTCGGCCTACTCTATGCCTTTTGATAGAGCACTTAGGACTATGGATCTACGAGAGCTGCCAGCAGCTGAGACTTTGTCGGTGGGTGTCTCCAGAGTCGAACAACGACTCCTTTTTCGTCGATGATTACGTCCGTGGGTAAAGAGTCGACCTGCAGATGACCATGTAGACGTCCACGCGGATCCCACAAAATCGCATGACGTTGAGCGTGTGCCAACAGATGTTCACGGACGTCATCGACCGCGTCAGCGGTGACGGCGAAAACAGCCCTATCTCGTCGATTGCTCACGAGCTTGGCGAGTTCGCTGATAGTCCCATGCATACGTAGACAAGGTCTGCAGTGGGGGCTCCAAAAGTGAAGTAAAATTCGAGCGCCTTGCACGGGAATTTGAATCCGCTCAGAGGAGGGCACGACTCCGAGCAGATGGAGTTCATTCGCTGCCAATTGTGTACCGACTAAGGGATCACCCAGGCCAGAGTCCACAGCTAGCGAACGTATCCCAGTAGCAATCAAAGCCAACACGAGGGCCAACCCCACCGTGACCACCACCACTGCACGTCGAGAGCCAGTGAGCTTTGAAGCAAGAGGTTCGCTAGCTTTGATTTCGTCGCTCTTCACTTCGCGCCCTTTGCGCCACCTCGATGCGACTTTTTCGACTTAGACTTACTGCTCTTGGAATTGGACTTAGACGCGCCTTCGTGCGAGTGCCCATGGGACGTCGACTTTTCGCGCCGCTGCAATCGCCGCACTTGTTTCTCTAAACGGCGAATCCGCTCCTCACTGGGGAGTTTTTTGCCCAATTCCTTTGCCACTCGCCGTACTCGAGCCGCGGTGCGAAACGAGACCTCGCGATCAGCCGCGGCGAGCAATGGACCTCGCGAACGGGGGTCGCCCAGGCTCTCTAATGCAGAGACAGTCCTCGATCGCAATCGCCGGTTGGTCTCACGGAGCAAGCCCTCTAGATGTTGCCGAATCGGCTCCTTCGCCGCTGCAGTGCGAATCCCGTAGGCAGCCAAGGCAAGCACGGCAGCGCTACGCAAGGTCGACGATCGGCCAGGCTTGGTCGCCTTCCAAATGTGTTTGACGTCACGCACATCAGCACCCTGCGCCAACTGCATGAGCGCCTCTGCGGCGATCACGTCCTGCCACGACTTCCATCGCAGGGCTCGAAGCAACCAAGGCCGGGCTTTGTCTCGATTCAGGCGCACAAGAGCGCTCAACGCCGCCCGCCGCGTCAAGTTACTGACGTCCTGTTTCGCCACGCTCAGCACGGTCTTGAAGGCCTGTGGCCGCCTCATTTGTCCGAGCGCCTCGACGGCCGCTCGACGAACTCGACTCTGGGGGTCTGTGCGCGCGCTTTTCTGCAAAGCACGCATCACATGATCGCCATTGGCGGCGCCTAGGAGCTTTGCGATTCGAGCCCGTACGTGACGCGCCGGTTCCACTCGCAAGCGCTCAATCAAAATCTCGACCGCCTTGGACCGATGCAATTGACCTTTAACGGGTTCGAGGGCTCGCATGCGCCCGTCTGGGTAGGGGCAATGTCTGACAGCGCCAAGATACAAATCCGCGTCGCCCTTGAGTTTCCACTGAGCCAAGACGCTGAACTCAGGGTCCACCATGACCCATTTCGGAGGAGCTGACATGGCTACACTCAAATGGGCTTGTTTGCTGTTGAGCTTCAAAGAAGCCCGCTTTTGTCCCTTACCCGTGTCCCATACCACCGGAATCTCGAGGTCGAAGGCGGGCCTGAGTCCATCGATCTTCTGATTCTGTTGTGCGTGAACATGCAGTTGACCATCGCGCCAGGAGATCTTGGCTTGGACTTTCGGCAGCCCGGCTTGACGCAACCATCGCTGAAAAAAACCTCTCAAGCTGACGCCAGACGCCCGCTCCAGAGCCCGACGGAAATCATCGACTTCTACGCTCTGAAACGCGTGATTTTTGAGATATTCGCGAACTCCCTTGTCAAAAACTGCTGGCCCCAGACGGGTGCGAAGCATGTGTAGAATCCAAGCCCCTTTGATGTAAGTGTGGCCGTCGAAGAGTTCCGACGGGTGACGATAGCGATCTGTGATGATTGGACGCGGCAAGGCGCTGTTTGAACCGATCGCTCGCTGTCGTGCGCTTGCCATCTGTTCCGCAAAGCGATCTTTGCCATGGTGCTGTCGGGTCCAGAGCTTTTGATAATAGGTCGCGAACCCTTCGTTGAGCCACAAGTCAGCCCATGTACGACATGTCACCAAGTCGCCGAACCACTGGTGCGCCAACTCATGAGCCAATAGCCCTTCATTGTCCCAATCAGGATCGAGCCCCGCATCACCGACGCTGCGCGTTGTTAACGTCGTCAAGGTGATGTTTTCCATCCCACCAGCGACGAATTCGTCCACATAGACATGGTCATAGCGCTCGTGAGCGTAGGGCACGCCTAAGAGCCGTTCGAAAAAATCCATCATTTTACCGGTGACCAAGCCTTTAAGACGTGCTCTTTTGCGATGCCGTCGATGAACCCAAGAGCTGATCTTGACCCGGTTGTGGGGATGTTTTTCTTCCACAAAGTCACTCACAGCGACGTTCAATAAATAGATTGGATAAGCTTTGGTAATGCCATAGCGGGTCTCCTTGAGCTTGCCCTTGACCTGAGTCGCCAGGCGACGGCCATTGCTCAGGGCCGTCATCGATTTCGGCGCCGTAATGTGAACCTGCCAAGTCAAACGTTCATCGGGGTTGTCAGGACTGGGCAGCCAATGCCGAGCACCGTGAGTTTCCCCCTGGGTCCACACCTGAACGGGGCGCTTCGGATCGTCAGGATCGGGGCCCAAGAAATAGATCCCCATCGCGGGTCGGCGTACGACCCAGGTGACCTGGCAGTCAAAGTGCCCTTGCGGGGATACATGAGGCTCAATTCTCAAGCGCCGCTGATCGTAGCGCCATTTACAGGGGGCTTTGTTGCCTTTGCAGGTGACCTGATGGATCTCCAAATCGACGGCTTCAAGAGCGAGCTCGCGAACCCCACGCTGCAAGGTGCCTCGATATTGAGCGCTACCTTCGATCGTCTCTTTCGCCGGATCGACGCGGATTTTGAGGGTCAGATCTTGGACATCAGTGCGCCGATCGCGGGGCTCGTGTACAGCCAGCTTCCCGCTGAGAAATCGTTTGGAGCTCGATGGTCCGGAGCTCGGCGGCAAGCTCGCAGCAGTCGCCGACCACACAGATAAAATACAGAGCACTCGTAGCTTGACGCCAAACATCTTCGTCTCCCCCTCAAAGGCCTATTCGGACGAGTCCTGAAGCCATAACATCTGACATGGTTGGCCGGTTCGGCAATCAACTCAAGCCCAGTCTGACAATTTCACCTTGTGTCCGGGAGCGTGTCATGTATCTTCCCGCGCCCGTCAAAGACGGCGCGCAGGAGAGACGAAGCTTGATCGGAACGCACCGCATCCTTGTCATTAGCCCGACCCCATCAGTTTTAAAGATGGTCGCGAAAGCAGCCCAACCGCAAGGCTGGCTACTTTTTCAAGCTGAAGGGCTGAGTGAAATTAAATTGCGGCTCAAAGACCTCAACCCACAACTGATCGTTTTGGACGTCAGTCACAAGGTAGCGGAAGAAGTCGATGCCTTGAGCGCAGTGCTCAAGCGCAGTGAAGAAGTCTCATCGCGCCCCCTGCTGATGGTATTAGGAGATCGTGACTCCGCGGTACGTCATCAACTGGCCAGCGAGTTGATCATCGACGCGCTCATCGAGACACCAGTCGACGATTTGGAGTTGGCGGTTGAGGTCAGGACCTTGATCCGTGTCAGACAGATTGCCTCCAAAGCCCTTCGAGACCGCGACATCCTTAATCAGCTTTTTGAGTTGTCGAGCTTCTCGAGCGACTTTGAAGATGTCTCCGCCGTGCTCGAGAGCATGGTCGGCCGATTGGGCGATTGGATGAGGATGCCCCATGTGGTCGTGACATTGGGCTCAGCTAAAAGAGCGAGTATCGCCGCACGTTTTGACAACGAACCGGGTAACTTCGGACAGAGCTTAGTCGAGCGCCGCCACCTTGAGATCGGTCTCAGCGGCGAAGAGTTGTGCATCAACCAGAGCGATGGAGTCTTGGCTGGCGAAGATGTCGAGACCTTGCCTTACATCGGCTTGCCTCTCAAAGAGCAAAAGGGAGAAGTTCTCGGGGTACTGCACGCCTGGGGAGGTCCTCGATTGCCGGATGCGAGCCAACTTCGAGTCTTACGAGCAGCCGCTGGACGCATCGGTGCTGAGATTCAGTTGAGCGACAGTCACCGACAACTCGAAAAAATGGTTGAAACGCGAACCTCAGACTTGACCGCTCTACTCGGTCGAATTCGGGCGGTCAACAACCAACTGGTCGAAGCAAGTCGAGACACGATCATGCGCTTGGCGAGAGCAGCTGAATATCGCGACGGGGACACCGGCGAGCACGTCGATCGCATGTCGAGCTATGCGCAGATCATCGCCAAGCAAATGGGAATGAGTGCGGAAGAGCAAGCTTTGATCAAGCTGGCGGCTCCCATGCACGACATTGGTAAAATCGGTATCCCAGACAGTATTTTGCTCAAGCAGGGCAAGCTCACTGCTGATGAATATGACGTCATGAAGCAACACCCGCTGATCGGCGCGCGAATCCTCGCCGGCTCTCGAAATAAACTGCTAAATATGGCTGAAGAGATCGCCGCGACGCACCACGAAAAATGGGACGGAACCGGTTATCCCAAGGGCCTATCGAGTGTCGAGATCCCCTTGGTAGGTCGAATTGTGGCACTCGCTGACGTATTCGACGCCCTCACCTCTCCACGCGTTTACAAGCATGCATGGAGTATCGATGAGGCGGTTTCATACATCCATAAACTCAGTGGCAAGCATTTTGACCCGGACGTGATTGTAGCCTTTGATCAATGTCTCGAAGGGATGCTAGAGGTCCGTGCCGAGCATATGGAACAAAGCGCGGATGCACCGCCCCTCAACGTAAGCCCAGCTCCATGAAGGTGCTCGTGAGGCTTGCCCTCTTGGTCTTGTTGGTCTCATCGATTAGCTGCAGTAAAGCGCCAAATCGTCCTCCAAAGGCCCGAAAAGAGAACGTGAACAAGGCATCGTCACCGTCGCAGCCGAGCGCCCCAAACGCAGCTCATTTGGCTCGTAAAGCGACCCAGACGACTCAATCCGAGACGGCCAGTTACCTCAATCGCAGAAAGATTCGTCCAGCTGTCATCGGCGGTTGCGGCGAGCGTTGTAGACAGCCCGCAGGCGCAGTCAACGCCTTGCTCGACAGTCTCGTATCCGGTGCCAAGCGCACAGGTGCTCGACATCTCTTTGATTGGTCATTGCTACGCGTCGACGGCAGAAGGCTTGGCGATCGCTGGTCGCAGATGTGGACCTTTGCTCACCAACGAGACCAACGGGCGGCAGAGATCGACAAGTGGCTGATGCAATGGTTGAGTCGCTTTGACTCTCTTGAGCCATCTGAAATTGACCGAATGCGAGCGCGTTCGGTCTCAATCGTGCCCATGAAAGACCGAACGGATGTCCAGGTGATGCGATGGAAGCTACCAAAGCGAGTCCGAGGTACCAGTGAGGCCGAGTGGCGTGTACTCTGGACCTTGCGAGGTTACGAATGGTTGATCATGCGCATCGATACAAGTCCCAGTCAGCGGCCGATCGGCGCTCCGCCTCTAGGCAGCGTCCGACCAGGCCGACTCTAAGGGCCTCTGTGAGCCCACCTATCTGGTGGCTGGCCGCTGCCGTGATGTTGTTCGGCTGCGGTGCTGAGCCGACATCAAACCCTACCGATACGCATAGCTCTCAAACTCCTTTGCAGGGCTGGCAAGTGCTTGCTGACGAGTGGGCGGGCGGTGCGTTGGCATCAGCGTGGGCTCCAGCGACGACTGATATCGATTCAGGATGGGTTCTGGTGGGTGGAGATGGAACCACGGGCGTGATCTTGGAACTCATTGAGGGCCAGTGGCAAAAGTGGTCGATTGAGCAAAGCGGACAGCTTTGGTGGGTCCACGGTGATGCGCAAGGTCGCCGGGTAGCAGTAGGTGACAAAGGGACCGTCGTCAGTTGGGCCCGTGGTGATGAGACGCCGACGGTTACCCAATTAACTGCATTTAAGGACTCTGCCACCGCTCTTTATGGTGTGTGGTTTGGCTCAAGTAGCGATGAGATTTGGCTCGTTGGCGGCGCTCCCCTCATTGGTCCTGGTAGCGGAAAACTGGTGCGGTTGAGCCGCAAGGTGTTAACGGGCAAGCCTTTAAGTACGTCCGATTACGAAGAGATCGACCTCGCTGATGAATTGGGTGTGCTGTTTAAGATCATCGGCACACCAGATGGCCAACTTTGGGCTGTTGGCGATGGCGGACAGATCTGGCATCGAAATGCCGAAAAATGGACCCTAGAGGCCACCATCGACACCGATGTCTTGATTGGTATCGCCGGTGGCGCGCCGGACCAACTGGTGGTCGTCGGCGGTCGAGGTACGGGAGTGGTCGCTCGGCGTGACGCGACAGGTTGGCAGATCAAGGCTGGCGCTGTGCCTGACAGTTGGATTCCAGGGCTGAGCGCCGTGATCGCACTCGATGAAGGACGTGCTCTGGTCGCTGGCAATTACGGTTTTGTCGGTGAGCAGTCGGCGCAAACTCCTCGAAATGAGCTGCCATCATTAGAGCCACCGCTGACCTCGATGACCTTGCATGGTGGCTTCGGGACAACGAGTCATCAAGTGATGGTTGGGGGTACTTTTGAAAACCCTTCTGCGCCGCGACGTGGATGTGTCCTGGTGAGAGGCTCTACAGCTTTGCCAGCCTTACCCTAAACGCTCAGCGCCGTCGCTTATCGGAGCCCTGTGGACCTTTTCGCTTGGGTCGATTGCGACGATGGCGCCGATCGAGCGCCGAGGGGACCAAGCCACCATCTTGTTGGAAAAGCGTCACCAAGTCGCGAGCCAAGGGCGCGTGAACTCGGATGTGACCGAGTCCATGAGGATGTGCGAACTCCAGAGAGCGGGCGTGCAGCATGACCCTTTTCGCTTGGCGCGCGACAAAACGGCCGCCATACAAGAAGTCCCCAATAATCGGTGCACCCATGTCGGCGAGAGCGACTCGAATATGGTGCTTTCGGCCTTGTTTCGGTAGGACCCGAACGAACCCATAGCGACGTCCACGAGCCAGAACTTCAACTTCGCTCTGCGCCAAAACCCCGTGTTGCTCAACGACCTCCATCTTCTCTCCACCCTCAATGCGGCGCGCTCGCAGCAAGTGCTCTACCTCAGCCCAACGCACAGCTGGCACGGGAAAGGTCAAGGCAACGTAAGACTTGTAGACACGCCGGTCAGAGAACGTCGCTCCCAGCTTCTGTGCGTCTTCGAGTGATTTTGCCAGGACAATACAGCCGCTCGTGTCGCGATCGAGACGATGGACCAGATGGAGCGCTTGAGGATCGGCCGACATGGACAGCGCTCGCTGGCGAGCCCACGCGAGCACGGTTCGATCGCGGTCAACCTCCGCCACCAGCCAACCCGCGGGTTTGTTCAAGACCAAAAGATGGTCATCTTCCAAAAGAACTTGAGGGCGATCCACAGCTACCTCCAGTCACATCTTCGGCGACTTGACTCACACTACGCCCAAGGGCCGCGCAGGGGCAAACAAAACCAAACAAGGCGCGGCTACTGTCGCAGCCGCGCCTTGTTTGCGGTCGGGGTGACTGGATTTGAACCAGCGACCTCTTGCTCCCGAAGCAAGCGCGCTACCAAGCTGCGCTACACCCCGCCAGGCGGTCGCTTTTATGCGCTCCCTGCGCGTCGGTGTCAATCCCAGTCTCGTGCCGGACAGCCTGTTCAAGCGCGCCTCAGCTCTTGTCTAAGGGCGACACCTGAGGTCGCCGTTCAAGATCCAATAACGACCTAGTGTTACAACCATTTACATCATTATAATCATGTATTTATCCGCACGCAGTCTCTGCTCCACAACATCTTATTCTGCCAACATGCACCCCGGCAGCGGGAGTAAGACAGACAAATTTCGCGTTGCACGCGCCGAGCAGATCCCCTAAGTTCGGTGGCCGTGGGGTCTACCAACAACAGGCGTATAGCGCCGGAGGCCACCCAGGCATGACTGATTCATCTGTGAAGGGCGAGCCTCTCCGGGCCGCCGATCGTACGCTTTGTAACCGGACCCAACCCGCCGCTGAGGTCGGGGTGTACAGCGGTGTAAAGCCGCCGCCGGGAAAACCCGTACGTCTACCCACTCTCCGAAGGAAAAAATCGCGAGGCGAGCCCATCGTCGCCGTGACCTGTTACGACGCGACCTTCGCGAGACTGGTCGACGACGCCGGAGTGGACGTCGTACTCATCGGCGACTCCTTAGGCAATGTGATTCAG
>PBTG01000079.1 GCA_002726535.1 Myxococcales bacterium | reverse complement strand
CTGTTCCCCAGGCTTTGACCGACTGGCTAGCAGGGTCAAGCTTGCCGCCGGCATCGGCGTAGAAAGCACGAGCAGCGCGAGAGAAGCCCTCGGCCAGAGTTGCGCCATAGGAGGTGAGTGCGACCTGGCGATCCTGATGCTTCAGCAGGTAGTAAGCCGGAAACAAACGGCTGATCAATTGAGATTTGCCGTGACGGGGCGGAACTTGAACGATGAGGCGGAGCAGCTTGCCAGCGACCACCTCCTCGAGCAGATCGATCAAGATCTCGGTCCACCTGTAGAAAACAAAATTAGGCATCACGAGTCTGATGAACTCGCGAAAATCCATCTCGGTCGCGCTCGTGGATCGTGCGTATTTGATCGCATCCAGCGACTCCCTGACGTGCTGATCCGTCCGCGCGGCCTTGCGGATGTAGGCGGCCCCTAATTTCTTCATCAGTCAACATCGGGAGCGATGGCTTCCATCAGGTCGTCAACTCCAAGAGCTGCTGCCGCTGTGTTCATCGCTGCGTCGCTGAGCTTCGCCGCTGTGCTGGCGATTGCTGCTAACTGATTGCGGTCGACTGGTTCGCCAGACGCGACCATGTCCTCGAGGGTCCCCGAGGTCACTTCGATTAACAGGTCGGCGACCTTGCCCAGCTTCTCCGCTCGCCTCTGTTGGTCCTTGCGGAACTTCATTAGCTCCTTTTTATGAGTCGTTTCAAACTCTTCCCGTACCTGCTTGCCCCACAGCGAAACCATGTGGGCGTCATATAAGGCTGTGCGCTGCTGCCAGTTATATCGACTCGAAAATTGCTTACTGACTGCGACATCCTCACCTGCAACCTCTGCGGCTGTCTTGATCGTCCGATTGCTGCCCAGCTCGAGATAAACACGAAAGACCCGATAAGCCTTCGCCGTCTCTCTCGTTCCTCCAGCAGTGAGCTGCTGAAAATCCCAGGGCTGTAAATCGGCCATCACGGCTGAGTGCATCACGCCCCCTAGCCTTCCGAAGGCATTAAAAAAGCCCCGAAGGGCGAAGCGCTCGAGCTCAGTCCGCCCACTTATAAGTGCGCCTAGCCCTCACAGTGGGAGCCAGGTAAGCAGTGCCAAGAGGGGTGGCGTATTCGCCATCCGCTGCAGCCCTAACGGTGCAACGCTTGAGGCCGAATCCATCAATATTCAGGACTACGAATTTAGCTGTTCGCTTTAGAACCTTGCAGGCGGTACGGGCGTCGGCATTGCCAGGCCAAAGCATGACGTATTCAGTTCCGATCTCAAAAGTTGCGTTTGCCATGGACGTTTCTTGCGACAAAGGTCAGTGTTGGTTAGAAGGATGACAGGCCGGCCGGTCAGCGGTAGAGCCAGCCGGTGTACTGGTCGACCTCCTGCAGGTCGTTGGCCAATACCTGATCGAGCCAGGCGCGGACGCCCTTAGCAGGGGCCTTCCAGCTATCACACTTAAGGATGGCGCCATCCTCCAGCCGGACGAAACAGAAGGCCGACGCTCCCTCGCGAACCTGGCCGTTGTAGACGTTCTGCCAGAAGATGCGGGCATTCTTTTTGCCAACCATCACGCCGTAGCGGCGCTCGGGAAACTTGTCGTTCAGTCGCTCGACGAAGTCAGCGATGTTGGCCTGGACGTTGGTGGTGGTGATCATCGGGTTTCCTGCCGTCGAATTAATCGTACCCCACGACGCTCAGGAGCGCAACCTCTACCTTTTCCGCCCTCCTTTCGACTTGGCGTCTTGGATGTTTCGCTCGATCAGTTGTTTATTGGCCACTAGCTCATTCGTATTGGCGACGGCTTCGTCATAGCCCGGAGCCTCCAGCTCTGCAGCCTGAAGCAGCGCCGACCAGTCCTGGCCTCGCCTAATCCCCATTTGATTCTGCTTCGTCGGCCAATCGAATCGCCTCCTCTAAAGCACCCCCCAGGGCTTTCAGCCATTCATCAGAGGTCCATTCGTCTAGGCGGAGCTCGGCCGAAAGCGGATGGGTTTCATCCCACTCGATCGTGATCTCATCGCTGTTTTCGTGCTCGATCACCCGAATGGGCAGGCTCGTGAGTGGGTCGCTAGTCATGATAAGAATCGTGATCAGGTGAACGCAGCTTCATAGATGACGGGGAACTGTTCCTCGAAGATTCCCTTAATCGACTCGGCGACCAGGCGATGCTCGAGCTGCGTTGCCTTGTCGGTCCTGTTCTTCAGGTAAAAAATCCAGGTCCTGAGGCTGGTCGTGGCGTAAATCTTGGTTCGTGTCCCACCTATGGGGAGGATCGACCGTGCCGTTTCCTTGGCCACGCCCTGGCTAAGCATGTACTCGTAGAGATCGAAAGTCTGCGCGAACAGGGTGTCGATCTTCTTCTCCAATAGGTCTTTGAACTCAGGGTCGAGGGTGTCGTGGCTCGACTGCCGGTTCTTCGGGTCCTGCCGGCGAAGGTTTGGGATCACCCAGCTTCCGAGCTCAGTGGTGTCCTGGTAGCGCTGGGAAAACTCCTGAAACCGCATGTCATGGTGCCGGAGGAGCTGCCTCGAGATCTCGGGCGTGGTCAGGACCTCGACGGTCATGTGGGCCTGCTCGAAGATCGAGAAGTGGCCCTCGCGCATACAAAAGCGCAGCAGGCCGGCAATCGATTCGTTCTCCTGATTTTTGGAGGAGACTCGGGCGCAGTAGGCGATGAGCTTCTCAGCGTCAGGAGTGACTGAGACCAGGCGGGCTGTGTGCATTAGAATGGTGATTAAATTTTTTGAGTAAATTTAGCGCTTATTGCCCAGTCTACCTAAGTTGTTCGAACTCAAACCAGATAGACATCAGTGTGACCGTAATGCCTGACCCGTTCGGTTAATGCCTCGCTGGATCTAGCCAAATAAGCAAGGTCTGAACGATCCACCTCGTCGCCGGCACGCCTTTCGATCGTCCCTACATCCGACTGCCTGATCCCATGGTGAGCAGTGACAGTGTCATCTGACCAAACTATAAACAAAGTCCCGCGGGCCTTGCCCTTGCCTGCGTATGTACTGGATACGGCGAGGCGCATCCGGTTGAACGGACCCTCGGGCCATCCTTCTTCGCCATGAGGACATCCAAAATATCGAAACGGCTGAGGCCCTGTTTTTGCCAATCTCCGCTGACTGCGGCGTTGCTTTAAATAATTTTTACCCTCCTCAGTCTCTGCCCAGTGTTGGAAACAGAGGCCTTGCTCGTACGCCCTTCCTATAGAGGTGGGCTTCAGGACTTTTCCGCAAACAGTGCATTTCCGAACCGCCTCGAGCTCGCCTCGACGCCGAGCTCGGGTTTTGGCCATTCTCTCAGCAGCGCTAGTGGGCATTAAAAGAGCGGCGATTCATGCGCAAGATTGCTAGCCCAGCCGGGAAGAGACAGGTCGATGATATTCGAATCGTAGCCGGGGAACAAGTCCCTGGACTTGCAAAAAGCCAGTTCTTTTAGAGCTTTTTTATATTGAGTCCGACCGATTTCGATCATGTCCTCGCTGGCTTTGTAAAGCGCGATGCCGTGAGGCCTGCGGCGCTCCATGGCACAAAAAATAAATTCAACGTTGTCGGCGTCGAGAACCTTCTTGACCAGGTCCGTATAGAACGCAGCCTGTATGTGGTAGCCCATAGAGAAGGACTTCTTCTGAAAAACGCTGGGGCTGGCGTCGTCGGTCGTTTTTAGATCCAAGATCATCCAACCGTCGGCCGTCTTCTCCAGGCGATCGAGGCGGCCCTTGATTGGTAGGCCATAGGTGTCAGCCGATGGCTCGACATACATCGAGAGCTCATTCCCTCTGCGAAAATTTTTACGGCCTGGGTCAAACCAGTTGCCGGCGATGGGATGGGCGCGGGTGGCTTCTGCCATGCCCTGGACGATTGCGAAATCGTCACCACTGAGGCTCGTGCGCTTGTCGATGGGCTTGCCCTCTGGGTAGAGCAGGGCTTCGAGCTCTGGCTTTTTGGAGCTCTTTTTGTACTCGATGCCTTCGTCATCCAGGGCCGCCTTCAACTCTGCGACATTGAGCTCTTTATCCAAAGAACTTCGATCGACAAACTGAGAGTCGAAGATCTCAGGCTCGAGGAGTTTACAATGCAGGGCAATCCCGATAATCATGGCGATCGACGGGAATGTAGGCGAAGCATCGGGGCCGTAGCGGGCGGCCCAGTGAGCAGGTGATCTCAGGACCTCCTTGAGCTCTGACTGGCTAATGCCCTCAGCCTTTCGATAGGCGGAGTCAGGCTGATTGAACCTGATCTCTGTTCCGCTTGCTGTTTCGATCATGCGGGGGAGTTTGACGGACTTTGAGGAGTCTACCCCATGCTGTTTATTCTTCTTTGATCTGGATGCAAATATCCCAGAATTGTTTTTTATCTCTGACCCATCTAAAGGAGATGTACGGGACGACCGTCACTCGGTCGTCCTTCCAAGCTCCGGACCAAGCAGTCTGCTTGTGTGGTATGCCCGCGTCCAAGAGACTGCCGATTAGGTTATCGGGATCGCAGCGCCCAGGGCCATGGGCCTCGACATGGAGCTCGAACTGAGTCAAGGTCTCGAGCTCGTTTGTTTCCCAGAAATATCTCAACAGACGGCGTGCCTTGTCCTTCCATTCCCGATACGGGGCCGGCAAGTAGCTGCGCCCCTTGCCGAACCTTGGGCGGGCTTTTGACATCAACGGAAGATCCAGCCTGAATCTGATCTCGCGCATGAAAAACCCCGGCGTTGCGGCCGAGGGTTCCGGTTCTCATTCTAACCACAATCAACAATCATGCAGCAGTGGTTCATGCTCTGATGGAGCATTGTCCCCGTCAAACGTCGTGACGGGTGCGCCACGCTTTCCCACGATCCGAACGTCTCCATTTTTTAAATGGCCAAACACATAGCCGCCCTCATAGGACTGATAAATAATTTCGGAATCGTCGGAGAATTTAGATAAATCCTTCCCCCAGTTTTTTTGGGGAATTGTCGAGGTAAGAATGTCATCGTCAGCCCCAAATAAAACTGAATTAGGGATATCGCCCAGGGCCTTGAACTCGGCCTCTTCCTGAGTAGATGACGGGCACTCGTCGCAGGGATCGCACGGGCACGACTCCTCGCAGGGGTTGCAGTCGCAGCAGTCGAGTTGATCCTGCAGGCGCTCGAGATACCAAATTGCTTTGCTCAATCCCTCTCGCGGGTCCTCGCCGGGCTTCCTGCCGTTCCTCGAGATGTATTTCAAGGCATTCCCCAGGTGGTAGTTGAGACCCCAGTCCTCGATCACGTCGATCGGCTCGAAACGCCGCCCGCCTTTGTAGTGATTCGGGTTGATGTGGTCGTAAGTCATGAGTTCAATTCGAAGTGAGTGCGGCCCATCTCGGCCAGCATGTGATCAGGGAGCTGACCATTAACGGTTGACGTCACAGAGATCGCCCTGCGCGAGGCTTCCGGCGTGTTGCTCAGGACGTAAAGCCCTTCTCGGCCGACTCTTAAAATGTTTTGCTGAACCATCTCGTCAAGCGTTGCCCTGACTGTGTGGTTCAGCGTCGCCTCTTCCTGCTCCCAGCTCCGCAGGTCGTCAGGGTGAGCATGAGGGGAGATCGAGGAAACAATTTCCTCAATGCGAACGGCGCTGCGGAGGAGCAGAACGGACCAAACGAAAGGGCGAACCCTGGCCGCATTGATCCGGGGCGTGACTTCGAACAACGTGAGAGAGCCAATCATTCCGCCAATGGCGTTGAGGTCGTCGCTCTCATCGATCAGCTCGATAGTCATGGTTCGAATGCAGACAGGGCAGGCAGATCAGAAGGGGGCAGAGTCAGAAAAAGAAGCCGCGGGTGAGCCCTTGGGGCTCACGATCGAAACGCGCCCGTCTTTGATGTCCATCGAGATGCCTTCTTTCCCTGCCTTGCTGGTGTAGGGGCGCTGAACGAGCTGCCCGTAGACAGTGACCTTGGTTCCTTTGGCAAGCATTCCGGCGAGGCGCTCGGCCTGTTTTCCCCAGACCTCTGCCGAATACCATTGGCCTGGAGCGTCCTCCCCCTTGCTGTAGATGTACTCGGAGTCGGCGACAGAGAATTTGAGGACCTGGCTAGTGCCTGCTTGACGCAGTTCAGGATCGCGACCGATGTTCCCAGTTATTGAGATGTTGGCCATGCTGTTTTTGAATCGGGTGTTAATTTATGCCGGTTCGAATCCGGACAGCATCAGTCTACCGAGATTGAGAGTTTGATCTGATCGAAAGCCCTGGCCTCTGCAGCGCGGACCTGAAGCTCAGAGATCTTTAGCACTTTGGCGCAGCTTCGATACCCGATCGAACCACGGCCCCGCAGGTGCATCTTCTCGACAACGCGACGCTCAATGGTCGTGAGATCGGCCATGGCATCACGAGCACGCTGGACCGCGTCGTTGGCGTCATCGCCCTCGGTCTGACGGCTGGCAATCAAATCACCTAGCTCAGTTTTCTCATCCCCGATGCGTTCGGAAAACGACCTGAGATCAGTGAGATCGTGGCACCGAATCCAATCGCCGAGCTGCTCTGGCGTCGGCATAACCTGCCGAGTTTGCGACATCTCATCCACTAGCTCTGTCATGGACAATTTAGGCAAGCCGGCCGCAGAGCGATTGCTCTGGATAAGTAGAGCCGCCTTGATAATGAAATAATGACTCAACGGGATTCGAACCGTTCGGCGCTGCCCACCTATAAATTCTTTCATTCCTTTATGGATCCACGTTGAGGCATAAGTTGAAAAAGTGCGCCCCTTAAGTGGATCGAATAACTCAGCGGCCCGAACCAACTGCTGTGCAGAGAGCTGAAACATATCAGCGAGACCGGGATCTTTTGCTGTCACGCGCATGGCGTAACAGTCCCGCCAAATCCTTACGACTAAACGAAGGTTGTGGGCGACCAACTTATTTCGCGCTGCCAAGCCCAGACGTTTAACGACTAGCGGACAATCGTCAGGGCCGTCCGGGTGCTGCCTCCAAGCCTGGACCTTCCGGGCAAGCTCGATAACCAGAGCAGGCTCCAGGACTTTATAGCGGCCCATCGAGTTGAAAAATTGATCGACCGAACTTGGGACATGAAGCTTAGTTTTAGTCATTTGATTTCTGGGTAGTAATTGTTCGAATCGTAATTGGACTAAGCCAAAAAACCAAGCAGCTCATCCATCCCGTTTAGGAGGTGAGAGACATCGCTGGCGATCTCCTCCTGAGTGCTGTAGTGCAGCATCTCCCAGCTAATGCCTAGCGCATCATCAGCGTCAAAGACGTTGCTGCTGCTGATTGATTGAGCCGTGACGGGGTCGAGCCCAGAGGGCAAATTCCCGACAAGGAAAAACAACAGGTCGGCATGGTTCATCGAGGTTGCTGGTGAGGTGATAGATAATTCCTCAACTCGCTGATGATGCCCCCTGCAGTCAAGGCGTGCAAGGGGGGTGTATCTTTTATTCCCAGCGGTGTACTTAAGTCGCCCAAAACACACTCATAGCAACAAAAAAGCCCAGGCAAGTCCTGGGCAGTGTGTGTTCGTAACTCGACAGGCGTTACCAATTCTCAAGGCTGGCCGATGCAGGAGCGAACCTTTTGTTCAACGCGGCGATCTCGTCGACGGATTTTTGCTGGATCGTTGCAATCCCTGAAGCGAAGTCATTTCTGATCAGGCCGAGAATCCCTTCGATTGCTGATGCAGTTAGTCCGCACTCTTCTGCGACGGCTTGAAGGTCGTCCCTGCCTGGAGTCTTTGGCTTCTCATTGATTGAAGCATTGACAACGGTGCCGCCCGTGCTTTTGGCCAGGCTCTCTGCTGCTGCGTCGATGTTTGGCTCAGACGCCTTGGCAGCCGCCGCAGCAGGGACCTTCTTTGCTATAGGCGGGCGCTTCGATGGAGTCCCAGGCTTTGGGGCTGTGATCGTTGGTGCGAGGGGGCGCTCTTCAGGTGTGCCCTGGGTTAACAGTTCAGGAGCCGCTAAACCAGCCTGCGAGAGCTCGTCTGAGGAAGCGATTCCTGAGATGACATCAGCGAACCCCCTGCGAAGGGCCAGCGTCGTCGTGGCCTTGGCCAGCATCGTCTCGGGGAACTTCCTCCACATGTTGTTGTTCTGGCTGTAAGCCTCGAACCGACACGAGGCGGTGAACGGATAGGCGGCGCCCTTGCGGTAAACACGGACCAAGCAAGCAGCAGGGGGAGTCTTCTTGACCCATACCTCTGACTCGCTGCCGTTCTCATCGAAGAACAAGACCTCCATTCCGTTCAACTCTTTCGTCTGGTTAGCCAACTTCAGGTAACCGTCGATTCCGGTCTGGATGGACATCTTGCCGCCCCTCACTACCGCGTAGACCTCTTTGCGGAGAGGGTCTAAACCGGAGGAGAGACATACGGCTTCGAACAGAGCTTGATCAGCCGGTGAGAGGCCAATGGCGACCGTGTTGAAGACCAGCTTTTTTTGCTTGTCTGACCAGGAATCAGTCATAGGGGCAATCGGTTTTGATTCCCCATAGTCTACCCCATCGGTTCAGGCGTTAACCATTTCCACAATGTCTGCCGCAACAATGTCCTCATCGATGAGGCTCGAGATCGTTGCTGCGATGGGTTCTAGATCTACCCTGAGCTGTTCGGTGGTGTATTCAGCCATCCCGGCCACCACCTGACAAAACAAATCCCTTCCCGCGTCAGATCCTGTCCACTTGTCTTTGATGAGCTGCAAGCCGTCTCGGAACTTGAGACCGCGCTCGCTGAGCAGCTCTTCAACCCAACTACCGATTTTTGAGGCAGCTTCCGCCATGGCCTGGTCGCCGACAGCAGCAGCCGGCACCAACTCAGGAAGCTCGAGATAGCCGAGATAAACCATCATCAAATCGCCAGCATCGAGAGGCAGTCCTGTCTGAGGGTGCAGAACCGGGTCGAAACGCTCGACGATTTCTTCTATGCGTGCCGTGGTGGTTGCGGTATCCATTGCTCGAAATGAGCCTTTCCGATCAGTCTTCAGTGCATGAATCGACGTATTGATTCGCCCCAAACTGTCCAGACTTTTCACCCCGAGCATTTTCATGCGGGCGTTCCTCAAATGTGAGAGCTGTGATGTGTGGAGACAGCCAGGCTCGTTCGTCGCCCAATCGGCCAGCAACGCCATTTCAGGGTGGCTGACGTCTTTCAGCATGAATCCCAAAACTTGAGTGAAATGGCTACGGCCGACCTCTCTGCGCTGGTCGCCGATGCTGTTGTTATTTGTGTGGTTTGTCATAGGGGGATCCACAAAAGCTTGTTTTGACCGTAGCCCTGCGCTCCTCAATTGTCAACGTTCGAACAGGAAGGGTATGGGGGTTGTGATCGAAACAGACAGGCATGGACTGGGAGCGGTACGAACAGCGAATTATCGGGGTTACCAGGGAGGCCCTGGCCGAGGGTGCGACCCTGCTCGAAATATCGAAACAGCTCGCGCCATTGATCAGTCGATCAACGTTCTATCGACTGGCTCAGAAATGGGAAAAGGAAGGCAGGCTCTAGGCTGTTCTGCTCAATAAATCGTGGACATTTTGTCCATAGTCATGGCCGTTTTGTCCAAAGTTTTGGACGTTTTATCCATCGATTGTGGATGAAATGTCCATTTACACTTATATGTATAGAGAATAGAAGAGAGAATAGAAGAGAAAGAGCAATTAACTAAAGGGACAACGTGGGTAGGTTATAAGCATTCGAACAGAAACTTTGAGTGAGAGTTGGTTTTTCCCTGATGGGTATCTCGCGGAGATGGAAGCGCTCGTTAGCGCCATCTACGAGGCTGAGGGCAAGGCTAAGAAGCCAGACATCAAAGATGTCCTCCTGATGGCCCAAGCGCATGGGGTTTATGTGCGCGGCCAGACTGAAAAGGCTGGGAGCATCCAGAGCTTCCTGAGGGGAGTGCGCAAGCCTGGCGGCCCTCGCATTGGTCGAACGGAACTACCAAACAAGCGATATTTTGAGTTTCTGACCTATGTGGCCACTCAGTGCAGTCCCGTCGAGGAAGCCGAGCCCGCTGCTATAGACCCCACTACAAAAACGGGGACCGCTCAGCCCGTAATCGAGGAGCCTGAGAGCACAGACCTCGCCGGCATCTGGTCTCAACTGCAGGACATCTATCAGCAGAGTGCCCCTAAAACCTGGCCCCAATTGGTCCGGCGTTCGAACCTCGCCAAAATGGGGACGCGACTCCAAGAGGGCATTAACTACGCGGGCGGTCCTGATGAGTTCCTCGGAACATTTGCGTCAGCGCTCAGCAAAGTCCCCGAGTTCTACCGGAACCAGTACCCGCGACAGGGTGCGGGTCTGCGTCCCGTCAGTGACTGCATTCTCTGCCTAATCTCCGCCGACAAACGTCACAAGGAGCTCGGCGTCAGCGGCTGGAGGATGTTCGAGTGGGCCGACTTTCTGGACGCCTCCGAGGTGATGGCGCCCGGCATTCAGCATCCCTCCGAGGAATTTCTCCACTGGACGGGGACACGTTGGAGCTATAAGCGTCCGGACCTCTCCGATGAGGTCCTCGACGAACACAAGGCCAGTCTGATCGCCGCCGGCTTAGGGCCTGTCAATAGCTGATCACTGTTCGAATCTCGACAGCATTTTCTCATTCCATGACACTCAATCCACAACAGTTCGACTGGGCCGCCAACCTGATCGACAAGGCGGTCGCCGAGGGGAACCTCGAACTCAACGAGCAAGGGCTGCCAGTCGCGAACCTCGCAGAGGTCCAGGCCAATCTCGAACAGGACCGCCAACAGCGCCGCGAGGAGTCCGGTGCATCTAGTACCGGAGATCAAGAACGTCTAGTCCTAGGTTTCTGTCTCGCTGGCAAGCATGACCACAGAGACCAGTGGGGTGAATTCAGAACTCTCCTAGGTCTGCAGTACAGCGACGAACTGCCTTCGAGCCTGTGGACTGACAAGGACGCGAAGTGGGTCGCTCAGGAGATCGACGCCACCTACCGGAACCGCCGTTCCGTTCAACTGATCAATGGCGCCGCATTGATCGAATCCCTGCGAGAGCAGATCGAAAGCAAGATCTCAACGGCCTCCCTTCAAGACTTCGCCCGTGCGGTCCAGGGCATCGAGCTCGAGGTCGATGGCGTCCCGGCTTCTGACTTCAGGATTTCTGCCGAGATTCTCCGCACTCGTTGGGGTCGCCAAAAGGTCAGCCGCTTAGGCGAGGCGTTGATTCGCAGCGTCAAGCGTGAGGTCGACGTGACCGAGGTTCTCGAACAATGCACCGCTGAGCTGCAAGAAGCCCGCGATATTTTCTCCGGTCGGATCGGCAATAGCTACGCATTCGCCTCGGCTGAGGATGCGTGGTTTCAAGTCGAGCAGGAGATGACCAAGGAGCACTGCGAGCCAGTTAGCACCGGGATCATGTCCCTCGACATGGACATTCAGGGAGGCGTTAAGCAAAACGACGCGGGCAAGCTCCACCTCATAGGAGCAAGGACCGGCGTGGGTAAGTCCACGCTCGCGATTGCAGCCGCTGCCGGCCTGGTCGCTAATGGCGCGGATGTTTTATTTCTATCTTGCGAGCTGAATCAGAAAGAGATTGGGGCCAGGTTCTTGGCTCACTACGCCCGCCACCTGCAGAGCGTCGGCCGGATGCCTGAGGAGATGGTCCGCCTTCTGCCTCAGTGGCGCCTCGAGGGTCGCGGAAAAATCGGCATGACAGAGACGATCAGCGCCGCTTATCTACATCTGATGAACTGCCTGCAAGAGGACAAACTGCTCGGCGGCGGGAACTTTCAGAGCTACTGCCAATTTCTTGCTGAGGCTGACGATTTCGTCGAGGTGCTCCGCGCCGCAAAAGCAAAAGACCCCTCCATCTCCGCAGTCTTTCTGGACCATTTTCATGCCCTGCGTCCTACGGCCAAGGGGCCACGCGACCGCAGTCAGGAGATGGAAGTCAGGGCTCAGATCCTCCACGGCGCCGCTAAGGAATGCGAGGTCGATCTATTCCTGCTCTGCCAGTTAAACCGTGGAGCTGCTGACGATCCCAAAGGCCCTCAAGCCATCCACATCAACGGCACCGACGCCCTGGCCCAATTGGCCTCCGCTGTGTGGCTGATGGAGTTCAAAAAGCCAGACCTGGAAGCCGGCGAGAAGTTCGACCGGGGCCTGGTGAACCTGATCCACGGGAAGGTTCGAAACGGTCAGCGAGTCCAGGACAAGCAGATCACAGTCAATGAATCGATCCTCAGCTTTAACCGTGACCACTGCTATATCGATAGCGATCGCCCGGTCTGTTTGTAGTCATAGCTTAGTTGATCAGCATTCTAATTCAAACAACCCGGCCCCTCAATGCCACGCATCAGCCAGCGAACAATCGATCACGTCAAAGAAAAGGCCTCGATCGTCGACGCGATGGAGGGCGTCGAGCTAACTCGCATGGGCCGCGAGTATGTGACCCACTGCCCCTGGCACGAGGACCGCAAACCCTCTCTATCGATCAGCCCACAAAAAAACTTCGCCTACTGCCACGTCTGCCAGCACGGTGTCGATGCCCTGGGCTGGCTGCAGGATCGGGGCCTGACTTTTCAGGAGGCCATCGAGCGCATCGCTTCGCGGCACAACATCCAGATCGAGCACGAGAACGACGAGAATTCTGAGCGATTCAAGGAAGAGCAGAAGCAGCGCCATCTCTTGTACGTGAAGCGTGAGCAGCAGGAGAAGCTCTTCGCTGATCAGTTATTCGCCAATCGGGACGCCTGCGTTTACCTGAAGGAGCGTGGCATCAGCAAAGCAACCGCGGAAGCTTGGGGTCTCGGCTTCACGGGTGATCGGTTGATGGTGCCCCTGCGTGATGTCCAGGGCCGAACCGTCGCATTCACCGGCCGTGCCCTGGCTGGCCAGATGCCCAAATACAAGAATTCTCCTAGCGACCTTTTGTACGACAAATCCAGGCTCATCTTTGGCCTTGATCATGCCGCTGAGTCGATCCGCAAGTCTCGCGAGGTGGTCATCACAGAGGGCCAGTTCGACGTCATCAAGCTGCATCAAGAAGGCCTGACCAACGTGGTCGCATGTTCTGGCACAGCACTAAGCCATGACCAGATCAACAGCCTGGTTCGGCGTTGTGGAGCAAAGGTCGTCACCCTGTGTTTCGACGGTGACGCTGCTGGAGAGAAGGCTGCCTACAAGGCCCTCGAGAAACTCAGGGAGATGGTCTTATCGGAGACGATCACCCTTCGCATTTTGTCCATGCCTGCGGGTGAAGACCCCGACAGCGTGACCCAGGAGAAGGGTGTCGACGTCATGAAGGAGATGATCGCCTCGGCTCCTAACTGGGTGAAGTGGTGGTTGGGTCGTGAGCTAGGCAAAGTCAATCTCGAGGACATCGAGTCGGTCCAGGTCGCGGAGCGTGGCGTTAAGCGCATTCTCTCAGTCCTGCCTGTCGGCGGTCAACGCGCCTACGTCGAGCGCCGAGCGGCTGAAATCCTGGGCCAAGCTCCCAAGGTCAGGCCCGCCGCTCCCGTGGTCACTAAGCAGGAGCGTGACGCCCGCAAGTGGGTTGAGAGGAGGGCGGTTCGTTGTTACCTGCTGTTGCCCCAGTCGCGGGACAGCCTGCGTGGAATGACTTTTGAGGTTCCTCCGTACTACCTGGCGTGGAATCTGATCCTCTACCTCGAGGCATCTGTTGAGCCTGGCCTTGTCTCGGCCGTATTCGGCTCCGCTATTCGTTCGCTACCCGAGGACGAGTTCCATGAGCTGCGGTCCTTGCTGTCGCCAGTGCCTGAGGTGCTGTCTCATATCAGGAACAATGCCGAGCGCGAAATATCCGACACCGTCGAGAGCATTGAGCGGCTCTCTCGGAAGACTCCAACAGCAGGAGCTACACCATGAGCGAACCGAGCAGGGCCTATCAGGTGGCCATCTGGATCTCAGAAAAAGGCTTGGCAGATATTGAAAAATTCACCGAACAATTCTCATCGTTGATGCGTGCAATCCTCTCCAGGATCGACCCTGAGAGGCTGCGTTTTGATGTTGCGCTTGGGGATCAGTGGGATGACCTCGTGGAGCTCGAGCTGCTGAGGTCAACTCTTTCTGTCAAGGCGGAAGCCGAGCAGACCGGCGGATTCGATGAGTCACATGGGCCAGCTCTCGAGGTCGCGGCAAACGCGCTCTATGAGGACCACGGCTGGGAAAATGACGATATTGCTGAGTGGTTCGGGAGCCTCGTCCTAGGCGCTGGTGTCTCCGTTGATGTGACTTTCGAGGACGAGGAAGAGGAGTGAAGAGCTTTGTCTACAGCCTCCTCGGTGGCTTCGGGGCGTTGGTCATTAACAAGTCGATCGTCGAACCTGTCGCCCGGAAGATCGGGCAAAACTTGCTAAGCCTTTACGTGGCCCCCTGTTGCAAGCGTCTTGACCAGATGTTTTTGGGCGCCGGAATCGCATTCAGCCCTGAGATGGTTGTTCGGGATTATCTCGATCTGGAACCTGAGGGACTCAGCCCTCAAGACGTCGATCGAATCGTCGCCGAGGTTTTTCGGGTGTACGACGTCCGACTGATCAAGTGATCGGAACCCTGACGCGAATATCGCTCCATTTTTCATGGAAACCGCTGCAATTCTGGGACTGCTCCTCCTCGTCGTGAGCGAGGTCCTCCCCTATACCCCGCTCAAAGGGAACGGGATCGTCGAGCAGGTTTTGGCCATGGCTCGCGAGGTATTCCCCCATAAATCCCACACCGACAAATGAGCTCGCGGGTCTTCACCTGGCAGGAGCTGCTTCAGGCGCTGACGGTCGAAACGATCTGGCGCCTGTGGAATTCAGGTAAATACAAAAACAACAGATGGCTCAAAATGATCGTCAGCAATTGGCTCGACGTTTGGGCCGATTGGCGCACCGATCTAGTCATGCGCGGCGTGGATCACCAGACCGAACAGCTTCGAATGCAATGGGACGCTGATGACACATCGGCCGACTTCAAATTCACGGAGAAAAAAGAGGGCGCGACCCTGCTTGGCGGAGAGATGAGGCTGAGAGCCCCCTACATGGACCGAGAAGAGCCTTAGGAGGGTTGTTCGTGTAAGAACAAGCACCCATAAAAAAGAGGCCCCTTCTAGGACCTCCTGGGCGTGTGTCAGGTTTCAAGCGTTCTCGTTGGTGAAGCAGTCGTCGGCGTTCCAGGAGATGACGCCCCAGGTGTGCTGTCCCTTCCAGATCTTGTTCATGCTCTCGGCGTTCTTGTCAGCCGCCTCGCGGTCGATGAAAACCATGCCCATCGAAACACCGTTCTTGGTGACTGAGTGGAACTGGCGCTGAGTGACGTAGGTCATCGGATTGGTTGCGTATGAATTAATTATGGGGCATGTTGCCCCATTTGTCAACTCGTGCAACTCAGATCTCCTGACCTCCCCTCTTGATCAGCTCGATATCTGCGTTGGTCGGGACCTGGCCACGGTTGCGGGCTGCGAAGAATGTCTCGGCCGCAGCTTCGGCAGTCTTGACGGCATGAACTGTGATCCAACCGAACTGGCCTTCAGGTGTCGTCCAAGTGACCGTAAACTTTTTCGGGGCCTTGCGAGGTTCGACGATGACCGGGCCACCCTTGCAGGTTGAGTTGGCGAGGTTGGCGGCCTTGAATGCTGCGAGCTCTTCGGGGGTGCGTTGGGTTGAGCGTGTCATCGGGTTGGTTGCTGTTGAATCAATTGTGGGGGCAAGGTGCCCCATCTGTCAAGAGGTGTAACTCAAGCAATCCGGCGGAAGAGCTCGGCCTGCAGTTCCTGTAGCTGCTCGATATTGCGGGCCTGCGTCAGGGGAAGCTTGAGACCTGCCTGGTGGCGGGTCGTGGCCTCGATCAGCTTGATCAAGTTCTCGGTGCGCAGGCGGGCGACGTAGGTGCTGTAATTGGCCATTGCATCAGGTGAGAACGATTTCGGTGTCGTGGCGGTAGACGTCAATGCCAGCCGTGGTCTTCAGGCGCCAATACGCGGCCGCCTTCTGCGCTGCCTGCAATGTGGTCTCGGCCTGGACAATTTGCTGGCCCTTGCAGACGTGAACAGCGGTGTAAAAAATGAGAGCCATTAGATCAGGGTTCGAATAGTGATAAGAGAGGGGTCCAGAAGGACCCGTTTGATCAGAAGCGCAGGCAGAGGTCAGTGATGCGCTCGCAGACCTCATTGAGCATGTCGCCGTAGCAACCGTCCAGTTCTTTGACGGTGGGCATTTGGAAGGTCTTTTTGTTCAGCTTGTAAGCGGTGATGTCGTAAAGATCAGTGCCTGTGTTGTAGGCGATCTGTAGGTGGGTGAGCTTTGCACCGCGTGGGCCGGCCTGCTTTTTGAAAACCATCGTGACTTTGTTGGCGTTGTCGTCGTAAACGATCTGCGCACCGGTAAGAGCACAAAGGGCGTTGACGCCTTGGCCGTTGGTCAGTTGCTCGATGGTGGTGGTGTTAGTGGTGTTCACTTGGCTTCTCTCGGGGACTCCTTAAGTATGGGGGCAAGGTGCCCCATCTGTCAAGTCGTGCAACTCAGGCAATCAAAACACGGTCTCGGAACTGGCGTTTGAGCTTCGACTCAATGTCGCCGGAGGTTCGGGCACCAGCGGCGAACCATTCGCTGAGCTGCTCTGCGGTCAGGGCGCGGGCGGCGTCGCGGATGAACGCCCACTGCGGCGCGGTGGGGTGGGTGTCTGACCAGTCTCTGAGGTCCTTCTCCATTTCACGAGCCAGGCGCTCGGGAGCCTTGGCGAATTTTGCCCGGAGCTCTGCGCGGCGCGCAGCCTTGGCAGCCTCGCGCTCGGCCTTGGCAGCTTCCTTTGCAGCGGTTGCGATGGACTGCTGAGGCTTCCCGGCCATGGGCACGCCTTGGCGGGTGCCTCTGAACTGCGGATAGATGGTCAAAACGCCGTTAGCGCTGTTCTCTCCGTAGCGGTAGTTCCACAGCATGTGGACATCGATGTGAAAGCGTTCGCCCTGGGCGGTCTCTCCGCAGACAACGCCCTCGATCAGGTTCTCCTGGCCTAGCTCGAGGCTGATCTCGGTAAGGGTCTCGCCTTCGCCGATGTTGCGGCAGACGCGATCTTCGAGGAGCACGGTGGCGTTCTTGACGGTGGCCTCGGTGATCTTCTGGATGGTGCGGAAATCAATGTCGGCAGATTTAAGCGTGTGGCCGAAGTAGTTCTCAATCCTGGCGGCAACCAGGGGGCCAAGCTTCCGGCGGGCTTCATATTCCTTCAGCCCGACGTACTGCTGAGCGGCCTCGGCCTGGCGGTAGCCCTGACCTAACAGGCAGGTGCGGATCCGATTAGTGAGGGCGGAGACGATTTCGGCGGGGGTGGTGAAAGCGGTCATTGGTCTCGTTCGCTGTCGATTTAATTATGCAGTGAATACCCTAGGCTGTCAACAGGTGCAACTCACGAGGGCTTGGATCCGTAGTGGAGATGGGTGGCGATGCTCGAAATCTCGCACTCCCCGTAGGCGCTGCAAACGCTTGCAATGGCCTGATCCATGTCCCTGGCTTCGATTACGGTTTCATACCTTTGGCCGTCACAGGTGACGCAGACGTCGTAAATCATGGCCAGAGAAAAGCTAGGATTAGGTTATGCGGGTTCGAACCCTTGCGTGATGCTGATACGAACCGAGATATACTGAGCCCATCAAGAGTTCACCATGGCAACCCTCGTAGACCGCCAGCTCAGGGAATGGATGCGCAATGGTGGGCTGAGCCCTGCTGACTATGCGCTCGTTAACCCTGCTTCTGTAAACCTTCGTATCGGAACAGCCCTGGTCGTCGAATCGCCAGGCGGCGGCACCTACGAGGTGGATATTTCAGGCCTTCACGTCGGCAACCCTTTCCTGGTCGACCCAGGCGAGTGGATCCTGACCCATACCCAGGAAGTCGTCATGCTGACCGACAGGATGGAGGCCGAAGTCTGTCTCCGGAGTTCTGCAGCTCGCGCCGGCTGGCAGCACGCGCTGGCCGGCTACATCGATCCGGGCTGGTCAGGCCGCATCACCCTCGAGTTCCAAAACGTCAGGAGGTTCCAGGTGCTCCCGATCTATCCAGGTCTCGAGCTCTGCCAGTTGCGCGTTCGTGCCCTGGACTCGGCACCTGATTCGAACTATTCGCAGACAGGTCGATATCAGGGCGACATGGGCGTTCAGGGGAATAAAGATCGCAGCCTGGGGGACTGAGCATGGCTGCAACCATGTGGATCTCGACCAATCAGATGGCCGAAATGCTCGGAGTCCACGAAAAAACTCTGCGCCGGATGAAGACAAGCGGGATGTTTGACGAAGGCATTCACTACAGGAAGAAGAACCCCTTCAGCAGCCGGGGCGTCTTTCTTTGGCATATCCAGCGAGTCGAATTACGTCTCGGCCTGATCTAAAGGCCAAGCACTTTGTCCTGTAGCAGATCAAATTTTTCTTGAGTGATCAAACCTTGATCGAGCAGGCCCTTCGCTTTGCGGAGCTTGGCAATGCCGTCGTCTTCTGCCGGTGCTTGAGGAATTACTTCGACAGGTGGCGCGGTTGCATCGATTAAAGACCGCAGTTTGTCCGCTTTACGTTCCTCGACGAGATAGCGCTTGGAATGAACGGATTCGCTGTGACCCATCGCCTCGGCTTTCGCTGCGGTACTCCAAGCTGTCAACCGCTTAGCGCGTAGCGCCCACATGTGACGAATCGTGTACGCCTGAACCCGTCCTTTTTTTGGAGCCTTCTGCGTCTGGCCCCGCTTCATCGTGAAGTCGATCCGTCCGAACAGTTTCACGGGCACCTCCATATCAGGTTTGGTTTTATTATTTAGCCAGTGAGCAACTTTGCTACCTAGGGCGCGATTGTTCGCATAGATAGTTTGGCCATCTGATAGCTCGATCGTCTTAATCTTGTGGCGATCAAGAAGCTCTTCGTGCCACCCCTTGATCACCTCCAGGTCGCTTAACTTCCATCGGTCGATCAATTCAGCAGGACAAGCGACTGCGAAGCGAAAGCCTGTTTTCGTCTCTTCATCTCCCTCAAATGTCCCCACTTCGATGACATTGGGAGTGCAAATGTTTTCGACATTCACCTCGCCGGGGAAGGAATTAATGTGCCAAACCTCGTGAGGGCGAAGGCCGAAGGTGTAGACGAAAGCAAAAAACTTTCCCCGAAAAGGATCGAGTTCCATTAGCTGATCAATCCAATCGACAGCCTCTTCATCGGTAGGCATGAATCGAGGCGCTGCCGGAGCTACCCCCGCCTCGCTGCGCAACAGTTTTAACTGAGCTTTGAGCGCTGGCGTCGCGGCGGCGATGCCCCGCTTGCTCATGTCGTAGACAATTTGCTTGGCGTCGGCGAAACCCGATCGGCTGTACTCCCTCGCCTGTTTCGGTACGGCCGGATTTAGGTAGTTCAGCTTTAGCGACTCGACCGTGTAAAGACCAAATTGCTCGAGGTGCTCTGTCCGCACCACCGTCTGTGGAGTGAAACGCTTCGAGAAATAGCCGCCCTCTCCCATGACGCCGAACGCTCCAAGTTGCTTCGAGAGCTTGCCGCCTGGGGCGAGGAGCGGCCTGTAGAGCTCAAGGATCCACCCCCAGGTCTGCTGACTTCCCTTGGGAGCAATATCGGGATCGAGCTCAAGGCTGGCCAGGTGAAGAGTGCTGTGTCTCTTTTGGGCTTGTTTCTCCCAGCCCAGCAAGGCGGTGGTCAGTCGCTCGAGGTCGCCAGGCTCATCAACGCGAAAACTGCGAGCTGGTCGAGACTTACCTCGGTCATCGCCTCGCGTGCCTCGGACGTAGTAATGATTTACTCGTCTCTCTTCTCGGATCCGCCACCTGCATCCCACGGCCGCAAGCTGCCCATTGGCTTGGTCGAGCGGTCTCTTTGAGGCTGCCATCTGTGGCCTTTCAGCTTTTTCAGTTTACCGGAGATGTGGGGAGAAGAATGGTGTGACTCGTTCACCCCAAACTGTCCGGAACAGGGTTTTCGAGGCCATATCTGTACGGCTTCGAACAGGCAGGCGAGGCCCTATTCGTTTCCGAACCCGCCAGTCAGGCATTAAAAAACCCCCTATTTCCAGGGGGTCATGGTGAATGGGTCGCCTGAGATTCGAACTCAGGACCAGCCGGTTAAAAGAGGGCTTTGATTCGCTTAGATCCCAGTCATAGACTAGGGGTAGTTTTAAAAGTCTCCCCATAAGTCTCAACACACTATCCCCCTCCCCATCTCAACAGGACTTCACATAACAGGGTTCCCAGGTCAAAACGGAGAGGCTCGGAACACTGAGTCGAAGTGATTTCACAGCCCACCATGGCCCAGCCCACCTACTACGACTTAGCCGGCAACGTCGTCGAGTTTTACCACCCAGCCGATGCCCTCGAGGCTTTAGAGCTCGGCGCTATCACGACCAAGAAAAACGGCGTCGATGAGGCCCCCAAGAAAGAAGAGCCAGTCGTCGAGGAAGTGAAGGAAACTCCTGCTGCTGAGCAGGTCGAAGAGGCGCCCAAGAAGAAGGCCCCGCGCCGTCGCTTTTCTGAGTAGTGGAGAAAGTAGAGAGCCCTATTGGCAGCAATGGGCGAGTCAAGCGGCTGCCCATTAGCGATCAGGAAGTAATGATTCGATGCTTGCGAAATGCGCCCGAAGGTATCGACAAAAAACAGGCGCAAAGACTCATTCGAGAAATTGGGGGCTAAGTCCCCTTTTTCATTAATTGAAGCCGGAAACCTTGGTTAACTGTCTTCAGTCCGTGTTACCTGAATTCGTCATTGCTGCTGTTTGTTCTAGTGTTCTCGGTTGGGGCGCTTTTACATTTAAGAGAACGGAGGAGGCCAGAGCGGTCGCAGAAACGGCCTTACAAAAAATTGATTCTGTTGAGCTTAAGGTAGCTGAGGATTACATCACGAAGCACGATTTTGAAGGTGCAATGAATCGCCTCTTCGACAGCATGTCGGAGATTAAAAAAGACGTTAAATATTTATCAGAGCGGATGGATTTTCACGTAAACGATCAAGCGGTCGAACTGAGAAGACTTCGAGAGCAGCAGGACCGCAGGTGGCGTTAAGCGGCTGACGATCTGATCGGAACCCTGGCGTGATTCGGAGACGACCATGGCAGCCGACAACTCGATCTCTCTGGTTAATGCGGCCACCTATTACAAGGGTGAGCCCCATCAGGTCCAGGCCTTCGAATACCTCGAGGACCTGCTAACGCTCGAGGAGTTGGATGAGTTCGCACGTATCTATAGGAACGGTCTCGAGTCATCCGATCGCGTCCTGAAAGTGCGCCACATGATCCAGCTCGACAACGGGCCTCATGGATATAGGCAATGCTTCACAACTACTTGCGCGATGCTGCTCGAGTACCTGCGCCCAGGGACTCTCAGCGGCCCTAACGGCGATCTCGAATATCTGGAGACCGTCGAGCATTACGGAGATACAACGGATTCGAGCGCTCAGATCTCAGCGCTCCGCTCTTACGGATTAGACGTCGAATTCGTCACCGATGCAAGCTGGGAAACGCTCGAGGATCAGATCCGTCAGGGCTTCCCCGTTCCCTGTGGCTGGCTGCATAAAGGCCATGTCTCCTCCCCTTCGGGCGGCGGTCACTGGTCCTGTGTGATTGGCCTTGAGGGCGAGTCAGCGGTTGTGAACGATCCCTTCGGTGAAGCCAACCTCGTGGAGGGTGGCTACGTCGATACCTGGATCACGGCAGGCCAAGCAGTTCGATACAGCGAGAAAAACTGGGGAAGGCGCTGGCAGGTCGAGGGACCTGGGACGGGGTGGAGCATCATCGCCCGCTGACCCGTCGGAACACTCTGAAGAACTTGGCCAGGCCATGACCCGAAGAATATCGCCCAAGTGTTTGGCCGGTTACGATATAATTTGCACAGACCTGGGCCGCCTAGAGCGGAATGAGCAGGGCAGGAGGGCGGATATTCCCGAGCCGATTCTCACCACCTGCGTCGAATCTGACGGCTTGTGTTGGTGGGTTCGGCCCATAGGCTTCAGCTTTTCACTCACGCTAAAAGTGAGTAAGGTGCAGAACTTCTGGGCAGGTGAAAAATTTGAGTAGGGGCGAACTCAAGGGGCGACTGTGGTTTGAGACCTCTGGCTCAGGTCGAGATGTCCCCTACTTCTGCCGAACCCGCTTCGAGGATGTTGTCGTTGATATACCGAAAGAGCTGGAGCCAAAACCCCGAGAGGATCAGATGTCGATCCTTACCGAGTTCGGCGAAACCTTCGAGCCTTAGCTCACAGGCAACAGCAGAACTCGCCATCTTCGAACATGCGGACACGGAAGCCGTAGCCGTCGTCGAACAGGTCGAAGCTTTCGGACTCGAGAGCGGTCTCGATTGCCATGGCTAGCAATGCCTCGGCTTTGGCCTTGGACTCGTAACGGAAGCGGGTGGAGCTTTGTTCGATCTGGGAGAGGTCAAGCATCGGTCTGTGTCCGTCCAGATCAAAAGTTGGTTTTGTTGGCTTTTGCTGCTGCCTTGCAAGCCTCGATTTCGTCTTCCGTGAGCTGCTGAGCTATCCCCTCAGCAATCCCAATTAGCTCATTTTTCAATTCCTCTGTAGGGGCGTTGATGGCTAGGGTCAGGGCCTCCGTTAGGGCTTCGTTGTTGTTGGTGATGGTTTGGGCCATTGGTTCGCTTGATCTCGACTTTTTAAGTATGGGGCATGTTGCCCCGTTTGTCAACTCGTGCAACTCAAAGCACGTCATCCCATTCGAGGCGAACACCCATCGGATTGTTGATGGTGATCCGCTTGACGCCGTCGCCGCCCCAATATCCGAGGGTCTGGCTGATGGTGCCCTCCCCCCACTGCTCCTGTCTCCAGGTCAGATCGATTAGAGCGTCAGCCAGCGAGGCCCAGCAAAGCTGGTCAGCAGGGACGCCGTGGACTCTCAGGAGAACCTCCTCCATGGTGCTGAACACCTCCATACCCACCGAACAGTTCAGCGTGTAGCCCAAGATGCGAGTGTCGGCTGTATCTGTCGAGAGCATAAACATCGGGCTGTCCCCCTGAACACGTTTCAGTTATAAACGTTCCTACCCCAAAGTGTCAACTCAAACCGTTTCGTTTCTCAAGGCGCTCGAGTTCAGCCAGCCTCTTCGCCCAGGTGTCGCCCGTCGCGACGTGGCGCATTGGGTTGATGCACTCGTCGTTCCCATACGGAATGCAAACCAACCCGGCCAGGCCCTCAGCTCTCCCGACTTTGCCGGTTGCCCACCTGAGGTGGTAGCCACCCTCACCGTTTGGGAAAAAAGTCGCCCCGCACTTATTACACTTCTGACAGTCCATCGGGTAACTACGGAGTCAGGGAAGTATTCCCAATAAAAAAGCGCCCCCGAAGAGGCGCCTTTTTGTTGTTGTTGTTCGGATCAGTACAAGGAAACTTGCACAGAACCTGCGCTCAAACTGGTCGTGTCGAGGACGACAGAGGTTGCGTCGTAGACCTCAAAGCGTCCACGCTCAACGATCACTTTGCCGCCGCCTGAAGGTGCGGCGATCGTGGCGAGAACGGTGCCGACCTGATCGGCTACGGAAACGGATCCCGCAGCGTCGGAGGAGAAATAAGCGCCGATGTTCAGGCCTTGTGCCTTAGCGCCGCCGGTCAAAGACTTGGCCACTCCGTTAGCGAGAATTGTGGCCTCGTCGACAAGGAAGCCTTGCCGCTTCATCATGCCGGTAGATTGTGCTGCCATTTTTTTGGTTAGCGAAAGAATGTAGGGATGGGGTAGTGACGTCTACCCCGGACGGATCAGGAAGGTGATCAGGCGACAGCGGCCAGAGTTGGGTCAACCTTGGCGAGGCGTGCGACAGCATTTCCACGAAGCAGAGCTAGTCCGCAATACCACTCCATTCTTGTGACCATCTGAGGGCGGTCGGTGGCTTCTCCGAGGTCGCGGACCTCGATGCCGCCGTTCTGGATGCCGGTCAGAGCGGTGTCGCCGAATGACGCGATGTAGACGGAAGAAGTGCTGTTTGCTTCAGTAGCGCCCAGGATGTCAACGTTCTTCTCGTCGCGGTCCACGATCAACACCGGGGTATCAGCGTACATAGTGCGCTGTCTCCCAAGCTCGTCGGTACTGATATGTATGCCACCGTTGACGCCAGAATCGCGGGAGCCGGCGGTCAGGGCACGACGCATCTGCTTCGACATGACCAAGTATTTTTGGCCGCCAGTGGCGTCGACTGCGTCGAGGGCCTCGTCCAAAGCTGCGAAGCTGAGGGCGCCGGAGTTGCCGGACTGATTGGCGATGTACTGGCTGGAGGTTGCAGCGATACGGGCCTGCAGTCCATCGAACTCGAGGCCGTTAGAGGCAGCTTCGGATCCTTTGATAAAGACTTTCTCGAAGTTGTGGCGCATTGCTCTCACGCGGGCCTGGATGTTCCATGCACGGGCCTCAGGACCTTCGAGGGTCAGGATGGCCTTGTCAACGCGCAGGTCGCCGCCATACAGGTGGAGAGCCTCGCTTTGCATCGAGATCTCGCCGTAGCTCTCGGTGAGAGTTCCGTTGACGTGGCGAAAGCCGACGTCAGGCAGAGCCTCTTCGCGCCGGAAGCGGATGCTGTTCCCTTCGATTGAACGGAAGGGAAGAACTGAAAGGAGGTCGCCAGCGGCGAGCTCGGAGATGATTGCAAGCTGCTCGCCTGTTGTGGCGAACTGGCCTTGCTGTAGCAGGGTTAAAGACATTGTTCTGAGTTGTCAGAGTGACATTGAGTTGGTGATCTGGGAAGTTCGGAACAGAGGCGTCACACCTCAAGGGGTCCGTTCTGCCCAGGCCACCGAATCGGCGTCGCACCGAATCAGAACCAGGGCATCTTCCATCTCGTGATTAGGGTTCCGAGAGAGTGCCGAAGTTGGCGCAAGTGGCCCACGTCAACTCCCGAACTCACTCGTTTTTTGGGCTTAGCCCTTCTTGTTGCCGAACGAACGGGCGAAGATTTCGCTAGTGCTTAGACCTTTGAAATCACCCATAGTCCCTGTGTCGCGACGCTGTGAGGGGTGATTGGTTGCCCCGGTGCCGTAGCCCTGTTCGGGCTCAAAGCAGAAGCCGAGAAAGTCATCGCTTTTCCACTGGCTAACCCACTCTTTTGGGTCGATGCGCTTGCCTGACTCATCGTCGAGCAAGGGGTCGCCGTTGGGGTCGATGACCGTAAATGAGCCGTTGTCTTCTAGGCGTAGGCTTTTGCCGACAGCGTCGAACGCTGTATCTAGGAATCTTCCGCCCTTACCGCCTGCAGCGGAGAAGAGTCCCTCGAACGCCCGGTGGCGATTCATGTGGCTGATCTGCCCTTCGAGCTTGCGCTCACGGACGGCCGCCTCTTGACGCATCGACTCGAAGGCCTTTTGGCGATCGAGCTCACGAGCTTCGAAAGTGGCCTCAGCCTCCGCACGGCGTGCAGATTCTTCCTGAAGCCTGTCGTAAGTGGCCTTATCGATGCCTTCCAGGGATTGCAGCTTGGTGGCTGATTCCTTGAGGGCTTTCTCTTGTGCTTTGCGAGCGTCGCGCTCGGTATGTAAAGCCTTTAGCAGTTTCGAGACCTCCTCCTTTGAATAGCTGTCTTGTTCAGTGGAGGGGGATGCGTCGACTGTTTCGGCGGTTTCAACGCCAGCGTTGACGTCGAGATTGAGATTCTCTTCGGGCATGGTGCAGACGGGGATCACCCCCGGCAGAAAGTTGCCCCCTATGGTTCCGGCCAGTTAGAGTGCGAACCCTGATCAAGTCGGATCACACGTACTAGCCAAAGCGAACGAGTGAACGACACTGGTCAAGATCTGGCCGCCGTATTCGTCGCCAACGCTGTAAGGGGTAACGCCTGCCGCGACAAAGGCCGTCCCATCAAATACCTGTATCTGATCATCGATGACGCGAGAGCCGCCGCCAGCCACTCCGCCTTGAATTGTGGGGTAGAAAGTCGTTACCGTTGCGTTCCCTAGCCGACTGCTGAGGCGTGACGTCAAGGTCCCGCCAATGCCGGCAGGGCAAGGCGTATCTATAGGGAAGCAGTCGCACACTTCCGGCACGAACTGCTGACCGGTCGGGCAGGGCTGCTTGAGGTCGTATGCCAGCCCCTCATTAGGTCCAGTCAGGCAGCGAGCCTTGACCAGACATTGATCCATTGGCGCGGGGTTGATAGCCATCGATCAGCGGCTCCATTTTTTGAGGGGACAGAGCATGTCGGGGTCGCCAGCAATAAACGTCTTGGCCTCCATAAAGCAACCGCACTCACTACAGCGCTTGTCTTGCTTGCGAAATGCCGAGCAAGCCTTACAAATGTCATACCGCTCCTCTCTGACCTCACGGCTGACCTTGCCGTTGAGGATTCCCTGCAGCGCGGTCTTACCCAGACCTCTCGCCAGGCCTGCCACCGTTGCCTTGATCTTGGGATCGGCCTTGTGTTCCTTGGCGCCCCTCATCCCTGGCCCGGCCACATTGCGCTGTTTCGGCCAAGCAGAAACAGGACCAGTAGGCAACACGCCAGCGCTTCTCAGGTCCTCGACGGAGTTGATCATTAAGCCGGCTTGATCTGTCGGCCTATGGTTCCGATCAGAGCGCCGCGATCCTCGACTGAAAGTCGGCGAAATCAGAAGCAGCCGCCACCTCAGTTTTCAAGCTGCTCAGGCTGATGAGCTGATCAGGAACCCACTTCGATGCTGCTGCGTCGTAGACGATCGCGTCACCATTAGCTACGCCCGTAGTGTCGACATCGAGTAGTTCATTCAGCTCACTCAGATATGCACCGCGTCCCTCGATGGGTACGACGTCAACGGTGACAGTGATTGCGGTTGCAATTGTCTCCAGGTTCGTCACGCTCACGTAGAGCTCGCCGGCTGCGCCTGGCTCAGAGTTTTGATAGAGAATTGCTGGAGTGATCTCTAACGTCTCAGCGCCTGCGGTGACCACCTCCATCAACACGCCGGAGCTAGCCAAGGGAGTCGAACCTTGCTGCCTTGACGAGTCGGCTGTTCTCGCTGCTGTCGTGCTGTAAAAAATTACGCGGGCCGCTGCTGAGGTCGAGATCTTTGTGAACTGGCCAGATCGTGCGGTCTGCTTAAGCGTTAAAAACTCTGATGCGTTCGTGGCCAGCGATGCCGACTCGACACTTAGGCCCTTGATCCGAGCTGTCCCCTCTGCTTCGTATAGGGAGCGTCCTTCGATAGGGACCACGGTGGCCGTGACGGTGACCGCTTGAGTTGTCGCGTCTTGGTTGACGACTTTTGCGTAGACCTCGGCGCCTTCGTTGACGTCGTCGTTGAAGTAGAGAACAGACGGCGTGATCAGAACGGTCTCAGCCTGATCGGTGAAAACCTCCATCAGTACGCCGACGCCCTGGGCTGGGTTCTCGTCTGATGCTCTTGCTGCGTCAGCAGTGCGCGCAGCCCTGCTCGAATAGAAGACGACCCATGAGGCGCAGCTTGCCTCGATTTTCAGGAACTGCCCAGCCCTGCCGGTCTGACCAAAGGTGGCGTCTTCTGATGCGTACTGAGCGAGCGCTGCTGTGGTGATTTGTGGATCACTTGTTCTGACTGATCCGTCACTGGCGCCACTCGATCCACTGATCTCTTTGATGCTGCCGTCGGTGTGCTTGACGAACAGCTTGCCGTCGGCGGTGTTAACTGAAATCTCGGAGACTTCGAGGTCTGAGGCCGTGGGGACTTCACCTGATACGGAGCTCTTTTTTGGTTTGATCCGTGCGATGAAGTCCGCCATAAGCCCGTCAATCTCGGGCTAGGGTTCCGGTCAACCGCTGCCGAAAGTGCCTCCAGAGACTGCGGTGTAACCGCTGATCGCGAACGCCCTGACAGTCACTGAGACGTTATTGAGCGCGGCTGCTGTCGAGGGGTTGCGAACCACTGCATAGATCGACTCGGAGATGAGTCCCTCCGAATTGAAGTAGTTGGTGCTCGGCGTTGTCAGCACTGTTGTCGATGCGGGGATAACGAACTCCGCAAGGACTCCCGACCCTTGTGCAGGATCTTCCTCGAGGCTTCTTGCGGCGTCCGCGGCCCTTGTCGCTACTGATGAATAGATAGTCACCCACGCTTCAGCGCCTGCCTGTATATCGATCAACGTTCCAGAGGTGCCCAGGTCGATGAAGGTCAAGAAACCATTCGCATCGGATACCTGTGTCTCAGTTACGGACTGGCTGATCGCTGATCCGGTAGCGCTGCCAGAGCTGAGGACGGACCCAGGGACCCACTCCGTGCCGTTCCACACAAGAGCCTGGCCCGCGGTTGGGGCGGTTGACGAGACATTGGCGAGCTCTTCGATGTTCGACGAGGCCAGGTCGACGCCAGCGTTTAAGACATAGATGATCCCCTTCATCAACGGGTGAGCCGTGCATCGGTAGCCAAGGGTTGAGGGTGCATCCATCGGCACCGTCCAGTTCAATTCGCCCAGGGCCAGGGGCTGACTCTCTACAGCTCCGGCGGTGTACTGGGTAACACCATCGGCCTCGACCAATTCGAACGGATGGCCAGAGATTGTCTTATTAAACGTGTACTTTTGACCGCGCACCACGTAAAGGGCCGGGTTGCTTGTCGTAGTCGAAAAGCCTGAGCCGGTAAACCCGTAAGCAATGACCCCAACGTTTGTTACGTCCCAAACAATCGCAGGGGATGCTTCATCAACTCCGGGCTCGATCCAGGAGAGGACCCCTGATCCGTTAGTGGTGAGCACCTCACCTGTTGCCCCGTCGTCAACGGGGAGCGTATAAAGAACGGTCGCGTTGTAGTTCGCGGGTGAGGTGAACCCAATGAACCCAGTGCCTGCCGTGTCCTCGAGGACAATCGCCTGCAGTCCAGTGGCAGTGAACGCCCCGTTTGAGAAGGTGACATCAGCCAGGTCGTCGAGCGAGACCGCAATGTCATTCGGCACCCAGGCGCTGCCGTTCCATAGCAATGCCTGACCTGTCCCCGGTGTGCCTCCATAAGAGACGTCCGAGATGTCATTCAAAACTGACGTGCTCAGGTCTGTGACGCTGGCTCCAGGAACCCACATCGAGGCCGCTGAGTTGTAAATTAACGCGCTGCCGTCGACTGGTAACTGAGTGCTCAGATCGACGTCGCTCAGTTGGCCCAGATCATTGTTCGAGGCGCGAGCAATCCAAGACAGCTCACCTGTTCCGTTAGTAGCGAGCACGTCGCCGACGTCGCCATCTTCTTGGGGCAAGTAATAGGTCTGATCTTCAAGGACCGTGGAGGGCATCTTGAGTGAGATGTAGTGACCTGTCGCAGGGGTAGCGAAAGAATCACCAGTCTCGAAACGGAGTTCGGGTCTGTTGGTTGTTACATCAGGCTTGCCGCGTAGGCGGAAGAAGTTGACGTCTGAGCGAAGGTCAACACCACCACCACGGCTAACGAAGATCTCGGATCCCGTGTCGTCAGAGTCACGAATAGCCGAAAGGCCAAGACCTAATCGGTCGTGGTCGTACATCACCTGATAAGTGATATTTGACGCGAGCAGAGGGCTGTCAAAGACCAGGTGGCCCATGTCCTCCATGGTCACCACCGCCGGCAAGGTATTGGCTGCCTGAGTTTTAGTGACGTCCGCAAGGTCACCGATTGAGTTGCTCGTGATGTTTGCCGGTGGGCCAACCTCATTGCGCCACTGACCGGACCTGTAAACCAGGACATGAGATTCGACAGGGCTGGTTATAGTTACATCGCCGAAAGAGTTGAGAGAGAACGTCGACAGGTTTGCCGCTGAAAGATAACCAGCGTCATTGGTGAAACTATTTAGAGTTAGGTCGTTGTTGAAATCGCTTAGGTCTGCAGGTGCATCAAACACCTCAGTGTATTCAAGAGTTCTCGGCTCCCACTTGGCGTCGATCGCATTCCATGCCAACCAGGTGTAAGTGTTTAAAACGCTTTGACTTACGTCGGCGAACGTTTTGACATTGAGAAGTTCGTCGAGATTGCTTCCGCTGATATTTGCCGGTGGCTGAGCAATGTTTTCGAACTGACTATTAGCGTCGTTCCATGCGAGGACGTCGCCCTGTTGAATCGAGGTAACAACAACATCGGCCAGGTCAACGACGTTGTAGAGACTTAAATCCAGGTCTTGTGTCAGGTCGCTCAGAGCTGCAGGGGCATTGCTCAGATCGGCGTAATCGAGGCGCTCTGATTTCCAGCCGGTCAAACCGTCGTGGCGGATCACATATCCCGTGCCCGTAAGGGTCGTATCGACGTCGGTGTTTTCGATCAGGATCGGGCTGTTGATCCAATTAGAGGTCGCGACATCCCACGTAATCGTTTCGCCTTGAGTCAGCGAGGCGACTGCCGCGATGGTGACGTCTCCAATATCTCCAAGGTTGTTGCCAGTGAGGCTGAATGCTGGAGCTGGTGAGTTCTCCCAGGCGCCCTCCGTGGCGTTATAGACAAGCGTTTCGCCATTACCTGGGATTGCGTCGATGCCCGTGTCGAGGAGTGTCCTGAGCGTGTCTAGGGGTTGCTGTACTGGGTCGTCGTTTGGAGCAGAGGTGGGGACTGTGAACTGACGCAATCCCCGAAAAATGGCGTTGCCGGCATACAACGTGACACCATCAAGCCTGCCGTTGAATCCGAAAAACTCTGATCCAGGAAATACGTCGTTGTCATTGATCTGAAGAGCTCCACCGAACTCGAGACCCGAGGGCATCAAGATCCCTGAAGTTCCTGAGTCGCCGTAATTGACGGGGCTGTCGAGGATGTTTCTTTCTTTCAGTTCGCCGTCAATGAAACAGGAGTAAACCCCGCTGCCCTCGTGCATGAAGGTGATGTAGTGCCAGTTGTTGTCACAGACACCAGTCGCAGCAGAAGTGACGATCTCGCCTGTGGAGGGGATCTGAGGGATGGTGCTTTCTGTCGCGCCGTACATGCCACCCAGGCCAAACACGATCGCGCCCTTAGCCAGGTCCGCCGTGCGACTTGTGTCCGTGCCGATCCCGCCCGTGTCAGTTGTGCCACCATCAATCGTGACAGTGAAAGCTCCAGGTCCATGGACATAGTCTCTCGCCGAAACAACTAGCAGGCTGTTTGGGGCGGGGTCGAAGTGGCTGTAAAAGTCAAAAGTAAAATCGCTTTTAAACCAGAAGTTAAATGTCCAAGTTTCGCTCCCTAGGACAGGCACATTCTCGGCCTGGATTCTCAGGGGATTGATTCGTGGGGAAGTGCTGCCGGCAATGTGTTTATAACAGTTGCCAAACTTGCCGCTGGGGTCGAAAGGATATCCGCCGACAACATATTCATACGGCGTATCGGTGCCATCTTCCTCAAAATTCAGCTTGATCGATGGAGTGGTCGCTCCAACATTTGCCGAAACGCCTACAACTACTGGAGTATTATTAGCATCAAGAGTGAGTAGTTGAGCGCTGCCAATAGATCTTTGAACTACAAGTTCACCGCCGATGATTGGGTCTGAACCGATCACGGGATCGACAGCAGTTCTTACCGAACCGGCAGGATCTGTGCTGTTTTTCTGGACAATACGATCAGGAAAAACAGCCACAGAAACTATTCACAAGCTGCCTTATCTTTCCGATCTTCAGTCGCTGCAGATGTTGTATCCAGCCGGCCCAATGCGCTTGAGACCTTTCTGGCAGTCCAAGTGCTGAGCGACCTGACCCCCTTGAACCGTGACAGCGCAGTGAGTGTGCCAGCGATCGCAGACGGCATCTTCTTTTGTGACGTCCGTTGTATGGACTAGCGCAGGGGTGACACCTTGAGGAGCCGCGAAAGTCGCGCCCTGGAAGTGGCAGGCGTCGATGACTTGCCAAAGAACTGCGGGGACGCATTTCTGGCCCGGCCCGCAACAAGCGCCATTGCAGGGATTGTCGCAAGGGGTGTCGCAGCCTTCGTCATAAACACATCTTCCGTCAGCCCCGCAGGTGTGGCAGTCAGGGCAATCATTCTCACAATTGCAATCACACTCCTGACAGTCGGGGTCGTCTGCCATCTTGCAGATCCTCAGGAAGATGGTTTTGCCACCTGTCGCCCAAAGGTTTGTGGGATCGGTTCCGTCCTCGCATTGACCGCCAAGTGAGGCGTTCAGCGTTCCCGTGACTTGGCAGCGGTAGCCGTCAGGGCAGGTGTGGGTCCCGTTGCATGAAACCTTTTGAGAGGTGCAGTAACAATCGAGCTCGCACTTATTTCCGGGATCCGCCTTGCAGGAGTCTTTCTGGGGTGGGCAGGATTTATCTTTTCCCTCGACGCAATATTTTTGATAAGTGGCGGCGCGGCACGCAGATGGGCAGGCAAGCCCGGTGGCGTAATGCTCCTGCGTGTGGAAGCCTTGGTATTGAGTTCCGCAGGGGCAGGTGACGAAGCAGTTGCACTCGTCATTGCACACCCCGACACCAGCCTTGCAGTCGCCGGATGGTCTTTGACATTCTTCGCAGTCAGGGCAGCCAGTATTCCCTGGCTTGCACCAGCAAGGGCCGTCGTCAGCCTCGCGGCACAGGCTGGCAAAGCATTCACTGCAATCGCCACACGTCAGGGGTCGGCCAGTAGCTCCGCTTGTGCAGTTAGGGGCCAGTGAACCGTGTGACTTAAACCACGAATCACAGAAGTCATTGCACTCTTTTTCTTCGAACTCGCACGGCTCGCATTGCGGCTCTCCGGTTTGGCCTGCGCCATGGCATCTGTAGATAGGCGTTCCGCAGCAGCCAAAGGGCTCCTCTCCTCCGTCTCCACATGTAGGCCCAGTGGCGCACCCCTTTTCTATGCAGTCGTCTCCAGGGATGTCACCACTGCAGCCCGCGCTTGGCGATCCGCCGCCGCTTGACGACCCGCCTGGAGAGGCGCCGTCACCTGCGGCCGTAGTGCTGGTCGAATTGTTGGGCACGCATTGCCCGCCGGAACAACTGTGATCAGCGCCGCAATCTGATGCCGTCTGGCAGTTGAAAGAGCCGGTCTCGGTCTCGAAAGAATTTCCCTCATATCCCGTACTTTCTAGGCTGCCCGAATCGGTGAGCCTCTCGTAGCTGAGGCGGCGATCGCGAGCGTCGCTTTCTAACCTTTGGTTCTTGTCGAAGAATTCTCTTAACCCTCCATTTTGCCCCCACACCATTGCCTAAGACGCGATCAGGTCCGCCTAGGGTGCCGACGGTTATGGGTTCCAGGGTCCGCCGGTCTGAGAGTTGCTGATCCCAGTTCTGTGCTGAATTGTTTTCCACTCCAGAGTCCCGCTGATATCGACCGCGACAAATATCTGAGCAATTTTGACTCCAAACTCTTCGCTAAATAAAACGATCATCTCGCCCTCAGCGATCGGGTCCTGGCTCTGCGGCTGAAATAGCCCCTCAACTCTCACCAGTCGATTCTCATTTAAAGGGGTCTTAGTAGAGCGCGGGTATAGACCGACCACCTCGCTCAAAGGCTTGGTATAGACGTGCGTCAACGTGCCGTGAGCGAGTGTCTCGCGAGGGTCTGGCATCAGCCGACCTCTCGCCAGAAAGTGCCCCCGGCAGAAGCCGTCCAGAGCTCTACTTTGTCGGTGCCAGGGTTGTAGTAACCAATCAACTCCCCAGGGGTTCTCGGCGGATTAAGTGCCTCTGTCGGATCTGGCCGCGCAGAAACCAGCGCCAGGACAACTCTGCCAGTTTGCTGGATCGGAACTGAGCCGAATGACGTTGAATTGATTGGCATGGCTAGAACTTTGCGTAATAGACGCCTTGGGCGTAAGTGAGCTCGACTTCTGTCCCCTTAGGCAGCGACATAAAGCCGATGGATCTGGTTTTGTACTGCTTGCCCTTGTAATCAACAATCCCCACCCCTAAATCATCGAGCTTGTTCCAGTAGCCGGTCACGCTGCCTTCAAAGTCTCCGCGAGGAGCTGACCCCTCAAGCCTTCTTTCAAGCTCGATCAGTCGAGCGGTTTCGGCGGTCTTAATTGTTTTTTGAAGTAAATCCATTAGTCAGCGAATCCAAAAAGCTTGAAGTCCCAATAGAAGGCCGCCTCATTGCCGGCGTCCAAGGTGACCTGAGTGTCGACAGGCGCAACGGTGATTAACTGCCCTGCCTCTGTGTTGCTGCTCACAGTGCCAACCAACATCTGAGCCAGCCCTGCTCCGGCCGCAACAGCGCCCGCCTGCTCCATCGTGGTTTCGAGAATGGTGACCGAGTCGCCTGTCTGGTAGTTCCGGCCAAAACGGGACGGCGAGAAAACAAACACGTTGTTGGCGACCGTGAGGTCAACTGTTAGGCCTGTCCCCGAACCATCCGTGACGGTAGGAAGATCGGTATAGACCCCATCGACTCCGACAGCAGGGTCAGTAGTAGCAGCGTCAAGAGCGGCCACATTTCCTGTGCCCCAAACCAGAGCGGCATGAGTGAAAGTGATTGCGTTGGCACTTCCGTCATGAGTGAAAACCGTGCCCTTAGTGGCTAAGCCGACGCCGTCATCTGTGTAAGCGGTCTGATCCTGCCCTTGGAAGACAAGCACTTGTCTTTCGTAGCCGTTGGCCTCCGCCACCTCGAAGCCGAGAAAGGTTGAGTCGACAGTCGTCCCAGGGCTGTAAGTGACCCCGTTCGCGTCGATAAGGATCCCCTCGACGTACTTGTTGACGAAGCGCTGATCAACTTGTGCCGAGATCTCTGCTGCGGATATTTTTGCAGTGATTGCCATGGGTTAGCAGCTTTTCTGTCGCTGTAGTGTTCCGGCCTACGGCTGAACAATGTCCGGGAACAGGACGTCGTCATCGATAACGACAAGCGCTTCATCAACGACCACGTTGTAGTGATGCGTCACCGGAATTGATCCATCGTTTTCGAGCGCTATGAGAGCACCAGGCCGAACGATGCGACCCCTGCAGAAAACCACCCACGTCATCCCGAGAGTGACGCTCTGGGGGCCAGGAGTTGGGACCCTGACGCCATCATTCCCTGAAGGATTGCAAAGCATCTTTGACGTGATGTAGACGTCGACGTGGAAGTTGAACCGCTTGTTTATGACGACGTCGCCGATAACTGACGGCTCATCAACCGGCGGAGGTGTTGGAGCTATCGGATCGTCCGCGGTCATGTCAGGCGTGGCGTTGCCTCGAAGGTTCGAAGGAATGGTCACAGTTCCAGACATGTCGGCAACCCAGATCCCATTCATGACAACCACACAACCACCTGAATCAGCGCCCCACGAGCAGGCGTCAGCCCTAAGCGCCATTAATTTTTGGCTTTTAGGGTCGTAATACCTGAAGGGCATATTTGGCGTCCAGCTCGCAGCCCAGGATTCACTTAGGGCTTCTCCGATTGACAGGCCTCGCGCATCACCCTCAATAAATCTGGCCAAGTAATCGCCGTAAAAATTCGCCGCGTGTTTAACGCTATTTGAGGAGTTGTAAAGCAGAGGAACGGGGATGTCCTCTTTGAGGATGTAGGGGCCTGCGCCATTGACATAGCCGCCAACCTGGCCGTGCATCTCGACGGTCGTCTTTTCTGTTGTGACAGAAGTGGTTGCAGCATTGAGCGAGTCAGGGCGAATCTCAGCCGCTACCGACGTCACTGAGCGCCTGATTTCAGATGTCTTGATCCCTTTCTTGGCGTCGATTGCTGCGCCAATGCCGCCCCCTCGAGAAACTGCGGAGGTAAACGTAGTTGTCTCCTGGATATTGGCGTTTTTCTCCTTTCGGAATTCTCTGATGACGATCTGATGCCTGTAAAGGCCGATGGCTGTAATTGCCAGGCCTTGATTGAAGTCTTGCGCGACACCTCTAACAACTCCCGACCTCCAGTCGTCAGGTTGCGCCGCCGCGAGCTTGGGCCTCCAAGTTGTGGTGATTGTCTTTCTTACCTCTGCTGATTTGCCGTAGATGTATTGGGTCTGCTGCTTGCCCAGAACGACTGTGTAGGTGCCGAACAAAGCGCATGGAGATGGCAGACATCTGTTCGCGTAAGTTGCTCCGCAATAAGCGAATTTGTCAGCAAAATATTGAGAATTCAGCTCAATCACAGGGCCTTCAATCTGGCTCTCTGTCATCGACGTTTGAGCTGCCGGGCCGTCGTAGGTAGTCGTTCGAACCTCTTTCCGTTTCGCTGGGATGTACTGAGGAACAGACTTTGTCTCATAGCCAACGCTGCATGGAGCAGGAATCTGTTTTGTTTGCTCCGAGCCGGGAATATTGATCGTTTCAGAAGGTCTGAACTGAGGAGGAATGGGAGCGTTTCCGCAGCCCGTCTGGATTTCCGGAGTCGTTATCGCAGGAATGGTGACCGGCCCGCCTCCCACGATGACTTTGATATCTACAGTTGCGCCCTTAATCCGCTCGAAAACCGTGGCCGGATATTTGATGAAGTAGTCAGACTCTGTTGTCACAGTGTCAACTTTGCCTTGATTGTTCTTTGCCCTTTCGTCGGTCGGGAACTGGTAGCTCAGCTCGATTTGATCCGGTATTGCTTCAGTCGCTGCTAAGGGTTGAACGGTCAGAGCTGTGACGCCGCGAACCGAGACGAACGATCCCTGCTGATAATTGCCATAGGAATCGCCGTCAAAGAACGTTGTCTGTTGAATAGAGCCATCGTTTGCCTGCCATATCAGGCCGCCTACAGCCGCAAGACTTGACGCAATGCCCTCAAAGGTTTTCGATGTTTCGTCTAGGGGGACCGCTTCGAATGGAAGCACTACAGAGTCGTTATCAAGCATTTTTGCCACGACCAAGTCGCAACCGACCTCAAGGGTGATCCGTTCGAGCTCTGGATCGTATGCAGAGCTGATGACATTTAGCCGGCCCCTTGGATGTAGTGCAGTGTTGCCGCTTGGGTATGTCACCTCAAATCGAACAGTGGACCCACGTTGAAAATCATCCCGCTCATAATCCTGCAGGTCTGAGCCTCCGACGGTGCCGAGAAGGATTGTCCCTGTCGTGGTCACAATTCCGTTTCTGTATGACGACGTATCAGACACTTGAAAAGATTCAAGCTGGTCGATGTATTCGGCGTCGTTTAGCTTTAGTGATGCTGGGCGAGTTGCATTAATTAAATAACTCATGGTCAAACCTCCGCCAATCCAAAGGAGGCTGTTAGGTGGTTTGGCCCTGTTCTGATGAACGAGGGAGGCGTAGAGAAAACTGCGCTCGAAGTCAACGTGTCGAACAGGGTTTCGTCCGTAATGCCTACGGCTGCCGCAAGGCCTGCGCTTCTGTCTGTATCCCACGCCTTAAACATGTCGTCGAGCTCTTTGGCGTCGGCTTCCGCGAGAAGGCCAGAGATGGCCCAGATGAATTTTTGGCGACCTGGGCGGCCTGTGATTATTTGCTGCCCAGATACGCCCCTAGAGAACTGAGCGGTGGATTCATAGGCCCTCGCTACCTCTCCGCCGCTAAATAGATCTATGACGACGTTGTAAGTCCCGCCGCCTGATTGTGAGGCATAAGCTACGCCGATCGCTGACATGAGGGGCTGACTACTGCCCCTAGAGTTCCGAAGTTTTGCCCTTGGCGAAGTCCTGGTAAGGCTTGGCCGCTCCAATAGGAGGCCGCGCAGTTCCCGATATCACGTTCTTTTTAAACTCTTCATCGACATCAATCAGCGCTAACCAAACCCGGTCAAACTCAGCCTTAGCCAACATCGCCACATCCTCCCCGTATTCGTTAAGGGCCACCCGAGCAACGGAATATGCGTAGGCGAGCGAACACTTCAGCTCATACTCCGACTGCTCGTCTAGCGGCAGTTCGCTAATACCAGGACCACCTCCAGGGCTCGCCCGTCTTGCGTCTTGCAGCATTTGCAGCGAGGACTCAGGGGATGAGAAATCAAACATTGAAAAGGGGCCTCTCGACCCCTCAGCATTCCGATCAGCGGAGACGGCGGCGCTTGACCTTTGTCAGTTCGACCATCATGTCGGACGCGGTTTGAGTGGTGTTCGCCGACTGGATCGTGACGTTGTTGGTGATGTTGTCGCCACCTGTTGCTCTGGCAATAGCTCTCAGCAGGTTACGGGTCTCGCTTCCGTTTGCTCTTTGTGCAGCAACGCCGCCACTCGCGTCAATTGCTGGGCCACCGCTGATCGCTGGGCCTGATGACGGAAGCATCAACCTTTCGGTCTGAGCTGCGTTGATGACGGTTCCTTTTGAGGGAGCCCTCCACTTACCGAAAGCAGGAGCATCGATGAGGCTGAGTTTGCCGGTCGATGACCTAAACGCCTCTTGTCCCAGTTCGTTCACGGTGTAGCGCTGACCAGCCGACACAGGACCACCTGTCCACCTATTGGGTTGTCCTGCGCCTGCTGCTTTTGCTGCTTTTGCTGCTGCTTCTGCCGCGCGCTGGACTCTTCCTAATTGCGTGACGGCGTTGCTGGCATAGGTGCTCCAGGCGGTGTCCCCCTCGCGGATGATGACGTCGGTTGTGTTCCCGATCGCTGTATTGAAATCCTCGAGCATCTCGTTGCGTCGGTTGTTGTACGCCTCTTCTGCGGCTTCTTTCTTAGTGAGGGCATCATCTTCGAGCTTTTCTATCGTGCCGAGCAGCTCAGCTTCTTTTTTCGCAGTGACTTCCTTGTCGGCCCTCTTGTCATCCTCTAGTTTTTTAATCTCGTCGGCGTTATCGCGTTTCTGCTGTTGTATCTCGTCTTCGAGTCGCTTCGTATTTGCTGAGGCATCGGCCTCAATTCCTTTAATCGTCTCGGCATTTTCTTCTTCTTTTAATGCGGCTGCTGCGCGAAGCTCTGCGATGTCCTCCTCGTTCTTCGCCGCATCCGCAGCTCTTTTAATCTCCAGGTCGCGCATCCTATTGATGTGGTCTTCCTCTTTCTTGCGCTTCTCCTCTTCCTTGGCCTCAGCTTTCGCATCAAGCACTGCAAGTTCAGCATCCTTAGCCTTCTGAACCAAGGCGATTTGTTCTTCCCTGTCCAGGCGCTCTAGTTGTGCCTTTGCGCGAAGGCCCTCCTCACCTCCGAGTTGAGCCGCCTGCTCCAGCTTGGCCCTTTCAAGAAACGCAAGCGCTTTCTCGGCTGGGGTCTGCGCTCTGAGCCCATCAAGAGCGGCGTCATAACGTTCGCTTACTGCTTTTTTTTGCTTCTCGATCGCTTTAAGTTCATCGTCCAGATGCTTCATCACACGATCGTGCGCACTCTGTGCTGCGCTCGCGGCTCTCTGATGCCTCGCCTCAGCCGCAGCTCCTGCTTTCTCTAGGCCCGAAATCTCTGCGCTAAATGCTGCTTGCTGGACATTGTTGGCTTTATTGATGCTTGCAATTTTTGCCTCAGAAACTTCTTTAATGGACGCCTTTGCGTCTTGGTTGGTCCGCTGCTGCTCTGTGCCGATCTCTTTGATAGCTCTGATCTCGTCGTTCTTAATGCCCGTAAAGACCTTACTTTCGTCCTTAAGACTCTTTATTTCCGTCTTGATGGCATCGACCTCGTCCTTGAGACCCTCAGCCATCTCTTTTTTTAAGTTCTTAAACGACTCCTCCATCGCTTTCATCTGGCCCTTAAATGCGTCCGAGGCCTCTTTAAGTCGATCATCGAGAGCCTTAAGTGCTCCCCCTGTTTCTGCGATCTCTGGATGTAGGTTTTTGTATCCCTCAGTGGCTAAATCTAGGGCCTTTTTATGCTCCTTAAGTACGCGTATATTATTTTCAGTATTTGCAATTGCCATAAATTGCGCTTGTTTCTCTCTCTCCGATTCGGCATTACGAGCTTTGAGCTTCTTCTTGAGATCCTCGAGCGCTTTTATTTTCTCGTCAAACGTTTTCGTCAAGACCTTTTCGGTCTTGTCTATCTCTCGAGCTAGCAAGTTGTATTCCTTACTTCCTTTTGTGAGCGTGCCGAGGCGCTTGACTTGATTGTCGTAGGCCTCTTTCCCTGCATCCAGGTTCGCAATCGTACGGCCGAGGCCTTCTGCGAGCTCGTTAGATGTGGCGTTGAATTTTGCTGCTTCTGCTGTATTGAGTTGTAGGGGGCCGGTCAGAGTGTTCGAGGCTCGAATTAAACGGTCAAGACCGGCTCGGAAGCCCCCAACAGAATCGGCCGATCGTTCCCAGGCCTCTTTGTTGGTCTCCTCCACAACTGCGCCGAGCGCTCTTAGCTGGTCTTTGAGCTCTTTGTTGCCAGCGCCCAGCGCATCACCGGCTTCCTCGGCGCCCTTGGCAACTTGCGCGTAGGTATCCCATGCAGCCGCCACCGCCAAAACTCCAACGGCGAGGATTGCAATAGGCCCAGCCGCTGCCATAAAGGCACCCATGCCGCCGGCAGCCGCCGTGGCCGACGTAGCAACTCCAGTTTGAGCCGTGGCTTGTGCTGTAGCCGCTGCGGTCGCCGCCCCTGTGACCGGGACACCAGTGGCCTCAACCAGCTTTAATTTTACGAGTGCAGCCGTTTTTCTCTCTATTGCTGCCGTGGCCGCATTGGTGACAACGATTTTCTTTGTCAGTAATGCGCTGAAGCTGACCGCAGCGGCGCCGGCAGCAGCGAGGCCACCCACTACCTGGGTTTTGAGCGTAGTCGCATATATGCCAAAGGAGGCCACAGTGCCCGCAATGCTGTTGGCAAGGGTCGCAAATATCCCGGCATTTGACGCTGCATTAAACAGAACAAGCGCAGCGGTCGCCAAGCCTGCGGCTACAGCAAGAGCCGTGACTCCGACAACAACATTCTGAACGGGCGTGGGAAGCCCGTTAAAGGCGTTCAACACTGCGGCGAGTGCGTCGATCAGCGGCTTGATAAAAGTCCCAAGAAACTTGCCGACCGTTGCAGACGCTGCATCAAAAGCAGAGGACAAGAACGTCAAAGAGCCCGCGATCCCCTCGAGGTTTTTCTGTGATGTCTCGGCCGCTACCCCTGTGGCGTTGTTCGTTTTTGCAGCAAATTCTTCAATATCTTCAACGCTGCTATTCAGCAATGCTCTAAAGCCTGAGGCCGCCTCATCGCCGAACAGGATCTTTGAGACCAACTGCTGCTCAGTAGACGACAGGCCTCCTAGTCCTGCCTTAAGCGTTTTGAGGAGTTCAGGGAAGGCCTTCAGCTCGCCTTCGGCATCGGTGATATCAGCGCCGAGCATCTCCATTGTCTTCGCAAGTCGACCGGTTCCTCGCGAGAGGTCGGCGAACTCGCTGTTATTGCCTGCAGCCGCAGCAGCCAGACGGCTAAGACCTGTGCGCAGTGTTGTGCCTGCCTGTGATCCCCTGATGCCTGCGTTAGCAAGCAGTCCAAGAACTGCTGAGGTGTCCTCCAGGGTTAGGCCTAGGCCCTTGGCGACTGGGCCTGCATACTTCAGCGCGTCCCCTAGGTCCGTCACTGTCTGGTTGGAATTATTTGCGGCCTGCGTCAGCACGTCGACGACGCCAATTGTCCCTTCGGTGCCAATCTGAAATCCACCCATGGCACCAATCACGGTGTCCGACATCTGCTCCATGGTTTGCCCCGCAGCGGCCGCGCCTTCTGAAATGCCCGGCAAAGCCTGCTGGACTTCCTGGGCGTCAAATCCTGCTCGAGCAAGTGCGATTGACGCTTCTGCCAGCTCTCCAGTGGTGAACTTTGTGTCTTTAGCCAGCCCAATGACTGAGTTTTGCAACTCTTCGAATTGGCCCTTCGTGGCTCCAGAGATCGAGGCCGTTTGACGTAATGCCGCATCAATGTCGACGTAGGTTTTCACCGTGTCGGTTACAGCGCTTTTAAGGACTGTCCCAAAGTTTGTTAATGGGGCTATGAGCTGCTGACCGATGGCCAGGCCAATGCCCTGAGGGATGCCCTGGAGGACTTGTTTGAATCCTGCGCCAATTCCACCGAGGGCGTTTTGAGCTACACCCTTTGTCTTATCTAAGTCGCCATTTAATTCCTTAATCCTGGCGCTGACCTCTTTTATTGACAGCGCGGCGCCTGTGCTTCCATCCTTGAAAATTTTTGTGGCGGAGTTGTACTCAACGCCAGCTTTCCTGGCCGCCTTAACGAGTCTCGCCAGCGCAGTGCCGACTGGCCTTTGCGCGGCTGCCTGTTTCTTAGCGCTCTGCGTGACTTCCCTGGTGTACTTTGCCCACGAAGATGTTGCCGGAGAAGTATCTAGACCTAGCTTAAGATTGAGGTCGTTATTCACTCGTAGGCCCCTAGATTCCGACTAGGGTTCCAATAAAAATGGCCCGCCAATTGGCGAGCCTTGAGTATGCCGTAGTTCTTCCTAAGGGCTGAGGTTAGGTAGTTTAAGCGAGAGAAGTAACGCGGAAGTGGCCTTCACCTTGTCCGCCAACTTCGTTGACCTCGATGATGTCGTCGATCATGAATCCGTAGCCGCCATCTGTGAGCTGAACGCTGTCGAGCAGCGTTGGGCCTGAGGTTGTAACTGTTCCGGCTAGGCCGGCTCCAAGCTGGCCGCTGACGCCAGCCGAAGGAATGAAGGTGACAGCAACACCAGAGGTGTCAGCAGCGGTGAACGGGTTGTCGGTGTTGAAGGCCACGGCGCCAGAGATGACGCCAATTTTTTGACCTTCATGAATAGCGGAGACGATTGCAGTTGCAACACCGGTTCCGCCGTTTTCAGTGAAGGTGATGGTGTCACCAACTCTGAATTTGTCGTTAGAGATGCGAATGACCTCAAGGTTTGTCATGAGGTCGCCGCCTGTAACGATGTCAGCGGTTCCGATAGCCCCGTTAGGGCCGGTGATGTCAACCAGAACACCATTGGTGTCCTGATTGGCGAAACCGGTGGAGGTGGTGACGCTTGAACCGTTGAGGGTTCTCAGCGCACCTTCAGCCCCTCCAGTCAGCTAAGCAAGGCCGAGACCCAGTGCGCCGTAACCAGCGGCTTCGATTGTGTAGGTCACAATCGAGCCAGCCTCGACACTTTCGGAGAAGCTCTGAAGAGTTGCGTAGCCGTAAATTTGCTCGCCTGCAGGAGTCGTTCGGCCGATCTTGACGCGAATGCCGCCGGCCACGTTGTTCTTCTCTGCGAGACGCATGACCTGATAGCCGGCATCATTGAAGTCGGTCACTCCAGAAAGGCTGATTGACCAGCTCTTGGAAGTCGCAACGCTCTGGCCGTAGCCGGAGTCGTCGGAGTAGGTCACAACTTCTTCGGACGAGGTGTCGGTAGACAGAGAAGCGTCTGTCAATCCGAGCAGTTCGACTGGGGTCACAGCGCCTGCAACGATGTCAGAACCGCCGACATTGATTTCGGTCACTGTGCCCTCGGTGACCACGGCATCAGTTGCCACAACGTTGGCTTCTGATGCGCCCAGGGCGATGAATCCAGTTGCGCCAACACCGCCAGTCACGCTGCTTACGTTGACCGCTGTGGCCAGGCAAGGGACTAAGTAGACCTTGAAGCCGAACGCGGATGAAAAATTTGCCATTGCAATGAGTGAGTAAAAGGGTGATCAATTCCCCGGTCCTTTCAGGGTTCCGGAGTAGTCACAGTTCGAACCGTGACTAGGTCTGTGCAACAGGATTTGATGGCAGCTTTATGACTGATTGGCCGTCGCCAGACAGCAGGTCAGGGCCAGCAAGAGGAATCGCTGTTGCGCCAGGGAAGATGTGGAGGAGTCGCTCAGTAGCGGCCCGCAGGTTGCGGGAGACGCTCGGGAACTGGATCAGACGGATCGTGAACATTCGATCGATCACTACTTGAGTAGTAAGCAATCGCTTTGATGTCACTTGAGGATCTTTATCGATAACAACTAGCAGCCCAGACGCGCCGTCAATACCTTCGAGAGGTTTTGAGGCCAAAGCGACTAAGAGAGCGTCTTGATTCCCATCTTCGAATTCAAGCGAACCGATCAAAGCCGAGAAGGCTGAATCAGACGCCAGGACGTCATAAATGATTTCCGCGGAATCGATTTCAACGAATGCCATGGGTCTTTTATCACGTCTCAACAGGCTTCCGATTGAATGATTTTGTATCACTGATGACGCCCGGAATCCTTGGGCAGACAGCCCAGAGGGTCCACATGTTTTTCAAGCATCTGTCAACGGTTAAGGCTCGAACTTCTAAGTGATTGCACAGCAAAATCTCCCGCTTAGGGAGTCACCGTCTGAACACCTTTACCACTTAGAAGCCATGACATCCGCCGAAGCGCGTCGACTCTGGCGACGTGCAATCAAAGCCGCTTGGGGTGACCGCTGCGCCTACTGCAATGCCACACCTATCGATGATAAATCGCTCACTATTGATCATGTGAAACCTAAGGCCCACGGCGGCAAGGACATGACAAGTAATTGCATCCCAGCCTGTCGACATTGCAACGCTAACAAGGGATCACGGGACTGGATTTCATGGTTTCGTGAACAGGATTTTCACTCAGATTGGCGCGAAATAGAGATCCGGCATTGGCTAAGTACTGGACAAGTATTACGCCAGCTACCGATCAATACTGACAAAAACGTGCTCGCGAGCTAGCAGCATTTCCTCAAATTCTGGACATGTAATTTTAGCTTTTATGCGGCCTATTTTAACCTCTACAACCTGACCCGAGACTCTCTTCTCCGCAATCAGAAGACCCTCTATGCCACCATTAACCTGCTCAGGTGCAAGTAGCAGGAATCCATCTCCAATGGCCGCTAAAGGCTCCGGAGGCTCCATGGATGTATTTATTTTTTTCATCTCTGAGTAAATGAATAGAGCCCAGGTCGGAAGCTGCTTGCTTTCAAGTAATGCGAAATATGCCGCAGCGTTGATCTCATCCGGATCATTGCGCTCCGCACTGTTGGCAAAGAAGCAGAAGTCAGCCGCCTTGTAAGGGGTCCTGCTCTTTTTTGTGTCGCGATTCAGGTTGGCAGTCAGGGCCGTGAGGTTGGCCACACCAATTTCCGCCTCATGCAACTCGCGCCGCCGAAGCTCTTGGCCTTTTTCAATTGCTCGGAGAACGTATTGCGACGGAAGCTCACCAAAATTCTCGGTTGAGAACTGAGGGTCGCCTGGCCAGAGGCGCTTTGCCCTCCAGAATAGATCTCCCCAGCTCAGAGGCTCTGGCTCCGTATAGCTGCCGTCTTCTACTTTCCCAGGGCAGTTGCCACGTCTGATTCCAGCTCCTCTTCTGGGTCGCTTGCTTGGCCGGTCTCTATCAGCGAGAAAGCGTAAATCTCAGTTAGCAAGGTCTGGCTCAGGTCCCGTGCATCCTCAGCGCTGAACTCCTCCATCCCCTTCAGGCGGTATCGAATCAAAGCGGCTGCCGTCACCACTTGACGCTCCCACTGCGACTTAAGCAGGTATGCGCCCAGCTCTTCCAATTCGCGAGCATATTTAATTCTCATGTTCTCGTCCCTCTCGTCAAAAGTCCCCTTGCCGAGCATCTGGAAGGTGACGCACCTAGTGACGAACGCATGAGCAGCAATGGGCTGCATCTTCGTGGCCCTGGAAATCTTGTTAGCGATTCGCGCAATCTCCAAAAATGTGGAGTTAGCCGTCAGTTTGTCGGTGATGAAAGCCTGCTCACGTACCGTCAGATCGTTGAGGACAGGGAACTCGAGAATCCCGATATCCTCATTCCCAATCTCTCGAGTTTCGGTCTTGGGCTCAGTCTTAAAGGGCAGCTTTGCCATGGGTTAGCCGGGAACTGGCCCAGTGTTCCGAGGTCAGCCGACCCTTTGCTTGATGTACTTCCTGAGGTTTGCAGCTATGGGATAAACCGGAATACCCGTGGCGACCGTGTTGCCTTCGATCACGGCCTGAGTCCAGGGCCTCGCTGGTATTTGCACGATTTTATTTCGGTTGCCAAACGGGTGGATATATGCGCCTTCATGAACCGCAGCCGCATAGTCGGCGTTCCAGTTCCATTCGGCTTGCAAGGTGGCGCGATTCAGGCTGAAGTCTCTGGATTGCTTGAGGTTGCCGCTGTCGACAATCGAACGAGGAGAGCCCGCCACGGATTTTGGCCGCTGACCCATGCCATTGCCTGTCAGGTACGTGTTCCAGTTATCAGCAGCAGATTGAAGATCCCTGGAGCCGCCGAAGCGAGGTGTTGCGTCAGGCCATGGCCAATGGTCACCTGACACGGCCGCATCAAGGCGTCCAGTCAGCTCACCAGCAACCTGAGCAAACGCTTGTTCTGTTGCTAGGCGCAGCTTTCCCTCGATGTCGGACGTGACTTCGAACCCAATTGTTGCGCGAATATTGGTCATCCGATTTGTCCCCCTTCGAGGAATAGCGAGTCGCCAAGAACGCCTCGGATGATCCCGCCAATGCCCTCGCTTCCAAACTTTCCGGCCTTGTCGGTGAATCTGATCTCAATCAGCTCATGACCCGGAACATGCAGAGTGCCCTTCGAGTCTCTTCGTACTTCTGCGGGAAGAGCCATCGACTCGTCGAAGGCCAAGCCTGCCAAGTCGATCGAGTGAAAGACGGCGGACTCTGCGCTGCTGACTGGCGCAAAGTTGATGACATACCCCTGCCATTGCAGTGGCATTCCATCGACTGCCGGGAGGCCTAGTCGGTCGTCGAGCAGTCCTGGGGTGGACCTGCGTTTCAAAAAGGCTTGGATCAAATAAGACTGACCCTCCGCAACCTTGAATCCGTCTCGGCCGTTAGTGCGAGCGCCTGAGGCTTTGAAGAGGATTCGAGCGTTAGCGAATTGTGCGAGTGGGGATGCCATTAGCTGCGATACAGGCGAGCGGTGCCATGTCCAGGCGTCAGACCTAATGAGACGCGAATCTCCATTTCGAGCTGGCCCATGCGGGCGTTGATCCCCTGCGTCTGGGCGATGATCGCGTCAGGTCTGGCGAGAAGGCTTGTGTCGTACTCCACGACGTCTGCTTTTTTCAGTGGTGCGCTCCCATCCCACGAAGCTTTGTTCTGGATCGCGGTTCGGCTGGTTTCGAGCGTTTTGTACTCCCCGATATTTGCTTCGATGCCTGCAGCGGCGGAGCCAGAAAGCTCAGCGGTTGCGTTCATTTGACGGGTCAGATTGCCTAGGCCCTCAAGACTTACTGGGATATTCAGGATGCGGCGCAGGTCCTCTCTTGTCTCTTCTCTGGTCTGGCTTAGGGGAGCTGCATTTTCGCCCCAGACCGTTGAGATGTCAGGGACCGCGCTGGTTTCGTAGTAGGTCACAGGAGCACGTCTGGAATCCCTCAAGGGTTCCGAATATCAGATCTGCTCTCTCAGCCAGTCCATTCCATCTTCATCAACTAACGAGCCGAGCTGCTTCATGTATTGAGTCATCTCGGTTTCAAGTTTCTCTTCCTGGCGGCGGCGCCCCTCAGCGTTTCTGATTGTGGTGTTCTTTAAAGCCTCTTGTATCTCAAAATCTTCGACCAACTCTGTGGCCATCTTGGTCGCGAACTGTTTGACCGCTACCTCGTCACGGCGACGTATGGCGATGGCAAAGGCCAGGAAGCGCCCGAACTCATCATCAAGTCTCATCGGATCACCTGAGGCCGAGACAGTGTTCCGCGAACGTCCCTCAATGTTTGGCTGACAAACGAGGTCGAGATCTTGGCTTTGTTGCCGCCGCGGCCACCCGCGTAATAAGACCGATTGTCGGAAGGGTGTCCGACCGATGCCCACTCCTTGGCCATCTCGAGAGCCGCACGGTAAGCACTTACGGGCTCGCCCAGGACATAGGCCCAGACCTGCGGCCTCATGTATTTAATGTTTAAAACGGCTAGCTCTTGCTGAGTGACCTTGTCAAAACGACGCGCAGAATTAAATCCGCTTTTAGCGATCAACGATTTGAGCGTGCAGGGGACGAATTGATAAGCGCCGACGGCAAAGATTGACCAGCGCTGAGCCTGGATCACTTCGCCCACGGTCATGTCGGTGCAGTTGCGCCCGAGGACGCTGAGGCATCCGCCGGGGGTGTCGCCAGCGCGGCCCCTATTTGCAGCGTTGAGACTCTGAGAGCCACCCTCTACATCGGCGATTGCATCGAGGAGTGGGCTGAGAGCGCGGGCCACTATTGCTGTTTGTTCGCTCTCCGTAAGCTGCTGAAATGACATGGTCCTGATTGCCCCTGGCGGTGGCGGCTGGACAGGCGGGGAACTGTGAGGCAGGGGGGCTAGGCAGGCAAAGCAGGCGGAGGCCCCGACCAGGGAGCGGAACATCAAACCCCCAGCTCACGAGCAGCGCTCATGAGACGCTGTGAGGCGACGGCTACCTGATACCGGTTGACCTCGCTTTGGTCTTGGCCGTAAGCGTCAAGAGCTGTATCGAGCTGTTCGCTCAATAGATGGACGACTGGATTGCGGCTGGCGATTTGACTCATGGCCCTGTACTTGTTCGAATGCTGATCAGTCAAGACTGAAAAAGAAGCTCGAGGTGTAGCTTCTTCGCGAGGGCTGGGTCAGCTTCTGCGAAATCAGCAATAGCGGCAGAGCGGCGGGCTAGTGGAATTTGAAGGAAGTCGCTCAGGGCCTCCTCAAGAAGCTCGCAATCGATCTGAATGTTGAGTTCTTTGAGGGACATTGCTTCTGAGCCGGCAGGCAGGTCGTGGCTTGTATCGAGCAAAATTGCCTCGATGAAATCTTTATAACTATTCGAACCATGATCGGTCAAGTCGTCAAACATGATCGGAGTCTCCGAGCGATTGGGGCGGAAGTTCGGGATAGCCCTGACTCTGAGGCTTCCTTGTGATCCACCAATGTTTGAGATCACTGACGAGCTTCTCCTCGTAAAGGGTCATTGACTGTGTCCAGGTGTTGCCGTAAGCGTCGACACCCTCGACCTGGTAGCTGGGACATCTCGCCGCCGCCATGTCTGGAATCAAGCGCTTTCCGACCCGGTTCCAGCTTGGCTGCTTGCCTCTCCAACTCAGGCTGCAGGATGGCCAGGGCAGCTCGTTTCGGTCGTAGAGCCTGCAGACAGGGCCGATGACGCGATAGCCAAACCGACCGCCGTGAGACTTGAAGGCAGAGCCTCCAGGAATGATCTGCAGGGAGGGTTCGATTTTCACATCAAGTTCTGCAAGACGAAGATGATCAAGGTTCTAATGCTGATAAGTCATTCTACCCGGATCGCTTGCAACCGTTGCCCCTTCAGAGCAGTTAAGCAAGGCTCCAGCGCTTAGCAGTCGTTGCGTGACATCCGAGACGCTCTCCGATCAACTTGTAGGTCGCGCCGGCCTTGTGCCAGCGACGCGCCTTCTGATACTTGCTCTCGGTTAGCCAGAGAACAACAGCAAATGGGACCGATAGGACAGCGAGCAGGGTCGCTGCAATGCAGGTGGCTGTAGCCATGAGAAAAATCTGTAGATGGACGAATTGATTTCGACCAGGAGCTCGAAGAGATGCTCAACTGATCTGCGCTCATTATGCCCGAAGAGGACCATCTGCGCTTCATTCTACCCCAGCTTGTCGCGTTTCGTAACAATCAGCTCCGGCGGTTCCACCTGAGGACATCCGTCGACATCAAGACCTCAGTGTTATTAAATCGCTGGTCGTCTTCGTCGCAGTAGATATTCACTTTCCCATCACTCATATCGATAGCCATGATGTAATCGATCAAGCCCTCAATGTCTCGCGCAAACAGAGCAATGATCATGTCCTCTCCGCCACGCTCTTCGACGACTCGGCCGGAATTAAAAACGATTCGCAGGATGTTTACGGACTGAGTCACTGGTCAGTTTGGTACTGCCTGAGTGTTCCGTCAGATGAAAAGCTCACTCAGGCATTGACTTCTCAGGCCAATCACCACATCTCTGGAGTCTCGTTAATGATCTCGACCATGAAGTCGAGGCCGCGCTCTTCTGCGATCTTGCGGGCTTCTTCGATTTCGTTGGTGACCCCCTCACGGAATTCCGCCGCATCTTTCGATTCGCGGACCTGTGGCTCTTCACCGCGAGCTACTTGGGTGACAATCTTCTCCATCTCGTCGGCATAGAGAGCCATTGGTTTTGCCTCCTGAGGGCGTCGTGCATAACTTACCTTTCCGGACCGGACCTGTCAAGGTTCGAACCGGTACTAACGGCCCTCATCAAAGATCCTCTCCGTACAGGATTAGCGACTGGCGGACCTCGTCAGCCTCCTGTCGCTCCTCGTCTGACATCGGCCGGCCGATCATCTGGGTGGTCACCTCTGCAGCCTGGCTGAGGTTGTCACAGTTTTCGATCCGGTGATGCCAGATCACTAGCTCCTCCGGTGAAATCACTTCTGACACGGCTTCGAGCATGGCATCGAAACTTTCGCGAATCGCTTGATTACTGAGATCGATCATGGTTCAGTTTACTTTTTAAAACCCGAACAGGGATTCCTGGCCGGGAGCCTCCGAAGGTGGTTCTTCCACACTGCCGAGGTTTCCGCCAAGTTCCTGATCGACGGCCTTAGAGATGTCATCCATCACTCTGCGGCGGACAACATTCTTCTCAGCAGCAGTTTTGGCGACAGCGAGATCTCGGGCGCCACTGCTAAGGGCGGAGGCCACAGGGCCGCTGCTGTTTTTCAGTTGATCAAACACGGAAAGGATCGTCTCGGCCTGAGCCGCAGCCTTGCTGTTGGCTGCCAGGTCAAGAGTCGAGCCTGCCTTCTCAAGATCACGAGCCGCCCGGCTTGTGCTTACCGCCTTAAAGAGTGATTTTTCTTTTAACAAGTCGTCGCGAACCTTGCCGGTCAAGTCGGCCCGGTTCATCTGATAGGCCAGATCATCGGCGGATTCAGCAAATAGCGAGCCGGTGCTCCCCATCTCCATCGACATCTTTTCAGCCGCGACAAGCTCGGTCACCGTTTTCACGGATGCCGCCGGCCGGGTTCTCAGATTTCTGTAGACGGCCTCCATCCCCTTTCGGTCCAGTCCGCCGGATCCAATTGCAGACGCTTTCTCTATTGAGATGTTCTCGTTCACCACATCCCCAAAGATTTCTTCGGGGAGGTTGGCCAGAGCGGCGCCATCACGGGCAACATCTTTTTTCATGGCAATTCCCCGCGCCCTCATGTCAGTGCCGGAGTAGCCCTTAGCTCTCATGAACTTCGCGGCGTCAAGCGCCGTTCCGTGGCCCTCGGCAATGTTGGCCAGTGCTCCGATAGAGCGTGCATCCTCAGCCCTGTCGGCTTTGAGATATCTGACAGCGATATCGTCGGCCCCTAATCGCTTCGCCGCGGCTAGGCGGTTGTGGCCGTTGATAACGTATGTCTGCCCATTGGCTGGGTCCTTCCACACGCTGATAACTCCGGCGAGATTGGGGTCGAACCGCTGGACTCCATCGAGTGAACCCACCTCACCAGTGGCGGCGACGGTTGCGGCTTTGTATTGGAAGCGCTTCGGGTCGGCTTTGATTTGATTAACCCTTAAAGCTCCGATTGACCCTGCCTTCGCAGTCTTCGGATCGAGCAACCGCGTGGGCCGTTTGTCGATAGTCAAGTCTGGAGCTTCCGCAGCAAGTGCGAGCTCGGGCGGGCGGGCGACCTTGCCGGCCTCCACGGCTTTGAGGTCAGCGATGCTTCGAAGTAAGCCGCTGCTGTTTTTCTTCATTGCTGCAATTTCTGCGTCGAGGGCCTGATCGACGGCTGTTCTCCCGGTCTTGGTGGCCTGAGCCTTGGCCGAGCGTCCACCGGCATCCTGGATTGCAGAAGCGGCCTCGTTCAGCGTCTTGTTCAGGTTCGAACCCTGACTGTTTTTTGTCAGCTCAAAAACCTCGAGGCGTGCCTGCGCTTCAGCCGCCTTCACCTGAGCCTTGCCCGCATCAATCCGGTTTCCTTTGCTGTTCAATACATCGGCACGGCCTGCAGCCTTGTCGAGGATCCTCACCTCTTTGCCCATATCAGCCTTTAACTTCGCGGCCAAATCGGCCCGCTCGACCAGGGTCGAAGTCTGAGTAGTAGTTGTCCCGAACAGTGTCTCTTCGCTTGTGGTGCGTGTTACTGAAGCTCTGGCATTCGAAAGCACCTCGTCGAGAGTGCCCACAGACATCGAAGGCTTTGTCTTCAACACGTTGTAAGCGCTGTTCATCTGCCCGGATGACAGGCCACTTCGACCAATTGCGGCTGCTCGACTGATCGACAGCCGGCCCTCAAGAGCGGCCCTAAAAATATGGTCGGGCAGGTTCGCCAGGGCAGCGCCATCTGAAGCGATAGATCCTTTCAAATTCAGGCCCTGGGCCTTCAGGCTTCGCGCTGTTGTGTTGGTGTCGCGCATGAACTTGGCCGCATCAATTGCGGTTCCATCACCGTTCGCGATGTTTTGTTTCGCGCCGATCGACCTTGCCGCCTTGGCGTCTTTGGCGTTAATGACAACAACGGGGAGCTCTTTGGCGCCGAGCTTCTTTGCTAGCGCAAGCCTGTTGTGTCCGTTGATGACGTAGGTCTTCCCGTTGGCCGGGTCCTTCCAGACCGAAAGAACGCCTGCCAAATCCTCGTTCCAAGTCTTGACCCCGGACAGTGAGCCGACCTCCCCTGTCTTGCTGTTCGAGTTGACCTTGTACTGGAAGCGGGAGGGATCAGCCAAGACGTCGCTGGTCTTCATTCGCGTCGCCCGGTCAACCATGTCGCTCTCCTTTGCCTTAGTGGGGGAAGGCTTTGTCTTTGCGGGTGTTTTGCCTGTGCCTGCAGATCTTGTCTTTGAGAGGTCCTCGGTCTCGGCCTTTCGCTTGGCGATCATTGCCTCGCCTTCCTCGGGCGTGACCTGCTTGGCTTTTCCCTTGTTCTGGAAGTCGTTCCATAACTGCTTGTCGAGAATCTCGGGCTTGCTTTTGCCTTTCTGGCTGACGACCTTGCGCAGTTGGCCGCTCAGATTGGTGTCAAACAGCTCCACCGCGTCGAATAGGCCTTTCTTCATTGCCTCGGGAAGTGTCCGAGACACATCGGCATGAACGTTCCGAAGCATCCACTCGGGCGGTAGGCGTCCTGTTTTCAGGAAGCGATCCCAATTCCTTTGCGCAGCCAGCTCGGTGTCAGCACTGACGTATTTCGCCTCAACGCGATAGCCCTGGTCACGCATTTTTTGCACTTTTTTGGATAGCGAATTGATCCCGCTATCGCCTGTGCCATCAAGTACGACGTCATAACTGCGCTTCGCAGCTTCGGCCATGATCCGCTTGGCCAGGTAGCTCGATTCTTCGTGGACATATCCGGCTGCCTGCTGTTGGGCTTTGCCACCTTTCTTCTGGGCATCCGCATACTCGGGAATCAGCTTTTTGATCTCGTCTGCGTCAATAACGACCTTTCCGGGCTTGTCGAGTCCAGTGGCTTTCAGCATGAAGCCTTTACCTGAAGCGGGGCCGCCTCCGCTCATGGTGAACGTCGGGTTAGCCGACTTGGCACCGTTGGCGAGGAACTTGTCGACAATCTCCTTATGGAGCTTCTGGCGGTCAAGGGTCCACACGGTATCGGGGCCAGGCTCGGCCCCTTCGGCGCGAGCATTGCTGTGCTTGCCGTGGCTGCTCTTGGCTTTAACGTCCACCTTCAGTTTGCGGGCTTCGATTAGCCGCTCGCCCTGCTCTTTTGTGACAAGTCCAGCCTCACCCTTGCGCTTGAAGTCGTCCCAAAGTTTGCTGTCGTGGATCTTTGGATTATTTTTGCCCTTCTGGCTGGCTACCTTGCGCAGCTCCCCTGACTTGTTCGTGTCATAAAGCTCGATCTCATCGAACAGGCCGTCCTGCATTGCCTTAGGCAAAGTGCGCGAGACGTCGGCGTGAACATTGCGGAGCATCCACTCGGGTGGGAGCCGGCCAGTTTTGAGGAAGCGATCCCAGTTGCGCTGTGCAGCGGTCTCCGTATCTGCGCTGACATATTTCCCCTCAACTCGATACCCCTCATCGCGCATCTTCTGAACCTTTTTGGTTAGCGACTTGATGCCGCTATCTCCAGTGCCGTCGAGAACGATGTCAAAACCACGCTTGGAAGCTTCGCCCATGATTCGCTTGGCGAGATAGCTCGACTCCTCGTGAACAACGCCCGCCGCAGCTTGCTGTGCATCGCCGCCTTTCTTCTGGGCTTTGGCGTACTCAGGGATGAGCTTTTTGATCTCATCGGCATCAATCACTACCTTGCCGGGTTGATCTAGGCCGGTCTTCTTCAGCATGAAGCCCTTCCCTGAAGCCGGGCCGCCGCCAGACATGGTGAAAGTTGGAGTCGCGCTTTTCTTGCCGTCCTTCAGGAAGTTCTGAACAATTTTGTCGTGCAGCTTCTGCCTCTCGGAAGTCCAGTTCGTGTCCGGACCTGGTTCGTCGCCGGTAGCGTCGCTAAAGCGCTTAAAGGTGAACTCCTCGCCCTTGCGCTCTTTCACCAGCTTCGCGGCTTGCTTCTGCTTTTCGATCTCTTTGTTCTGTGCATCCAGATCCTTCTGGTCTTCTTTCGAAGCGGCCTCGAGATCCTTTGCTCTGATCGCGGCGGCCTGTGCGCCCTCGAGGTTTGGCACAACATTCCCCGACGGCATCCACGCGGGCTTGTCTCCTTGTGCCCTGGGGTTTAGAAATTTTTGGCGACTGGTAGGCGCATTCATCCACCTAGATGGATCAGCTAATGGCTTGCCGGTGAACTTCTGGTATTCGTTGAATCGTTGTTGACGTATTGCCGTCCATCCAGCGTCGTCAAGGTTCAGGGCCGCCGACGCTCCCTGGTCCCTTGCGTTCTGGACGTTCTTGACGTTCTCCTCAAGGACAGGGGCGATCGTGCAACGACAGCGAGGATGCGCAGGGATCGCGCCTTCGAGCTCGTCGAGGGTATAGATGTTGCCCTCACGACTCACACAAAACGGGCAAGTTCTTTCACCCGTGGCCGACCATCTGCCGTGTGTGTATCCGTTTTGTTTGTACTGCGATATCTGGCCCTGGATGTAAGCGTTAGCCATCTCCGTCTTTGCGATCAGATCAGCCCGCTGCTCGAGGTTCATCACGATTCCGCCGCGGGCCGTGACGCTGAGCTCGTCTCTACCCCTCAGGATTGTCTGGCCACTTGAGCGAAGGGCCTGTGCGATGTCTTTTTGAGCTGATGCCCATCCTTTGCCGCGCTGCAATGCGGAGAGGGTCGCTTCTCTGACTTTGTTGGTTAAGGCTGCTTTTTCTTTGTCCCAGAACTGCATCAAGTTCTGACCTGCTGCTGCCTGCGCAGCTACAGGCATCTTCGAGATCATTGCTTGTGCGCTTGTGTCCGCGCCATCAACGATCTTGGTGAGATCTCTGCTTGCAGACGTCCCGAGCGAGTAGGCGTCGTTTAGATCGTTTTCATAGATCGCCTTGATGTTCTTTAGCGCTCCTGGGCCTATCAACCCCTCGGCTGCTTTGGTGAGCTCTCTGAATCTCACCGTCTGGCTTTCGATGGTGTATCGGTTGCTCGTTCCTTCTGATGCGTTGAACTTGCTGTAGGCAACTTTCAGATCGGCCACTGTCCCGCTGATTGAACGCGCCAATGTGCGTGTTACTTGCTCCCTGTTTGTCTCAGTCAGGCCGCTTAACTGGTCCTGCCACTGGAGCATCCGAGCGTCGAGTTTCTTTGCTTCAGACACTCGGGAACCGCTGCTGCGTCAGGGTTCCGAAGGGGCAACAAAAAAGCCCCCGAAGGGGCCGGTATTACTAGGCGGAGGGAGCCTCTGGCCAGTCGATCAGCAACGGATAGTCCTGTTGTTCCGTTATGTCCCTTAGCGCCTGCCTGTAGGTGGCCCACGCTGGCTTGTCTACCGGAACGTCTGGTAGTTGTGTCCAGTCAGAGGCCTGGAGAAGGCCTTGTCTCTTGATCACGGCCTCGCCTGCCAACTTGTTAGACCATGCGGCCTCGACAGTTAAGGACGTGTCTTGAACTCTTTGGTCGTAGGTCTCGAATAGAGCCTGCGCTGCTTTTTGCTGTTGTTCGTTCATGATCAGGAAGGGGTGAGGGTGTTGGATGGATAGGTGTCGGAGGCCTGGGAGTTGGTCGCCTGGATGTCGACCTGGATGGTCGTTCCGCTGGGCAGTTCATCGTCAGGTGTTTCGCCTGTCGGGAATGTTGCGGGGAAGGTGATCGTCTGGGAGGTGCCAGCGTTGAGAGTCACGTATCCAGGGTCGCTCGCCTGATGGGTCGAGATAGCACCGGTCCCGCTAATCACGAGATACCGGGTCGCGGTGGCGGTTCCTGTTGAGTTGGTCGCCTCAATTACATCTCCCACTTGGTAGAGATACTGGGAGTCGAGGCCAATACTTGTGCCGGAGATTGACTCGATCTTGCCGACGTCGCCTGAGTCGGTTGAGCCTTGAGGCTTGACAAGGTCACCCACGTTGAATTCGTTGTAATCACCGCCAGTCGATGAGACTGTGACTGTCTGAGTGTTTACCTTGGCCCAGTTTATCGTCGCAGAATGGGTGTGAACCGAGGCGTAAATCCTGTTGTTTGCAACGAAAACGGACTGATATTCGCTCGTAGGAGGGTTCGACAGGCTGCCGTACAAGACCCAGGTAGCTCCAAAGTTATTGGATTTCATCATCCGGGAGGAGCCGTTGCTGTTTTGGACGAACACGCCGACCAGGTGCCCGTTCTGGTCGACTGTTATGTCCTTAAGCTTTTGACCATTTCCGTTATAGCTAGTATTAATAGACGTCCAACTGCTCTGTGCTCCCGTGGATGACCGGAACAATTCTGAATTATCGACAAGCCAGAAGTAGCCCTTCACGTACTTAATGAAGTTAATGTTCCTGTTTGACGATGCCCCGAAAAAGTAGCTAGTAGGGCCGGAGTTTTGGCCGAAGTTGACGGGGCGGGTGAAGATAGTGGGTCGATAATTGTTACCACCCGAGCTGCGTCCTGCGGCAACAATGATGCCATTCCCTACAGCAAACGTATCATCAACGTTATACAAACCGAGTGAGTTTTTGGCGCCGTTAGAAGTGGTGGTCGTAGTTGGGCTGGGATACTTGTCCATTCTTTTCATGCTCCCATTAGTCTGGCTGCTCCATTGAAAATATTCGCTGTTCGGATTGTCTGGATCAGTGAGTACCTGGCCGCCTAATTGATTGGCAACCTGGAAGGCACCATTCGCGTCCCAGTACATCACATAAGCCCTGTCCTTAGTGTAGGCGTTGTATAGGGTTATCGCGTTATTGTTAGTCGGATGTACGATGTTTGTGTATGTCGGCTTCGTGGTTTGGTTTCCGAAATCACTGAGAAGCAGGGTGCCACTGTTATACCATTCCATATCCATGTCGTCGGAGAAGTAGAAAGATTGCGCCGTCGAATTATTGGCTGCGTATCTGTAAAGGGTCAGAAAGCCTCTGCGACCTGGCTCGTTGACTGGTATCCGAACACCGTCGGCGTCGACCTGCCAGCGGTTGAGAACGGTAAGAGAAGATCCGTTCGCATAACTCGAGCTGCTGTTGGAGGACGCAGCGGGCATAGCTGGGAACGTTTCAAATGCTGCGGTGACCTTGCCCTTTACAGCTTTTTGGCTAATAGGGGCGCCGTCGTTGAGCATGTTGATCGTTGCCGTAAATCCTTTGCTCGTGAAGCGAGCGCCGGACGTGTTGTCTTCTGCCAGCGTGACGCCGTTGATGATTGGAGCGCTAACGGTTGGAGCTGAGGAGCCCATGGGGACCCAGGCCGTACCATCGTATGACTTGAGCTCCGGGGGGTCGTCTGTGGTGTCTACCCAGAAGTCGCCGGTACTAGGTGATGAGGGCGCTGAAGACCCAAAAGCATTCTCAATGGGGGTCGAATTTCCTGCGTGCCAAACATCATAGTTGTCATATTTTAATCTCTGAGTAGCGCCACCAATATCCAGCACCCTGTAAGTTGCAGCACTTTGGTTTGTTCCTGCTTCAGAAGCGACTTTAATTTGCAAACCATTGGTTCCATTATTCCTAAAAGCAAATCCCCAACTATTTGCGTTTGTATGCTTCCATCCACTGTCATATTCTATACCTGTTGCCCAGTAATTTCCGACGTTACTATTTGACCTGATGGTCAGCATACCACCGTTATAAGTAGCATTAGCATCAGATCTTAAGAAACTAGTTGCTTCAAGACCATCAACCTTGTCAGCATCTAATCCTGAACCTGAGCCGTCTGGCTTATTAGTCAAGTCGTCGTAATCGCCTGAAAATCCTTGAACAGTGACGGCACCCGTCGCACCATTAACGCTTGTGACTGCGTTGACCTCTGCACCTGCAGAGATTCCATCAAGTTTAGAACCATCAGCAGATAAATCTCTACCATCAACAGTTTGTGACCCGGAAAACGCTATGTTTCCCGTCATCTGACCACCAGCAAGTGGTAACTTAGTGCCAATACTATTGGTTACCGTAGTCGCAAAGTTAGGGTCATCACCAAGTGCCGCGGCAAGCTCATTAAGCGTATCAAGAGTGCTAGGAGACGAATCTACAAGGCTTGCAACTGCTGTATCCGCATAGCCTGTGTAATAAGAGCCGTGTTGACCGTCAAGGGTATCTGCGTCAACGTTCAGCGCATCAATATCTGCTTTAGTTTGATCTGCCGTAGCCCCTGTTTCGATCCCGTCGAGCTTGGCATTGTTTGCTGTAGAGAAGCCCTGAATGGTCACGGCCCCGGTCGAGCCGTTGACAGAAGTCACCCCATTGACTTCAGCGCCGGCCTCGATACCGTCGAGCTTGGCCTTGTCTGCTGCGGATAAGTAGCCCTTCGTTGAGGTCGTCGCTTCTGTCGTCACTGCTGTCGTTAGATCGAGCAGAGTTCCGTCTGAATTTTCGATCTCGTCGACTTTTATTTTTCCGTAGGAATCCGACATTTGCGGGTGAGCTGTGGGCATCTGCCCGGTCGCAAAAGGCTTCCGAATAAGCAATAAAAAAGGGGCCGAAGCCCCTGATGTCTTAGGAAGGGGTGAGGGTGTTGGATGCGTAGGTGTCAGAGGCCTCAGAGTTGACGGCCTGGACGTCGACCTGGATTGTTGTTCCACTAGGTAGCTCATCATCTGGAGAGTTACCTGTAGGGAACGTCGCAGGGAACGTGATCGTGTGTGACGCTCCAGGGCCTTGAGTTACAAAGCCAGGGTCGCTGACTTGATGGGTCGTAATGGCGCCCTGAGCATTGATCACGAGGAACCTCGTCGAGGTAGCAGATCCGGTGGATGCGGTGGACTCAATTACATCGCCTACAGCGAAATCATTGAAGCCATTGACTACAACGTTTGTCGTCCCATTGCCATTCGAAGAGATTGAATCAATCTTTGAGTACTTAAGTGGATCCGTCTCGCCGGGCGGTCTAACGATGTCTCCAACGTTCAGGGAACTCAGATCTGCTCCATTTGTGACGGTGAGCGTCTGAGAGCGTATTGTGTAGACCTGCTTTGTCACAGTGGCAGATAAGCCGCTGCCTTTTATTCTTTTGGACTTTTGACGCCGTCCGTATAGGTAGAGGTCTGGGGTCCAATACTCATAATTAAAGTTTGAATCGTATGGGTAGTGATTAGCAACCCATGTCGCGCCGTTGTTGTTACTCGAATAGTAGAAAGCAGCTTGAGTCGACCAATCGGTGCTAAAGTGTGTTGTCCTAAGTATTAAATTGCCAAGGGGATCTTCCCAGATCGCACCGTAAGTATTTTGATAACCAGAAGGTGCCGCTGGTATGCCTGAAATCGTAGGACTTGAGGTGCCTGGGGTAAATGCGTAAATACCGCCCCCGTTAATGCCCTTACTTATTAATACTTTTCCTTTGTGAAAAATGCAGCCCGTTATGTCGTACCGGTTGAAGCCCGATTGATTATTATCTTGGTAAATGTAGTTGCCGTTGGACAAGTTGGCACTGGCAGCGTCTGTTAGCTCTTTAGTCCAAAGAGAACCGCTGGTGCTACTTTGTGAGACAATGAATATCCTATCGCTCAAGGTTTCCATGAAGTATGGGCCGCCACCACCGCTATAGGGAACGCCTCCCAAAAACAAACTAATACCATTTTGTCGGTTTAAATCATATCGAGTAAACGATCTTCCATTAGAAACATATATATAGGCATCTGTCGACACTTCGTTCTTGTTTGACCTTACAGGGTTGCCCGACAGAAGCCCGGACACCTCGAAGGCCGCTTGTACATTGTTGTGCCTGCCCATAATATTTACCCAGGTGCCCAATCTATTTTGCACACCGGCTAATCCCTGCTTGTATTCACCGGTGCCGTAAAAGTCATTATCGACGCTGGTATAAGCTAACAGATCTTTCCCGCTGTTCTCTAACATATCGTCGTAGCTACTACCGCTGCCCTCGGGATACCACATAAAGCACCTAACCGAATTAGTGCTTGTGTCTACGACGTTGAAACAGACTGCCCCCGTACTCTCGTTGTGTGTCAGGTTGGTTGAACTATCTTTAGTCGTATTGCCCTCACTAGTCTGGGAAGTAGATACCGTCCCAGCCGTAATAGCGTTACTTACTGGGAACTGCTCGAATGTTGCGGTGACCTTGCCCTTGACGCCCTTCTGACTGATAGGAGAGCCATCGTCGAGCATATTGACCGCGACAGTGAAGGACTCGCTAGTGAAGCGATCACCTGAGCTGTCAACTTCTGACAACGTCACGCCATTGATCACAGGTGCGCTCGTTGAGGAACCTGCAGATCCAACAGCAACCCATGCTGTGCCGTTGTACGACTTCAGGACCGGAGGGGTGTCTGTTGTGTCTACCCAAAGATCACCGGTACTAGGTGATGAGGGTGCTGACGTGCTGAAGGTGTTCGCAATGATCGTCGGCTTATTGCTCAGGTTGCTGTATGACCCAGAGAAAGCCGAGGACTCGTTCTGCAGCTTGTGCCATGAGCCTGAGTGAGCGAAGTACATCGCGCCCTCATTGTGGACATGAATCACTGCTCCATGATTCGATGATGCGCTGGGGAGATCTCCAACAGCAGAAACCATCACAGGGTTGGCGTCCCCTGGCTGTAGAGCACTGTCGGCCGTAGCACCCTGGGTCGATGTGGCGTAGGCACTGGATGCTGTAGCTGCTGCAGTGCCTAACGTTGGCTTGCCTGTTAGGTCGGCGTACGCGCCAGAGAAGCCCTGGACCGTGACAGCGCCAGTTGCGCCGTTCACCGATGTGACCGCGTTGACCTGGGCACCTGCGGCAACGCCATCCAGCTTGGCCCCATCAGCAGATAAATCTCTACCATCAACAGTTTGTGACCCAGAGAACGTTATATTCCCCGTCATCTGACCGCCAGATTTTGACAACTTAGTGCCAATACTGTTGGCAGTTGTAGTGGCAAAATTAGGGTCATCCCCTAAAGCTGCTGCTAATTCATTTAATGTATCTAAAGTGGCTGGGGAAGAATATACGAGACCCGCAACTGCCGTGTCTGTATAACCAGTATAATAAGAACCATGCTGTCCATCAAGGGTATCGGCGTCAATATTTAGTGCATCAATATCTGCTTTGGTTTGGTCTGCTGTTGCTGCAGTCTCAATGCCATCCAGCTTGCTGTGGTCTGACGTTGTGAAGTTCTCGTCAGTTGCTACATAGCCGCTGTCGATAACAGTATTTGGGTCAATTGTTGGAATTGTTGGCTTATTAGTTAAGTCTGCATAATCGCCTGAGAAGCCCTGAACAGTGACGGCACCCGTCGAGCCGTTAACGCTTGTGACTGCGTTGACCTCTGCACCTGCAGCAACACCATCAAGCTTGGCCTTGTCTGCTGCTGATAAGTAGCCCTTAGCTGCATTAGTCGCCTCGTTGGAGGTGAGTTCTGAAATGTCGAGAGTGTCTCCATTTGAGTCGATAACCTCGTCGACGTAAATCTTCCCGAATGCCATAAGGCGATTTTCGCGGTGGGCATCTGCCCGGTCGCCCAAGGCTTCCGAAAGACGATAAAAAAAGAGCGGGTTCTCAGGCCGCCCTAGGGGTTACTTAAACCGTCCGTTTTGGAGACAAGAACTGTGTAAAGGACGTTTTTAGTCTACCTGTTCCTTTCAGAACCCGGACTACCCCACAACGATCCACGTACTACCTGTCGGGACCTCAACCGAGAATCCATTTGCGACAGTGACGTCGTTGATGCTGAGAATATTTTCACCGCTAGCCACAACCACGTTCTCGTCGATCACGCGCTTGGTAGTGAGCACCATCGGCGTACTGGCTGAGCCGATCTCAATGACCTCATCCGTACCGTTGGCTGATTTTTTGATGTATGCCTTGCCGTCAAACGTATTGAGAGCTAATTCGCCCAGGGCAAGATCCCCTGTCGACGGGACTTTTCCCGCTACTGCAGAGCGCTTTAGCTTGACAGTGTTGGCCATTTTGGCGTCAGTGTTGCGGCCTATCTAGGCCTGTTCGAACTAGGATTCCCGTTGCAAAGAAAAAGCCCCCGCAGTGGCGAGGGCCGATCCATCCCGAGCACTAGGGTTCCTCGGTTCACGGATCTATCAGAACGTGCCGCCGTCGACGATGGAGCTTGTCGTCAGGCCGTCGGTGATCCCGTAAGCAGCGATGGTCGTTGGCTGAACAAAGCTGCTCGCACGTCCGTAGGCGTCAACGGTCAGGCCGTTGTAGGTGCCGGCGGTGCCATGAGTGGCCAGGTCGACGTCATTAGCGTTGACGACGATGCGAGTTGCGTCAGCAGTGCCCACATCGAGTGTGTTGCCACTCTTGGCGAGGCCGTTCCCAGCGGTGATCTGACCAGCGCCGGAGAACTGAACAAAAGCCAGGTCGGTGGTGTCGAGGACGATTGCGCCGGTCGTCTGCAGGACAAAGCCAGCGTCGGCGTAGTTGGTGCCTTCTTCAACGAAGGTGAACATCCCTGAGGTGACCTCAGATCCGGGGTTGTTGTCGGCGTCCGCAGAACGAACCCACGCGCCACCGTCAACGACGTCATAGATACCGTTCTCGCTTGCGTCTGTGTTGTCTTTAACCAGCACGCGGTCACCAGACGCCAGAGATACGCCATCAACGGTCTGAGTACCGCTCAGAGTGACGTTGGCGGTCGTAGCGGCACGAACGGAGTCCTTGACGTCTAAGCCGTTCGCAGTGGCGTCGCAGTAGGCCTTCGTTGCGGCGTCCTGCGCGTTCACAGGGTCGGCAAGGCCGGTGATCTTCTGTCCGTTCAGTACAACCGCAGCAACAGGCTGAGCCAGGCTGTCGAGGGTGTTGGTCTGTACGCCTGCATCGAAGTCGGAGACCTGTGTGTGGACGATGTCGATGGAGACATCGGCGGCAGCGGTTAAGCGTCCCTGTGCGTCCACTGTGTAGGAGGGGACGGCATCGGCTGTGCCATAGGCAGCAGCGGTGACGGCTGTGTTGTCGAGAGCGATCGACAATGTCTGCGAGTTGTCGCCGGTCGTGCTGAGGCCTGTGCCGCCGTTGATGTTGAGGTTGCCGCTGACGTACTCAGCAGTTCCGCTATCAGCGGTTACCTGGCCTGAGCCGTCCTCGAGGGCTGTCTCCAGGGCCTGGAAGGCTGACTTGATAGTTAGGTCATCAGCAATTGTCGATCCAGTAAACGCGCCAAGGTCGACCCCGTCTTTGGCAACGCCAGAAAGGGTGGCCAAGTTGTCTATATGAGTTTCGTTGCCGTCAATCTGGGCCTGGACGCCTGACGTTACGCCGACCAGATAGTTGATTTCAGCAGCAGAAGCGGTGACCTCTACTCCGTCGATTTTGAAGGTGCCCGTGGCGTCTAGGAGGCCCGAGAACGTTTTGTCTCCAGTGATCGTCTGGGTCGTACCCAGTGAAACGCTGTTGCCGTTGCCAGCAACGGAGACCACGGAGGTGGCAACGCCTGAGCCGTTGTCGCCATAGCCGTAATACAGAACGTTGTCAGCTTCGTTGTAAGCGAGTTCTGCGTTTAGGAGTGATGCAGGGGCGCCTGCCGAGCCCGAGCTCGCCCTGCGCTTTATTCGGATTTGGTTAGCCATAAAAAAAAGAGACCGATCGATCAGGTCCCTTCAGGCTTCCAGCTCAAAGCCTTCCTAAAAGTTTCCGCCGTCTTGAGGCCCCCCGCTGACCCACTGACTGCCGTTGTAGTTAAGGGAATCGCCTGGCTGTGCGTTTTGAATATTGGTCAGCAAGGGGTCAGAGCCTGGGACTGCTAATTCATTGACTGGCTGTAAAGCGCCTTGCTCCACTGCGTAAAGGATGTCCTGGTCGACCGCGTAGCAAAGCTCGCCCTCATAAAGGCTGAGAATGTTCGCCAGCAAGTCCGCGTAATTTCCGCGGGCCGGCCTGATCGGATTACGTGGTGTTGGGGTTGGCATAATTTTCGAGACTTGCTCGTCGTGTAAGGGTTCCGTTAGCCGTAGTTTTCAGGGCCAGTAGTTGTCCCGAAGTAGGGGCTGGATACATCTGTGCCTTCGATGATTTGGTCATCTGTGGCCTCAGAGGTGCCGGCAGTGAAATCGCCACCGTCGAAGACTTGGTCTGTCGTTGTGACGGACGTTCCCGCAGCGAAATCACCGCCATCCCCTTCGGGCCTGAATGCGCCACCGTCGCCAACCATCAGATGAGCTAGAGCTGCTTGCAGGTCGACCCAAGTCCCGTTGAATCTGACGTAGTAGCGCGAGTCGAGCGGAGCCTCTGGGATGCCGCCACCCGCGCCGCCACTGGCCTCGAAGATAATTTGCTTCGGGTCTGTGGTCGCATCGGTCGTGATCGTCACACCAGGGCCGCCCACGAACTCGACTGGCTCCTCGCCCGTCGCTTGGAGCGTCGTCTCGCCGTCGACCTGCCATGGGTTGAACGTCGAGTTCATCTTGATGAACGCCTCGAGCGAGCCGTTGCCTAGATCCTGAACCTCGAAGCCGGACTCTGTATCGAAAGACAGCGTTGAGATGTTTTCGATCGTGCCCGTTGGGGGTGCGCTCAGGTCGTCACGGCTTCGCTGTTGGATGGTCAGGCTTGCATCGCCACCTCCGCCACCTCCGCCGCCGCCGCCTCCAGGCGTGATATTGCTGATCCGACTGATCGGCACCTTGGAAGGGCGCCACATGTTGTCGGTCCACGTCAGGACCATTTTCTCGAGAGGCCTCTCATCCGAGACGTTCCCTAGATCGCTCAAAGAAGCGTTGTCAAGGTCGAGCTCTGACCCGTTGACGCCGTCTTTTCCTGATGCACCTTGTGGCCCCCGCGCTCCACGAGCAGCAGGCAGAAGAGCCATGTCCTCGATTAATTCCTTAAGGCGGTCTACCTCCCCCTTTAGCTGCTCGAGTTCGCTGTTTGTCTCGTTAGCAACCGTCGCCGCCGCTTGGATCTCTGCTTTCTGTAGGACCTCTTTCTTGTTGCGCTCTGCATCCCTGACCGCCTGGCGCATCCCAGCAACCTCAGCGCGGTTGAGGATTTGAGTGAGCCTCCCTCGGATCAGCGGGGCAGAGCCCGACATCTCAAATCCCGCCTTGCGCAGGCCCCTAATGACCAGGTCCAGCATCATCCCGGACTGGCCGAGCAGATGTATGTGCCAGACGCGAGACATCCCATCCTCTGGATGGGAGAAACCTTTGATGACTACTTCGATGCCGGAGATGCCCTGGGCCTCTCCTAGCGAGATGACGACACCCGGCAAGACGTGACGCTTGACCAGGCTGGCAACTTCAGCAGCTTTTGTGAATGCCATGGGTCGCCCAGTGTCCGACTAGGGTTCCCGCGAAAGGCAGGCCGAGCAGCAGATTCGCCAGCGCCTGAGCTCTAAAGCCATGGCCTGTGAGCGCCTCTAGCGGCCTCTTAAGTGCTTATTTAGACAAACTACCCCAGAGTGTCTTTTAAGCCGCCTGGGAGGCCTCTCAGGCTCCTCTCAGGGCTGCCTGAAGCTGATCTAGCTGCTCCTGCGCAACTAGCCAATAAAAAAGGCCCCGAAGGGCCAGGAGATCAAGCGCTGTAGCTGTTGCCTCGATAGGTCAATGCTTTCCGCTGTTTGTATGCCTTCGTCGGTGGCTGGTGTGCCGTCGTGTTGACGCCTCTATAGGCGGTCTGGCGAAGGTGTGTCATCTGTGCAGCGTCTAAGAGCTGCTGACGACGTGCGATGCGCTTGGCAATTGCGAGAGGTGACATGGGAAGTCTCCACAGTGTCCGGCCCCCGTTGCTTGGCCCGGATCTGACTGCACCCGACTGCTGCCGGGTCAACGTACCCATAGTTTACCGGGTCGTTCTGGTGTTGTTCGATGTGCGCCGCGGTCGACGTGATGGCTTGACGTATTGGGTCGTTCCTGGGACGTCCACGTAAAAGCCATGGGAGGTGTCATAAGGGCGCCCATTCATAGGGCAGTAGCGAATGGCCGCTGTCACAGGAAGGACGGCCATCAAGGACATCGTGAGAATGATCAGGGGTCGCATAGGCTCTCTTTGGATGCTTTTCCAAGCTACCCCATTATGTTCTTTTTGTCTTTAGGCCTCTTTCTTATTACTCTCTCTTTTATTCTCTAATAGATATAAGTGAAAATGGACAAAACGTCCATAATCAATGAACAAAACGTCCATGAGTATGGATGAAATGTCCATAATTAATGGACAAAACGTCCATAAAAAAGCCCCCTCAAGGGAGGAGGATTCGTTCGCCTCGTAATCGGTTCCCACGCCTTCCTCATTTAGAAAGCCAACCTCGATCAAGCCTCGGCGAGAGCGTAGAGAGCGCTTTTGATGTCTTGGCGCTTGTAGCTTTCAGCAGCCTGGGCGATCGAGCCGAAAGCTTTTCCGTAGCTGTAGCGTCGCCCGCCGTTTTGCTTGATGTAGACGTGGCAACCGCCGTAGGTGGGCATCATGACCTCGACGGTCTTGCCCTTCTCAGTGGTGAGGATGTAGTAGTTGGGGCAATCGGTGGCGAGTTCGATGCGTGTCATGGAGTTGGTTGCGTATGAGTTAAGTATGCACGAGATACCCCAAGCTGTCAACTCGTGCAACTAGCCAGGCTCAAAAAAGGCCAGGGATGATCTGACCCGTAAGGCTGTAAGCGCCAATTGCGGCAACGATGCCGATCATGGCGAGGCGACCGTTAATGATTTCGGCGGAAGGCATGGAAGTGAATTCGTTAAGGCCTGTGAGTCTTCCGAGCTGCAATCTCCTCTGTCAGCTCGTAGTTGACGCTCTGCCCAGCCAGGCTCGCCCATCCCAACGCTGAGAGGGGCGGGCATTTCATCATCGCTATCGCTGACAGGTACTTGCATATAGACGTGCGCAAAGTAAGGAAATAGAAGAGAGATCACTTGTGCCGGCCAGGATGAATACACCCCGGCTCCTCGACATTTGCGAGATTTATGACGTAGTAGACACTCCATCCCACGCCGACCATAAAGGCGCAAAAACCGAGCAAGAAAATTGCGAAATAGTGGTTCACTCTTCGGGTTGCGCCTGAACACCAAAAAGATTCGGGCGGATTCGGCCATACCCCTGAGCGATTTCGATCACTTCGTATCCGGCATCGCACAAGGCATCAAAAATGTCGGCCATCTTGTAGGCACGAATGCCGCTAACAGCAATCAGGTCTTCGACGAGTACATCAGCGGATTTCGCCTGCTCCTCTCTCGCAGCCTTTTTGGGCCAGTAGCGGACCAAGTGAACATCAGAGGGTAAGCCTTTATTTAGGGCGACAAGCTCGTCGTGGCTGGTCTCCTCGGCCATTAGGTGGCACTCGTAGAGCTGCAGATGTTCGATCAGATTCATTTTATAGCTGTTAGAACACTTACAGGCTACCGGCCCGATTTCGGAACACTGGGGCATCGCTTAAGGACCGACCCGATGACGTGGACGATCGCTCACACCCAGACCTTCACAACGGCCGCAACCCTGTCAGCCGGTTTACCTCCCTGGGAGTATCACTTCGAGACGTTCCTCCCGACCAAGGGCTACACCGTCACTGAGGATGAGATGGGCGCAATAACTACTGGCGTAATGGGGACCAATGCCAACTCAAAGTTCTATGGAGTCAAGAAAACGCTCACCAATGCGTTCGGTGCGACCTACGAGTACAACTTCATTATCGAGTTGATATTCAACTACAGATATATTGCGACTTATCCGTGGACTGGGGTGGCTGGCGAGGGCGCTAGTACTAGCGATTATCTCCTTTTTACAAGTAACGGCAGCGTCGGGCAGACCGACACTGAGACCTGGAGATGGATGGAAACAGACGAGAGTAGCGATGCTTTCATGGTATTCGCTGACGGGGACAGGTTGTGTTCCCACGTATTCCCTGCCAGTCAGATAATCACATCGACTATGGAGCCTGAACTGCTGCCGTCGTTGGTCACCCACGACAACGCCCACGCCTGGGCTCAGTCCCTTGGCGCGATGTATGCGAACTTGGGAGGCAGCAGCCTCGCGGGAGACTCTTATCTCCTGACCCCTAATTTTACTTGGGCCAATACCACTAACGCCGGCACCGTTGCAGCCAACGATCTCTCGGACATGCTTTTGAAGATCAACGGAACGAACAGCTCAAGTTTTACTATGGGCGCCAACAGTGCCGCTTCGTTGCAGATCGGAAGTAAGTTCTACTTGGACCTGTATCCGTTGTCCTCTAGAAGCATCCTCCTGGACACCGGCCTCGTAGACGTAGGGACGTTCAACTGATGGCTATTGTCAACATTGGCGGCCAAGACTTCTTACTGCAGGCGCCCACGGCCACTAGCGCTACGGGCTTCAATAGTGCGGCTGGCAGAGGTCAGCTCTACCCCCTAGCACTGAAGTCAAACCTTCTCGCGTCTTCGTTATTCCCTCCGGTATTCATCGATTACGATGATCCTTTGATTAGGGCGCAGGCCATCAGGAACGTTACGCTGTTGCTATTAGGACCATTCAGGCCAAGGCCCAGGCCTAAGACGGGATATGTCTACCCCAGGCGTATTAGTTGATTCAATCAATCACCTGCGGACTTCCCGTGGCCACAACACTTAGGTCCGGAGGATCGAGAAGCTCTTCGACATTCCCGTCGATGTAAACGGAATGCGGAACATTAGAACCTTTGTCGGCTATATAGACAGGGGTTTTTGCGATCTGGGCGGCGCTTGCGATGCTGCAGGTAAGAAACATTTAGTTGACTGTTGTTCTGACTCAATTTACTGAGTAGCAACCTCTGTTCAACGCCTGCAAGCCAATATCCGACGCAATTAAGTTTTGTAACGATTACTTTCTATGTCGACTGAATAGCTCATCGATATGAGGTGACATCCCTTCACTTCGACCGGCAGGTCGAGGCAAGTGAGCCCCCGAAGAATGGCTTGAATCAACGTTGGCGACGGGATGCGCAGGCGGTAGATCAACAACCTCCTGGGCGACCGGCTCGTCTGCCAATAGCTTCTCCCATCTTGCGTCGCATTCAAAACTGCCTTCGTGCTGACCTATGCGACAAGCTTTGTTGTGCTTGCACGCTTTGCAGGCGAAGCCGTAGCACTCCTTGTTTGCTCTTTTGTCTAGCGCGATCCCGTTCATGTCGAGCAGAGCGCAAGTGCCCTTGCATCCAGCCCAAGCATGTCCGTGGATGTGAGAGCGAGCTGCTTCATACAGAACCTCTCCCTGAGTCACCTGGAAAAGTGACGCATAGGCCTTAAGCATTGCTGCGCACTCGTCCTTCATCGTGACCATCACTCTCTTCAAATGGACCTCGAGGGGTATGCAGGTCGAAATACTAGGTATGAATCCAGTTACAGGTATCGCATAAGTCACAACAGCAGCGGCGCGTAATTACTGGCCCTTGGCTAAAGCCAGTCCAGGGCTGCCATTTCGCTGATATGGAATTTTTAAAAAAATTTATAACTGTTTAGCACTCATGACATTTTCAACGCCCGACAAGAACTCAGCGGGTCGCTGTTCAGACGTAGAACTCCTCGATCAGTGCTTCGGCCGCTTGCGGGTTCGGAGCTCTGTCGATCAGTTCGGCAAATTGAACAAGGTCGGCCATCTCTTCGGCGGTAAGAGGGCAGGACTCGGGCTCTGGAGGCGGCTCAGGCTTAGCCTTTGAGGAGAGATAGAGCACTCCGCCTAGGAGCAAAATCGGGAATGGAATCAAGAGCGCCACGGCAAGCGTGGCCCCGACTCCAATGCCCTTCAGCAATCCATTACTCATAAGTTGACGTCTCCAGTTAGTGCTAGGTATCGGTCGTAAAGCTTGACTATCTGGCGCTGCAAATATTCAGCCTGCGTGGTCTTGCCCTCGACAACCATTTCGAGGCGAGTCTCGCGCAGTTTTGAGATCTGCTCCAACACAGCATCGGCGTAAGACATTATCTTGTTCGGAGGGTGAATGGGTTCGAACACGTACAAGCTACTTGCCCCAAAAGCGTGAGGATCAGGCGGCGCGGCGATTTAGCTCGGCCTTGATGTCATCGATCACGCCGGCCCTGTAATACCCGTGAAGGGAGTGCCTTTCGTTGACCTGCTGTTTGCTGAGTTCGATCAGGTCGTCCAGCAGGTCTTGGGTGGATCCGGTTTCAATTTGCCTGGAGATGTCCATGAGTCTGTGTTTAATACACCTGTTCTAACCCTGATCGCTCAGAGTGTCAACAGGTGCAACATGGCTTAAGCCTTCCATTTCGTGCGATTAGCCCAGTAGGCCGCGCTCATCTTCCCCTTGGCGATGTTCTTGGCGTGCCTCGACTTGAATGCTGCCCGTTGTGCGGCGTTCTGGTTTGTCTTGGCACCTTGCTCGCCAAAGCGGATGGTCTTGATCTGGGCGCCATCCTTCGCAACGACTACATGCGACTTGGTCTTATGGCCTGGGGTGCGCTTCGGCTTGTTATAGCCACTGACACCAGCCCTCTCAAGCCGCGGGTCTTTCTTCGCCATTACTTCCGCCGTTTCTTAGCGGTCTTGGCTGCTGCCCTGAAGTCGCTCGCCTTGGGTGCTCCCTTGCTCCCAGGCTTGCGCATCTTCTCGTCAGCGCCGGCCTTAATTCGGCGCTTTTTAGCCGCGATATTCGCGTATAAGCCCTTCTTAGCGGCCATTATTTTTTACCCCCTTTTGAGCCCTTCTTGTAAGGCTTCTTAGTGGCCTTGCCTGTCTTGATGTTGTAGGTGGTTGGCATGGTTCGAATGCTGACCCTTCAGGCTTCCGGTTCGGAATCCTTGGCCAGTCAGACAATCGCCATGACCTGGTCGAAGCAGTACACCTCAGCCAACCCGGTCCTCGATGTGGATACAGACAGCGGCACGAGCTATGTCGCGGCAATGGACGAGCTCTTTGACACTTGGCTTCCTTCTCGTGGTTGGTCCTGTACGACGGCCGCTACTCAACCCAATGCAAGTGACGGGCTATATCGATGGTGGATTGAGAAAAGTATTCAGTGCATCGACAACTCTTTCTACGCTCATCGGGTGGTCGTCATCCACGACCCCAGCGGTGCCGAGGACATCGGATGGGCGACTTGGGACAGCGGCATCGATGCCGACACTGACGCCCCTGCTCAGGCATTCATTTCAGCCCTGGGCAATGAGATCGAAGGCAACTGGGAGTTCTGGACGAGCGACCAGGACACCGACAGCTTCCTGATCCTCTCCACTGGCATCAACCGAGGCATCATCGGGTTCATGCCTCCCACGGGTTCGATTCACCCCGCTGCCGACTGGACGACTCAATATCCCTCGAAGAACGCTCCCTTATTCCCTAGCGCCGGCAAGAATTGGTGGATCAGCGCCGTTAGCGCGTCCACTACGACCAACCAGATCGAGACGGGCTCGGACTCATACTCCACTTCATTCGCTCCCGCCTCTTACAAGGTGAACTTCGCCTCTGTTGCATCAGGGACTGGCTCCTCGAAGTCTCCTTGTTTCATGACTACGACAAACGACGTCGCCTCGATTGTCTCGGTCAGGGATCGCACAGGCTTGGCAGTTCTGCAGGACGCGAACACAATGCTGATCGATGGTGATTACTACATCGCTATCGGTACGAGTGCTAACAAGCTTCTCCTCAACACCGGCACTGTTGATCCTCAGGTCTGATGGCATTAATCACATTCTCTGGGGTCTCTGTAGCCCTCTCCGCCACTGTTGACCCTGGAGCTGATCTGGTCAGCCTCCCTGTTGTCCCCACCGTGGCCCCTAATGGTGGCCTCCTCTCGATCAGCGTCGGATTTAACACCAACCCCCCACCGACTACAGGGATTGTCTACCCACTCTTCCGCTAGGTCTTAGGAACCCTGGAGCAGCAAAGCAGCGGCTCTCATGACCTGGTCGAAGATCCACACCAGCACCGTCGTGACCCAGGCGTCAGGTGGCTACGCCGACTCGAAGCGCTACGAGCAATGGGCCGAGATCTTCTCGTGGCTAACTGGCCGCGGCTGGACGGTTACAGAACGAACAGGTAACTCAACTTCGAACGAGCACAACTATTGGCGCCTGGAGAAGACGGTCACAACCTACGAAGGCGCCTCTCAGACGCTCCTTTGGAACTTCAGGCTGTCTAATGCCATCTCGAGCGCTTCTGCTAATTGGTTTAACGGTCGGGCTGGCGACATCAACGCAGTAGGAACAAATACCACTCCTCTCCAAAACTTCAGCGGCTTTCTGCCTGACGCAACGCTGGGAGGTGTTGAGTTCTGGCAGTCAGACGAAGACAACGACTCATACATGATCGTCACTCGCACAACGGCTGGCGTCTGTCAGACCCAGGCCCTCTTCCCTGGAGAGAACTCCTACAGGACATCCGGATCTGCCACGAGCGCAACCTTCGGCCCCTATTACAACAGCATTTATCCCGTGTGGGGAGCTGATCAGATGAGGGTCGCAAGCGGCGATAAGGAGATGGGCTTCGGGGAGGTTTCTCACGCTCACGGCAACCACTCAAACGCCACGCCTGTGATCACTCATGGCGAGCTACATATTCACGATGAGGCCAGCTCAATCATTAAGTGGCGCCAAGCCGATGTCTCAACCCTTGAGGACTTCAGCCTCGCGAGGTTGGAATGGAATTCAAACGGTTCGAGCACGCTGAACACTCGAATCATCGACGGGACCTACTACATCCAGCTCGGCGATCAAAACGGCTGTGCGGTGGCTCTACTTGATGCCGGCTCAGTTAATCCCAACATGAACGCCTGATCATGCCCTTAGTAGATCTCAGCGGCACTCATGCAGTCACCTCGCAGTCAACTACTGCGGGAAATGTGCATCAGGTCCGCACAAGTGAATCGACCATCCAACTGCCCTGGGCTCCTGCCGGAGCTCCTAGGGGAATCGATGGCCTTGTCTGGCCTACTGGCGTGCAGAGGTTCGGGAAGTCGGCTTCCTAGGTGGTTCCTTAGCTGAATCGAGGACATCCATCCGAACCGCCAGCGAGATACAGGTCGTCAATAATCCTGTGAGGATTGACAGGCTTCTGTCTGTGCCGTTCTCGCAGACCTTGCCGTTAGCGCTGCCGAATGTGCATCCAACAAAAAGGCTTACACCACAAAGCGCGGTCGATATAACCACGCCTGCAACCAGGTACTTGATCCAATCTTTATCCATCAGCCACCTTGTCGGGCCAAGTCTTTCTCGGCCTCTGCTCCGCTGACTTCTTCTCCGGTGCCCTCTGTCGGCTCAGGTGCGAACGATGCCGGATCGGTAGGGCTTGCAGGTATGGCGCCCATGCCCATCATTGCCTGGGCTTCTTCGACTGCCGCTTCTTTCTCTTCTCGAATGCGTTCGATCTCTTCTTCGACGTTCAGGTCAGGATCCAAAATTCCTCCGCGCTGCAGCTCTTCGAGGGTTGTCTGATGACTGATCAATCCGTTGACGTTCAGGTTGGTTAATTGGGCCACGTCATTCGCTTCCATCGGTTTCCCGATCAATGAATCGCTCAGGCTGATTCCCGCCTCTGGATGAAGCTTCTCGCCGCTGTACTGGGTCCAGAAGTGCATGAGTTGACGGAATGCGCTGAGCTTCCCCTCGATCAATGCGCGTACCTGTGAGCTCACCTGCGAGCTGGCGAGTGCCGCTTCGGTTGCTGTGCGATTGCCACCATCGCCCCATAGGAACGAGAGCGAGGCTTCCTTCATAAGCTTTTCGACGTGAAGCACCTCTTCCTGGTGACGCTGCAAAGAACCACCGGAGATCTCGGCCCACTTGAACTCGCCGCCCTCGGGTAGATCGAGGACACTGTTCGGTCCAATTGTCAGCGGCTTGGGTGAGCCATCAGGCAACAGGCTGTCACCGATACGAACACCAGCGGGTAGAGCGCATTTATGAATGAGCTCTGCGAGGTCACTCCGTAGCTGCATGTGCTCGATGCTGAGCTGGGCTAACGCATCCATGGCCACGTCAGAGGATCCGATCGTGTTGGTTGTGGCGCCAATCCAAACGAGGGGAATCTCGCTAAGGCTTGTCTGTCCTTCTTCGAGAACCTCCTCCATATATTGACCCGCCTTGGTCACCTTGAGGCAGACCTTGCGGTAGGCCCCTGGGACCATGACCATGAAGACCTCCTCGGTCTTGCTGCCATAGTCACCATCTGGGGTCTCTTGCTCTAGGCGCACCACGACTAGGTCCAGGACCTCGCGTCCACCGCTTAGGTGTGATCGCCAGTTGATGACCTGCGAGCGCTCGAGGGCGATCAGGTATGGACGACGGCCAGATTTAATCTCTTCAATCTTGCTGGTTACACCAGGATCAGCGGGTGGCATCTCGACGAGGATGGCCGCGGCTCCATCACGCAAAACAAACTGGTCGACGTCTGACAGGAAGCGGCGGAGGCTCGAGCCACGCATATCGACGTCGTTCTGAGATGCCTCGAGGGTCGTAGGGGGTTCGCTCATCTGGAACCGGGACAGGAGGCCGGCAAAAGAGCGGATAGCGTCGCGATAAGTGGATGGATATGAGCTGCGTCCGATGCGTCCGTGGTAGGCGTCCTTAGGTTCGCCGACTTCCTGGGGTAGATATCGTGACCTCACCGAGCGGCTGACTTCCGCATGATCTCGAGGGAGTAGATCCCAGCAATCCCTGGCCCGCATGAGCATTGGAGCAATAGCCGCTAACTCAGGGCGCTGATAGCTCACCAATTTCGGGTTATTCGACGGTGCGTCCTGTAGTGCCACGCGGTTGTCCTGTCACGGTCCTAACAGGCTTCCGAATAGACAATCAAAAGCCCCTTACAGCTAAGCGTCAGGCTGATTGAAGCAATTCAATCGTGTTGTGCAGTTCACCAATATCCCTAAGTCCCTCTACAGAG
>PBTG01000078.1 GCA_002726535.1 Myxococcales bacterium | reverse complement strand
TATCGTCCGTAGTGAAATTCCCATGAGCGAGGTTGCCCCAGGCACCTGGGTGCTCCATGACTCCTCATGGGGCGGAGCTCAGATTGTCGTGCAACACACCGATCCGCTGGTCGTATTTCGCTGCAAACTCTTTGACCTCCCCGATCTTGAGGCGAGCAACGAGGCGGCGCTCTTTCGCAAAATGCTCCAACTCAACGGCTCGGATATGGTCCAAGGCGCGTATGCGCTCGAAGACTCAGCTGTCGTCGTTGTGGAAGTTCTGCAATCGGAGAACCTCGATGAAAATGAGTTCTTGGCAGCAGTCGACTCCCTGACTTTGGCCATCGTTGAGCATCACGATGTGCTCTCTGAACTGTTGAGTTAAGTGCACCCAAACGGAACATACCCAACAATGACCCTGTGCGCTCTATCGAAGGAGCGAATCATGACAAAGGATATTCAATGAGTATTTTTCAGCGAATCGGACGCTTGCTGCGCTCCAATATCAACTCGATGGTTTCGGCTGCGGAAGATCCGGAAAAGATTCTCAATCAACTGTTGATTGACATGCGAGAGCAATTCATCACCGCGAAAAAACAGGTGGCTGTAGCGATAGCCGACGAAAAGCGCCTGTACGCGAAGATGATACAGGCCCAAAAGTCGTCAGCAGATTGGGAAAAGAAAGCCATGCTGGCCTTGCAAAGCAGCAAAGAGGATTTGGCTCGCGAAGCACTTGAAAGAAAGACCGAGCAAGATGGACTTGCAACGCAGTGGCAGAAGCAATGGACAATCCAGAAGCAGGCGACTGAACAGCTACGTCAGAGTTTGCACAAGCTCAATCAGAAAATTGGTGAGGCCAAACGGAAAAAAGATCTCTTGATCGCTCGAGCCAAACGAGCTGAAGCGCAAAAATCCATCCAGCAGACCATGGGTGGGCTCAATGACAACAGCGCATTCGACGCTTTTGGAGAGATGACTGAAAAAGTCGAGCAGATTGAGGCCGAAGCCGAGGCTGCAACAGATTTGGCAGCTGAAATGACCGGCGAAGACCTCGAGGGCAAGTTCGCGGCGCTGGAAAGCGACAGCGGCACCAATGATGCTCTAGCCGCTTTGAAGGCAAAGATGGGGATCGCTCCGGCGGTTGAAGTGCAAAGTGTGCCGGCCTTAGGCGTCGAAGAGGAGTTTCCAATCCCCGAAATCGGTGTGTCGACTGGCGACAAAGTCGAGCAGTGAACTTGACCGGGTTGTTGAACTTGTTCGGATCGCAGCCTCTGTAACGAGCCGGTTGGCACTGAGCGAAGGCTGTGCAGGCGACCTGTTATGTCCCAGTCACATTGACCTGGGTACGAGTCTGTTTTCGCGGACAACGGCCGCGAAGCAGCCCGAGCCAAATCCAAAGCGCGACACTACCTTGGTGAAAATACACAGGGCAGTCCAACAGACCGAATGCCAGCCAGACACACAGAATCGACAAGACGACGCCATCTCGTCCGCCTTTGAAGCCGCCATAGATCAGCCACATCAGAGCCAATACGCCCATCAACCCGAGGTCTACCGCCATCTCTAAGATCAATTGATTGGCGTGCATGCGGTCATCAGGGTGTAGATCAGGCGCTCGTTGGGACCAATGTTTGCGGAATTGGTCCGCGCCCAATCCCCACAGCGGGTTTTCCCACCACAGTTGCAGGGCAAGCGGCCACAACCGAGCGCGACTGGCTGCTTTGGGAGTACTTTGAGTGGGTGCAGCTTTCGGAGCCGCCGCCGGTGCCGTGCCGGACTCGCTCGTTGACACTACGACGCGCGGCCCGAAATTGCGCAGACCACGTTGCATCATCTGCATGGATACATAGCGAGCGCCTGCGGGCAGATCGGTGGCTGAGACGACCATCTGTAAAGTCTCGTCGCTGGGCACAGACCGGAGCAAAGTGACTTGGTTCGTAGATGAATTATTGCCCTTTGCGTCGAGCGCGATGAGTTCGACCACCACCGGATCCGTCCCGGCATGTCTCCACTTCAGCCATCCACTATTGGTGAGTCGAACCACCAGCCCGTCTCCAACTTTGGATCCATGAAGTTCAGCGGCATATTGGGGTTTGGAGATGTGCCAACCGAGCCGTTGGCGAGTCATCGGCCATAGCGACAAAGCGATTACGACCGCGGCAGCAATCGCCGCCCAGTTGAGCCGGTCAATCGTGGGTGACCATCGACTGCGGTGACAGATTGTCAGTCCAATTGCTGCAGCGAACCAAGCTCCACGGCTACCGGTTGCCATCAACGCAGTGCTCACCACCAACGTGATCATCACCCAGAATTTTCGCTCTCTGGTTACCACCACAGGCAGGACCATCGCGAAACTCAAACCAGCCAAATTGGCGTGTGCAAATGTCCCTGTCAGCCTTCGCGCTCCGTCGACCATGGTGGCTTTGTCACGGAACATCGACAGCACAGACTCAAGGCTTTGCCATTGGGGCCATGACAGTTCACACAGACCGATTAGGGCGCTGCATGTGGCCGCGCAGGCCGCCGCGCTAAGCAGTGAGTTTCGCAGTGAGGGCAGAACTCTGTGAACGACCGCACTCGCGATACACAGCCCCCCGTAGAGTATCAGCCGCAATGAGGCTGACCAGCCAAGGTCATTTATCACGGTGCTGATCAGCACACAGATACAGAACAAACCAACGTCTCGAAGATCTCGCCAATGTGCTCGGCGATGGCGCCAACACAAAGGTAGCGCAGTCGCACAAGCGACAATCATCGCCACTTCAATGGGTGTCCAACGCTGGCCAAAGAGATCGAACAACGCCGCCGTAGACTCAAAACAGGCCAAAGCGACGGTGGTGATTAGGCTGATCGAGGCTGCGCGCTCAAAGAAATTCACGAGCTTGAGCATGGAGCATGGTCGGAGATTCGCCAAGGCCCTTAGATCGTGTGCAGAGCAGGTCGATTAGGAGAACTTTGGTTGCGAGATTCCACAAGATTATGCTAACGCACCGCGACTCGGAGGTTTTGCTCGCTATGAACCATTCAGTTGCCCCATATCTCATTGTTTTGATGTTCTTGACTTGCTCGAGCCCTGATCAGCAGGTAACGGCTGCGGAGCCAGACAGCGACGTTGAGGCCGTGACCGATGTGCTTGTCGACACTTCGATGGCAGACATTGCCTCGACGGACACCCTGATGATCGATACGAGCCAGGACGACTCGAACGCCTCAACAGACGATGCGACTGTTGAGGACGCTAAGGATAGCGAGGGTCTTGCAGCGGATGGTTGCACTCATGATGCCGGCGAGATGGATGGATCGGGGCAAAGCGACGTGGTGCCATGCGGTCAAATAGTCTTTAGTTACCAACCGACATCGTCACCGAAACAGGTTTTGCTCTCAGGGAGCTTTAACGGCTGGGCCTCTGACTCAGCGACAGCGGCTGTCCTGAGCGACGACGATGGCGATGGAGTCTGGCAGGTCACCCAGCAACTCACCCCAGGCAGCTGGCAGTATAAGTTCATCGTCGATGGCAACTGGATCGAAGACCCCAATAATCCCGAAAAGATCGATGACGGCTTTGGCGGTTACAACTCGGTGTTGAGCATTGAACCTTGTCCTCGGGCATTGACGCTACAGAGCTACACGATTCAAGGCAGCTCGTTGGTCGCGACTTTCACTACCCCAGCTTGGAAGGTTGCTCCCAAAGAGGTCTCGATGACCGTCGATCACAAGCCCTCAATGGCTCTATCTTGGAAAGATGGCTTGCTGAAGATCTCGATCGACAATCTGGCCGATGGGATTCACGATATCCGGATTCATTACGATGGAGTTCAGGGACAAGACCTATGGTTGCTGAAGGTCTATGTGGGCGTCAGCACCGATTGGCGGGACTCAACGATTTATTTTGTCATGACCGACCGCTTCGTCAACGGGGATCAAAAAAACGATGATCCGGTGGCTGGCGTCGATCCAGCGACGAACTTCGCTGGTGGCGACTTCAAGGGCATCACGGATAAAATCAATAGCGGCTATTTCACTTCGCTGGGAGTCGGGGCGTTGTGGTTGTCTTGGCCAGTTGAGCAACCCAAAGGAGCTGAAGAAGGCTTATTCCCTGACAGCACCGGCTGCAATCTCGGGACACAGACGACCAAATACTCGCCGATGAAATACACCGGCTACCACGGCTATTGGCCTGTGGATACGACCCAAACTGAGCCGCGGTTTGGCACCCTGCAAGAGCTCAAGAATCTGGTCAACGCCGCTCACAGCAAGGGCATTCGCGTGCTACTCGATTACACCGCCAATCATGTACACAGTGCGAGCCCATGGTTCATTGAACATAGTAAAAAAGGCTGGTTTCACATGCCCGCCGAGGTCTGCCAAGACGTCGGTTGGGACAACAAGCCTGTGACCTGTTGGTTTACCTCCTACCTGGCAGATCTTGATTACGACAATCCTCAGGTCATTGAGGCCTCCTTGAGTTCTGCTTTTTGGTGGGCGAAGCAGGTCGGCGCAGACGGGTTTCGACTCGACGCTGTCAAACATATTGAGATGGCTTTCGTCAAAGCACTCAGGGTGCGCGCCAACAAAGAGATGGAGCTTACTGGCGTAGATTTTTACATTGTTGGAGAGACTTTTACCGGCGACGCCCAGAGCATCCAGGCCTTCGTCGGCGAGGATAAAATTCACGCTCAGTTCGACTTTCCGGCAAACATGCAGTTGCTCAAAGGATTCGCCAAGAAGCAAATCGGTTTAGACACCATGGACGCGGTGATTCGTGGGGTTCGCGCAATTTATGATGATCAAGGCGCTTGGATGTCGACCTTTATCGGCAATCACGACATGGCGCGCTTTATCAGTCACGCCTCAGGTAGTCTCGACTGTGGGATTTGGGACATCATCAGCAACCAAGCTGCAGGCTGGAAGAAACCGCCCAAACAACCGAGTTCTGTACAGGCTTATGAACAACTCAAGCTCGCCTTCGCTTACCTGTACACAACGCCGGGCATCCCTTTGATTTACTACGGTGATGAGTTTGGTCTGCCAGGGGCCGGCGACCCCGACAATCGTCGGATGATGCGATTCGACGGAGCCTTGTCAACGTTCGAGTCGCAGACGCTCGAGTGGATGAAGCAACTCGGCCAATTGCGCGCGAAACACCCGGCGCTGCGAGCGGGGGCCTGGAGTCCGCCGCTTTGGAAAGAGGCCGACTTTCTCGCTTGGTCCCGTAGTCTCGATAAAGACTTGGTGATTGTCCTGATCCACCGTGGCGACGCTCAGCTGAAAAAAGGGACCTTGTCGGTACCCGCAGTCGCTGACGGAACCGCTTTAGTCGAGTGGTTCTCTGGGAAAAAGATGGTTGTTAATCAAGGCAAGTTGCCCTTTGAGATCGCAGCGCGTAGCGCGCAGGTTTGGACCGCACAGCCCTAAGCCGTTGTGAGCATCTCAGGCAGTTTTTTTGCATCAGGTGGAGGTGAGCCGCCGACCGCACCACCGTCCCCACAAGAACTGCCCTGCCTGTGGCCGTCCCTTCTCTTGGCGAAAAAAGTGGTCGCGTTGCTGGAATGAGGTCAAGTGGTGCTCCGAGCGCTGCCGACGTCGTGGGCGTAGCAAACCAACGCAGAACTCCGCAAGGAGGGAGGCATGACCGTACAGGTCGTGTGGTTCAAGAAAGATTTGCGTGTGCGAGACCACACACCCTTACGTAGCGCTGCAGCGCGTGGCCCCGTTGTTGGTCTTTTCATCATCGAGCCACAGTGGCTGTTGTCACCTGATTTTGACCGAGCTCATTTCGATTTCGCTCGTCAGTCTCTGCTTTCATTAGCCAGTTCACTGGAGCAACGGGGCGGAGCCTTAATCGTTCGGGTAGGCACCGCTCTTGAGGTCTTAGATTCGCTCTATGACTCACTGCGATTTACAGACTTGTGGAGTCATGAGGAAACCGGTGTCCAATGGACCTTTGAGCGTGATCGAACCGTGGCTCGTTGGTGTCGAGAAAAAGGTGTGCAATGGCATGAAGAGCCGAATAACGGGGTCGTTCGCAGACTGGCATCCAGAGATGGTTGGAGTGGTATCTGGCAAAAACGGATGAAGCGTAAAATCGTCCAAGCTCCCGTTGGTCTTGACTCTCCGCTACCTCCCGAACACCCACCGACTGCTTCAACCCTTGGCCTATCAAAACAAAGGCTGGGATCCTCCCAACAAGGAGGAGAAGATAGCGCGTTACAGACGCTTGAGAGCTTTCTCCATCAGCGGGGAGCCAATTATCGAAAGGACATGTCGAGTCCATTGACTGGCTCCAAGGGGTGCTCCCGCATCAGTCCTTATCTCGCTTGGGGCAATCTCAGTGTTCGACAAGTCCATCAACTCACCTCCGAACGCCAACGCCAGGTCAAGGCGCAGCGAGCCGCTGGGGCCTTGTCCGATCCGCGCTGGGTAGCGTCCTTGAGCAGCTTTCAGTCTCGGTTGCGATGGCACTGCCATTTTATTCAAAAATTTGAGTCTGAGCCTGAAATAGAACACCACAACATCCACCGTGGTTATGATGGGCTACGCGAAGGGGACCACGATCCTGTTGCCTTTGAGGCGCTCATCGAAGGCCGAACGGGCTATCCGATGGTCGATGCATGCGTGCGAAGTCTGACTGCGACAGGATGGTTGAACTTCCGAATGCGCGCGATGTTGATCTCTTTTGCTTGTTGGGACCTATGGCTCCACTGGCGTCCGGTCGCGTTGTGGCTGGCACCGCTGTTTTTGGACTATGAGCCCGGCATTCACTACAGCCAATGCCAGATGCAGGCAGGCACAACTGGAATCAATGCGACTCGAATTTACTCGCCGGTAAAGCAAGCTCGAGATCATGACGCAACAGGCTCATTTATCCGACAGTGGGTACCCGAACTCGCGGAGTTACCAACGGCACTCATCGCAGCACCATGGCAAGCCTCTGCACTGGAACTGAAATTGGCGGGCATCAAGCTTGAACACCAGTATCCTCTGCCGCTCGTTGATCACAAGACAGCCACTCAGATGGCGAAAAAACGCTACTACGCCGTAAAGAGACGTGAAGAGGTGAGACGCGAAGCCCAGCGAGTTGTCGAACGTCACGGCAGTCGTCGCAAACCCTCTCGGCGCGGATCTCGTAGCCCGGAGAAATGATGAACCCGTGACGTCAGCCCCAAGCCTCGGTATGATCTAGAGCAACGAATTTGCTGAGGGCGGTCTGAGGGGGCGAGATGGCGATTTGGGAATATGAAGGAAACAGTACCGAAGGCGAGTTTCGTCAGGGTGAAATCGAGGCTGAGTCCAAAGAAGAAGCCAAGACCAAGCTGAGTTCGATCGGCATCAAGCCCTTTCAACTCAAAAAACAACGAAATGATTTCGAGATTGTCATTCCGGGCATCACCGACAAGGTGCCGCTTAAGTCGATGGTCGTGTTCACGCGTCAGATGGCGACCATGATCGATGCTGGTCTACCGCTAATTAAGGCTTTAGATTTGCTCGGGAATCAAGAGCCGAATCCACAACTGAAAAAGACCCTTTTGGCGGTTAAAGCTAGCGTAGAGGGCGGCTCATCTTTTTCAGATGCACTGGCCAGGCACCCCAAAGTGTTCGAGGAACTCTACGTCAACTTGATTAGAGCTGGTGAACTGGGCGGCATTATCGACACGATTATGAATCGCTTGGCGGAGTACATCGAAAAGGCTGCTGCGACGCGAGCGAAGATCAAAGGTGCGATGAAGTATCCGGTGACGGTTCTGATTGCAGCGCTTTCGATTACCGCCGGCCTGCTTTGGAAGGTGGTGCCAACCTTTGCTGGTACATTTAAATCGATGGGAAAAAGTTCGTTACCTGCGATCACCGAGATGTTGGTGGCCATTTCGGACAACTTTGTGTCGTATATGCCTCACATGTTCGCTGCTCTGATTGGGACGATTATTGGCTGGAAGTTGCTGATGAAGGTCCCGAATATGACCTATTACCGTGATTTGGCACTCTATCGCTCGCCTGTGGTCGGCCCGGTACTCCGAAAAGGAGCTGTGGCTCGCTTTACCCGAACCTTGGGGACCTTGATTAGTGCTGGTGTGCCCATTCTCGATGCCTTGCAAGTCGTCAGTAAGACCGCCGGCAACCAAGTGATCGAACGTGCGATCGAATACACGCGCGGACGAATCCAAGAAGGTAAGAACGTCACAGGACCTTTGATGGAAACACAGGTATTTCCGCGAATGGTTGTTCAAATGATCGCGGTGGGAGAGGCAACCGGTGCGATGGACGTCATGTTGGCGAAGATCGCCGACTTTTACGACGACGAGGTCGATGATGCTGTAGACGGTATGAGTGCTGTGATGGAGCCGCTCATCATGGTGGTTCTCGGTGGGATCATCGGTACCATCATGTTGGGTATGTATATGCCCATCTTCACCATGGCAGATCACTGAGCGAGTACACGCCAGGCATCGAGAGCCGAAATCGCTTCGCTGAGCGGATCAAGTGGGAGACCTTCGCCCGGGTCATCGCTCTGTCGGCTCTGTTGGCTTTTGGCATTGCGATGGATTTGGGTTTAGGCCCTCTGCCCATCACTCAAGTTCCGGAAGTCGTTCTGTATAAGCTCATTACGGCCTTCTTTTGCTTCACATTTATTGTGCTTCTAGCCACCTATTTGCTGCCCCAAAAGATTCACTATGCGCTCGCATGGGCCTCTGTTGGCTTGGATGTGCTCTTCGCTGTGTCTTTGGTGACAATCTCTCACGCGACTGAGAGCGTCTTTTTGTTTGGCTTGCCCTTAGCGGTCCTCGGTGGAGCCGCTCTTTTGGAGCGGCCAGGAGCGCTGATTGCAGCGGGGCTGTGCTCTGCATTTGTGGTGGTTATTAGCCTGCTAGATGCTGGAATTTTAACCTTCGATCTAGAGCCATGGACCGTTGCTTGGCTGCGAGAGTTGGGTATCCGCGAGTTACCCAAGACGGGCTTTGAGATCGTCGTCCAGGCCGCGGTGCTGATGGCAGCGCTCTTGGGTACAGCTCTATTGAGTTCTCAGCTCGTGATCGAACTCAATCGGGCTCGACAGCGAGCTGTCACTGAACGCCGAGAACTGGCTGCCTTGCGAGTCCGGTACGAGGACGTCTGGTCGTCTTTACCTGATGGTCTCGCGACCATCGCTCGGGATGGACAAGTTCGAACAGCGAACCCGGCTTTTTTGAGAATTTTGGGATTGGAGACTCAGCAGGTGGTCGATCAATCTCTCAAAACCTTATTGCCAGAGCTTGACTGGGATCCGATCATGCCGGTTCAGACCGTCGAGATTCCACGCAGCAGTCAGACCGAAGAGTTGTCGCGCGATGATATCGCGGGCGATGAGCAGATCATCGCCATGCGTGGAGAAATTTTGCGAGATGCTGATGGCCGCCCGACGGGGGAGTCGCTCTTGTTGATTCGTGATGTGACCAAAATTCGGCAGCGTGAGCGTGAGCACCTCAACCGTGAACGGCTCGCTACCGTCGGTGCAATGGCCATGGCGATCGCTCATGAGATTCGCAATCCACTGGCCTCTATCAGCGGCTCCATTCAGATGCTCAATGTCGACGATAACGCCGATGATGAAGACCGCCGCCTCATGGACATCGCCATCCGAGAGACAGAGAATCTCTCAGCCTGGATTGGTGAGTTCCTCGATTATGCCAAGCCTGGAAGCGTGACGATGGAGTCCTTTGACATGCTTGAGTTGATTCAGGACACCTTGGCTGCGATGGAAAAAGATCCACTCGTGACCGACGCAAACGTTGATCTACGGATTCGTATTAACTGTGAAGATGGTGGGATTCGCGGCGATCGCAAAGCGCTCTCCGCTTTGGTTTGGAACCTACTACGCAACGCGACCGATGCCGTGCTTGAGGTGGACCGTCGCATCGTTGAAGTTCACGTCACCGCAGAGCCAGATGAGCTTTGCATTGTGGTCGCCGATAGCGGCCGAGGCATCGATCCACAAGAGCGCGAACATCTTTTCGAGCCCTTTTACACAACACGCGTCAAAGGGACGGGACTCGGGTTGGCCACGGTCGCTCGTGTCGTTCAGGCTCACAAAGGGACTGTTGATGTGGGTGAAGCGGCCCTGGGAGGGGCGGTATTTACTGTGAAAATCCCTCGCAATCGACGTAAAGAAGGTTCTGCACATCGTTCAGCATCTTAGTCTGGTACGGAGCTTGTGCCCTGCCTACTGGGCAACATATGGTTGAGGAGATAGGCACAGGAGATAGGTCAAATGGCAAAGCTTTTGATTGTGGATGACGATTTGTCTCTACGACAATTTCTGACCATATTTCTCCGTAAGGAAGGCCACGACGTTGAAGTCGCCAGCAACGGTCTGCGAGCCCTTGAGGTCCTCGAAAAGACTTCGTTTGAAGTGGTGTTGACTGACATTCGTATGCCACGGATGGATGGATTGGACTTACTCAGCGAGATCAAAGAGCGAGGGATTGAGACCCAAGTCATTGTCATGACCGCGTATTCCTCAACTGAAACAGCCTTAGAGGCCATGCGGCGCGGCGCCTATGATTACGTGATCAAGCCTTTCCAGCTCGACGCTGTCAGGGTGGTCATCGACAAGTGCATGGAAAAGGGCTCGCTCGTTCGTGAGAATGCTCAACTGCGAGAAGCGCTCAAATCAAGCGGTAAACAGACCGTCTCGTTGACCTATTGCAGCAGCGCGATGGCTGAGGTTGAGGGGATGATCGCTCGGGTCGCCCCTACGCCCTCCAACGTCTTGCTACTCGGAGAGAGTGGAACTGGTAAAGAGGTTGTGGCTCGGATGCTGCATCATCAAAGTGAACGAGCGCCCAAACCCTTCGTGGCCATCAACTGCGGAGCGATTCCAGACCAACTGATGGAAAGTGAGCTATTCGGTCACGTCAAAGGCGCCTTCACAGGCGCTTCGAAAGACAAGAAAGGTCTCTTTGAGGCGGCTCATGGCGGTACGTTGTTTCTCGATGAGATCGGCGAACTGTCGCTCAACCTCCAGGTCAAACTGCTGCGTGTCCTTCAGGAAAGGGTGATCACCCCTGTCGGGAGCACCGATGAGGTTGAGATCGATGTGCGCGTCGTCGCCGCGACTCACAAAGATTTGCGTAAAGCCATCCAGTCCGGGACTTTCCGCGCGGATTTGTATTACCGCTTAAACGTCATCGAGATTCGTCTGCCAGCTCTTCGAGACCGCAAAGAAGACATCGCCCCATTAGCCGAGCACTTTCTCGAACGCATGAATCGACGTATGGGCAGACAGCTGCAAGGATTTGATGATCAGGCTGTGCGCGTTCTCAAGCAATTGAGCTATGCCGGCAACGTCCGTGAGCTAGAGAACATCATCGAAAGGGCGGTCGCGCTTGAGACTGAGTCTATCGTCACGGCGACTTATTTACCTGACCCAGGGTCCTCGGGGGTTTTTCAGCCCGTGACAGTTGAGAGCACTGGCCTCGCTACGAGTGAGTTGTCGCCAGAGTCTCTCACCGAACAATTTGCTCAAGGGATTGATCACTGGCTTTCCCAAGCCGGTCACAACGTTGAGCTTGAAACCTTATTGTCGGATGTGGAGCGCGCAGTGTTGCAAAGCGCTCTCGATCACACCTCGCAAAACAAAACCGACGCAGCCGCTCGTGTCGGCCTAAGTTTTCGCCAGTTCCGTTATAAATTGAGTAAGTTGAATGAGTAATCTGGGGTCGATTCGATCGACTGCGCCCTTGTCGCTGACATTTTCCGTCGCAAGTGACGATCTTTGTCACCCAAGATTGACAAGATCGACGTAAATGGTCACTTGTTGAAAGATCGGCACAGAAGATGAAAATATTAATCATCATTATTTTCATAAAGTTATAAAAATTAAATCAAGGTTGGCATCGCCTGTGCACTATTGCTGACCCGAGGCACGTCACCAATCGGCGTCCAAACTTAGTTAAGGATTCGCCGATAACCAACTTGGCGTGTTAGGAGGAAAAACCATGTTTAAGAATCTTCGCGAGTCGAAAGGATTTACCCTTATCGAGCTCATGATTGTTGTTGCCATCATCGCTATTCTCGCGGTGGTCGCAGTTCCACAGTTCACCAAGTACATGCGTGCAGCCAAAACGGCTGAGGCCAACGAAATGTTGGACATGATCAAAAAGGGCTCGACGACGTACTACACGACGCCGCGTACTGCTAAAGGCACCATGTCCCGCGTTCCCTGCCAGTTCCCGGCAGCAGCTAACAGTACTCCAACAGGTACCGGTTGCTGCAACGCTGACACGGACGGCGATGACCGTTGCGATCCGTCGCTCAGCTCGTGGAACAACAGCACCTGGTCGGCCCTGAAGTTCTCGATCACTGATCAGCACTACTTCCAGTACAGCTACGCATCTGCTGGTACGAAAAAAGCCGCTATGTACACTGCCGAGGCCAACGCTGACCTCGACTGTGACAGCGTCTTCTCGACCTTCCAGCTTGTTGGTGGTGGCGACCCGGCCGCTACTAACGCCGAGTGCAACGCTGTTGGCTCACCGGCCATCTACCGTGAGAACGAGACTGAGTAATCGGTCTCGAACCTACGGTTCGTAAAGTACGCGAGGGCCTCTGCTTCGGCAGGGGCCCTCGTCTTTTTTGTGCGTATTTTATGTTGGTTTCGGTACAATCGACCATAGACATCTGAGTAAATTGCGAGACAATCAAGTAGAGGTGGAGGGCGCCGCGCGACGCACGCGACGAATCAACTCCAGCCGATGAAAGCCGAAACTTGGGTGATGCGTTGTCACCCCTTTGGAGAGGTCCATTAGCGAGGCCCCGTCTGGGTAGGAGATGAGTAAGAGACTTTTTGTTGGAGGAATCAGTTGGTCGACTTCCGATGACGGACTGCGACAAGCCTTCAGTGAGTTTGGTGTCGTAACGGACGCAAAAGTAATGACCGATCGCGAAACAGGACGGTCGAGAGGTTTTGGCTTCGTGACTTTCGAGACGATCGAAGAGGCCGCATCCGCGCAATCAGCCATGGATGGCAAAGAAGTCGATGGGCGCCGTTTGAAGGTCGATCTCGCTCGGGAAAGAGCTGGAGGTCGTGAGCAACGGCCACGCCATAGCGGCTCAGATGATTTTCGTGGGGGTGCTGGACGCTCTCGGCCGAACTTTTCCGGCCGTGGCGAATCTCAAGGAGGCCGCGGAGGCCCTGGACGTGGTCCTTCCAGTTATGGACAGCCCCCCCCAGAGCCTTCGATGTTTGAACGAGACGATCGTCGTCGTCGCGAACGCCGGCGAGGCAAAGAGCGAGATCAGCGTCATGACGACTATGCTGACCGTGGTGGCCGTGGCGGTCGTGGCGGTCGTGGTGGTCGGGACGGTCGCGGCGGTCGTGGCGGTCGTGGCGGCGGTGACCGGCGGCAATTCGAAGACAATGACGGCTGGTAGATGAGGGCTCGTCTGCTTGACAGAGTCCCAATCCATCCTTGCGTATCTCACACATGCGAGCACTTCGTTGAGGCGAAGTCTCGCGACTCACGGCGCTTCGTGAGTTCAGTGGGAGACAATGATGCAAATGGATGGATACACCACCAACGCTCAGCAAGCGCTGTCTGTCGCGGCGCAGCAAGCTAGGCAACGCAATCATCAGCACTTAGAACCAGAGCATGTCTTTGGGGCTTTACTTAGTGACGAAGTCGATGGCGTCGTGCGTCCATTGCTCGCTAAGCTAGAAGTCTCATTGGAGCCTTTACGTGAGGCAGTTGAGCGCTCATTGGTACGTTTGCCGCAAGTTCATGGGGTGTCCAATTTGCTACCCAGTGCTCGCTTTCGCGAATTTCTGGCCCAAGCCGATCGGCATCGAGGACTGTTCAACGACGACTACACCTCTACCGAGCATCTGCTGCTTGCCCTCGCTGATGAAGGTCGTGCAGACGCTGGACGGATTTTGGACGAGGCCGGCGTACGGAAACAGCCGCTTTTGGCGACGTTGAAGACGTTACGCGGTAGCGAGCGAATCACCAGCCAAGAGCCGGAGTCGACCTATCAATCTTTAGAGCGCTACGCTCGCGACTTAACCGCTGTCGCTCGCAAGGGTCAACTTGACCCGGTCATCGGTAGAGATGATGAGATTCGCCGCGTCATGCAGGTCTTGTCACGACGTCGCAAGAACAATCCTGTACTCATCGGCGAGCCTGGAGTGGGTAAAACGGCGATGGCAGAGGGGCTGGCGCAGCGGATCGTCAGTGGAGATGTGCCCTCAACACTAAAAAATAAGCGAGTTTTGGCATTGGACCTCGCCTCGATGGTTGCTGGCGCCAAATACAGAGGCGAGTTTGAAGAGCGCCTCAAGTCAGTGCTCAAAGAACTCAACAACAGCCAAGGCGAGTTGATTTTGTTTATCGACGAGTTGCACACCTTGGTCGGCGCTGGCAAAGGCGACGGCGCCATGGATGCATCGAACATGCTAAAGCCAGCTCTCGCACGCGGTGAGTTGCGTTGTGTGGGCGCGACAACACTGGATGAATATCGTCAGTACATCGAAAAAGATCCGGCGCTCGAACGACGTTTCCAACCGGTTTTGGTTACAGAGCCATCGATCGTCGACACGATCAGTATCTTGCGAGGTCTTAAGGATAAATATGAGGTTCATCATGGCGTTCGCATTCAAGACGCTGCACTGATCAGCGCAGCAAATTTGAGCGATCGCTACATTTCAGATCGGTTTTTGCCAGACAAAGCGATCGATTTGATCGATGAAGCCGCGAGTCGCTTGCGCATTGAGATCGACAGCCTACCCACTGAGATCGATCAACTAGAACGCCGTATTCAACAACTCGAGATTGAGCGCGCTGCCTTGGCAATGGAGACCGATCAGACCTCTTTGGAGCGTCTGCAAGCTCTGGAATCCGAAGTGGCCGAGTTACAAGAAGAGGCCGCTGGCGCCAAAGCTCATTGGCAGCGGGAAAAACAGCTCATTGATGAGATCCGAGAGCGTAAAGAGCATATCGATGAGGCCAACGGATTGTTGGAGGTCGCACAGCGAAATCATGATCATGAAGAGTCTGCTCGGTTGCTCTACGGCGTAATTCCAGAGCACGAGGGCCAGATTGTACTGCTCCAGGGGCAACTGGCCGATCACCAGTCAGAGCTGAGGATGTTGCAAGAAGAGGTCGGCGAACAAGAGATCGCCGAGGTTGTCGCCGCTTGGACGGGAATTCCTGTGACCAAGATGCTAGAGGCGGAAATGCAAAAGCTCTTGCGAATCGAGGAACACCTCAACGCTCGAGTGATTCATCAACAGCCGGCCGTTAGTGCTGTGGCGAACGCCATTCGTCGCTCGCGATCGGGATTACAAGATCCCGATCGACCGATGGGGTCCTTTATATTCTTGGGGCCGACCGGTGTCGGTAAGACCGAGTTGGTCAAGGCGCTCACCGAGTTCATCTTCGATGACGAGCGCGCCATGGTTCGCATTGATATGAGTGAGTACATGGAAAAGCACTCGGTTGCTCGCCTCATTGGGGCTCCTCCTGGATACGTTGGCCATGAAGAGGGAGGCCAACTCACTGAGGCCGTACGCCGTAGACCGTATTCTGTGGTGCTCTTCGATGAACTAGAGAAGGCCCATCCAGACGTGCTCAATGTCTTGCTTCAAGTCCTCGATGAGGGTCGCTTAACGGATGCCCAAGGTAGAGAAGTTGATTTTCGGAACACCATTGTCCTGATGACGAGCAACGTCGGCGCGCACGTGATTACCGAGGCGCTTCAAGGAGGCAAAGCCAGTGCTGCTGAGATCGAGGAGCGGGTTCAAAGCGCTCTGCGTGGACATTTTCGACCGGAATTTATCAACCGCATCGATGAAGTTGTCGTCTTTCAAGCCCTGCGAGAGCAAGATATGCTGCTGATCGTGGATCTACAGCTCGAGAGTCTGACTCAGCGGCTGAGAGCGAAAAAGCTCTCCTTGCATCTCGATGATCAGGCCAAACGAGTGCTAGCGCGGCAAGGATACGATCCCATCTATGGGGCACGACCGCTGAAAAGGGCGATTCAACAACGATTAGAGAATCCATTGGCTCAGGCGATTCTCAATGGTGACTTCCCCAGTGGCAGTCAGATCGTCGCGGTGGCAGAAGGTGACGAATTGGCCTTAGAGTTGGCCAGTTGATCCTCTGTCCCTAGTCATTTGGCTGCATCAGAGTACAGGTTTGAGGGACTCTAGGTGCGCTCAGCCGGGTGTATTGGTTTGCTCAATAAAGCGCTCTTCGAGGCTCTTTCCAATTTGTAGCTCTACAAAGGGCAGATCGAGTTCGATCATCAACGAGATCAACTCTCGAGCGGCGACGGAAGGAGCCGCCATATCGCGGTTAAATTCAACCGCGATTCGACCGCCTTCTGATGACCATTGGACACCGATGACAAAGGGCATCGCGTCGATCGCAGCCAGTCCTTTGGCAGTCGGTTCGCGCTCAGGTCGGATCAGCAAAGATGCGGCGCCGGCGACGACGCCGCTTACCGTGTGCTGCTGAACGATCGTCCCTTGGTGCAAAATCGCTACTTCATCACAGAGGTCTTCGATCTCTGAGAGGTTGTGGCTCGAGACGATCACTGTGCATGACTCGCTCAGTACACGGATCCAATTTCGAATCGATCGCGCGGCGTTGGGATCGAGACCCGCAGTGGGCTCGTCCAAAATCACCAACTCCGGTGAGCCGAGAAAGGCTTGCGCGATACCGACGCGTTTGTGCATGCCGTGAGACAAGGTCGTTGGCTTCCGAGGAGCCACTTCAGCCAGCTGAACGGCGCTTAGTACACGGTCGCAATCTTGTTTCGCTTGGTCTTCCGTGAGCCCTTGTAACATCGCGTATAACGTCAACTGCTCAGCGATTGTCGATCGCGGCAACAATGCGGCGTCTTGGGGTAAAATTCCAAAGCGTCCCCACGAAGGTGGACGTCCCTTTTCGATGACCTGACCGAACATCTCGATGCTGCCCTGATCGGCTCGTAGGTATCCACTGATGATGGAAAAGAGCGTGGTTTTTCCGGCACCATTGGGTCCCACAAGACCAAAGACAGTGCCCGTCGGCACACGCAAATCCACTCCACGGAGCACATGGAGGGCACCGAAGCTCTTTGATACGGCGTTCAAGGACAACGCGAAGCTCATAAGTCGCGCCTCCGAAACCACCACAGGCCAGCACTCAGGCTCACAATGCTAAAGGTAATGCCATGGACCCATGTGTTGAGTTGGTCACTCCAGTCATCGCTGGCCAACAAGTGGCGAGCATAGCTCGGAAAGAGCCACGAGCTGATGTCGAGGGGCCAATCCATCGCGCTAGAAATACCGCCAAGGATCCACAACCCAGACCACAACACAAAGCACAGCATTAAGCTCAACCAACCGCGACCACAGAGCGCGTTGAGCAGTCCCAAAAAGGTCACGTAAGGAATTGTCGCGACCACAGTGGTGGCCCAGATTCGCAGCAAATAGAGCAGCGCATCGCTGCCGGTGTCGGTCGTTGCCGTGGCCAGGTAGACTCCGCCGGCGAGTCCAAGCGCTACGGTAACTGCGATGACCAAGAGCCCGAACGCCGCGAGTGTTTTGCCCAAATACATTTCCACTCGGCTAAGTCGGACCAATAAGAACCGAGCGTGCCGCGTTTGGATATCTGAGGCGATTTGGTCGTATCCAAAGGTCAAAGCTAGGCCAGGGACCATCATCAAAGAACCGGCGAAGAGCCCTAACAACAGGGGTGGATGCACTCTCAACAACTCCATCATCGCTTCGACTGTCACAGAGGCGCTGCCCCAGAATTCAAGGTCCGCGATTTTGGCACTGTCTGCTGAAACCACCCAGTCGTGGGCAGTTTGAGATTGTTTTCCGAGCCATTTTCCAATCAGAGCTGAGATCAACCCCACCATGACCAAAGACAGCCACGAATAGGGCACGCGGAGTTGTCTAGCGAGTTCAAAACGCGCCAGGACAAAGGCTCCCATACCGAAGGTGGGTCTTTTGTGGGGCAACAGGTGTTCTCCTCAGTCTCACCGATAAAGACGATGTTCACTCGAGCGCGACAGCATCCGCATGGTCATAACACGTTGGTCGTCGATTTAATCCTTCAAAACACGATCGATGCGATCGTTGATGCGGGTGACGACTTCGTAGTTAATGGTGCCGATCCAACGGGCCAATTGTTCGGCGTGGAGCGCGGAGACGCTGCCATCTGGCGCCTGTTGAGAGCCCAGTAACACAACCTCATCACCTTGGGTGACAGTGGGGTTGTCGGTGACATCGACGGCCACCATGTTCATCGCAACTCGACCGGCTATGGGAGCTTTGTGACCACCGATGAGGACCTGAGAGCGACTGGAAAAGCGTCGATCGTATCCGTCGTAATAGCCAATCGGTAAGATGGCGATCTTACTGTCCCGCAGCGCTTGAAAGGTTCGGCCGTAGCCGACCCATTCACCGCTTGGGACCTCGCGGACCTGAGCGACGACTGTCTTCCATGTCATCGCAGGCTGCAGATCTAGGGGGCGCCTGCCGAGCTGTTGCGCGCTCAAGAAGGTCTCTTTGCTTGGCCACATCCCATAGGCAGCGATGCCAAAACGGACCATGTCTAGCGAGACCTCAGGCCACAACATCACGGCGGCGCTGTTCGATGCGTGAGCCATCAGTTGGTTTGGATCTTCGCCTTTGCTGCTCATCAAGTCTCGCAGGGCATTGAGCCCAGCTTGAAAGCGCGCCAATTGTTGTTTGGCGAACCCGTGATCGGTTGTGTCTTCGATGTCAGCAAAATGTGTGCTGAGACCCTCTAAGACGAGCCCTGGGGTGTCGAGGATCTCTTGAGCCAATTGAAGCGCTTGGTCGTGCCGAAGACCTTGCCGGTTGGTACCGGTCTCGAGCTTCAGATGAAGATGACAGGGACGCCCGAGGTCGTGAACTGCTCGGGAGGCTGCTTGAACAGTTTGGGCGTCATAGACGGTAAGTTTGAGACCCAGTTTCACAGCCGCATGTACTTGATTTGGGGCGACATGGCACACAGCGTACAAAGGCGCTTGGACGCCGGCGCTGCGTAAACTCTGCGCTTCACGAATATCAGCGACTCCGAGCCAATCGATACCGGCTTTCACGAAGCAGCGGCTGGCTTCAATCAGCCCATGGCCATAGCCGTTACCTTTGACCATGACGCAGGTAATCGGCGAGCGCTTTGAGCCTGCGGCGACCTTTTGTAGCAGACGAGCGTTGGCCATCAACGCTCGTTCGGAGATCTCCACCCAAGTCAGGGGCGTCGGCTCTACCTGGTCATGAGGAGATGTCATCGTTGTGCTCCTGTTATCACTTACGAGCCGCCTCATCACCGCTGGATTTTGAGTGCTTTGGGCTTTGAGAATAACAGGCTGCAAGCTGAGGAGAACCTGCGAAATATGCAACGAGATCCCATGGGCCAAGACCGACGCGCCTATCCAGTCTCACTTGACCTTGAAAATGACCTTGTGCGCCCGTTTTCATCGATCCTACATGGATCGCCTTGGTGGGCTCGACGGGAGAAATTAGCCACAGCTCAATTCGTTGCTTTGGCAGTGATTGAGCCGGGCCATTGAGTTGTCCACGGACCTTCAACCCCCCTCTTCTCCAAGCCTTTTCAGGCCCTTGAATCGTTAAGGTACTGACCGAACGTGGGTCACTCAACTCACGGATCTTTTGTCCGGCAAGCCTCCGTGCCCGATGTTCGATCCACGACAAAATGCGAGGTTGGGTCGGCGTACCGACGAGGTGGCCTTTTGGGGTTGTATTCATTTGAACAGGATGATCAATCGTCACTTTGCTTGCACCAGCCATGGACAATGCACCAGCAACTCGGCCGATGTGACTTCGAAATGCAATCGGCTTAGGCAACGCATCAGACTGCAGTGGGCGATGCAGATTTCGCCGTCCTGTCGCGCGAAGGTGGAGTTGCTCGGCGCCACCGCCTAAATCGATCCTCAGCCAACCTTCGCGTGCGTCGGCGAAACGTACCCACACTTCTACAAAAGCATGGGCTTCATTACCTACGTAACGGGCTGAGATGCCGAGGCTGTGGGCGACCACAACAAAGCCATGTGTTCTGTGTCGGCAGACTCCCTGACGTTGCGCGATCACTTGTAGGAGATCTCGACCGCTCGATGTCCCTCCGGGTTCAAAGGATCGAAACCAACGTGTCAGCGCCTCGATACGCTCTTTGCGATCGAGCTGCGTCGACAGCCCCAGGGTAGGCCACAAGGCCTCGACTTTGGTTTGAAAGGATTGGGCCAGCTTCGGTTTCCAAGGGTCTAAATGAGTCACTCCTGAGCCCAAAGGGCTCCCGAAATATCGAGAAGGCGCATCCATCAGATACCGAAGGCTGACCGCTTTGTGCTCTTGAGGTGACGATACCGACCAGATGCCGTTGGCGTCTCGAAACATCTGTAGCTTGACTTTGGGTTCACTGACCCACGCGATCAGTCTCGACGAGGGCGATACCGAGGGCAGCGTGACCCTTTGATTTGGCTCCAATTGCACCCGGATGGCTCCCCAAAATAACTCATGATGGAGTCGATCTGGACCCCCTCGAGCTTCGATTGGTACCGCATTGAGCGCCCGGCGTAGCTGTCCATTGGCATCGACACGTTCAAAACAATAGCTTCTCTTGAAAGGGGCAATGGTGGGTTCGAAGACGACACCATATTCTAGACGTCCCTCTCGCTCGGTTCGGTCGTCGAAACGCTGTTGATTGTGTGTGGGCGTTGAAATCTGAAAGACACCTCGATCTGCCGGGCGCTTGAGTCGGCCAGAGGCGGTCTCTACATGTGAAGGAAGTCGATCTGCTGGTCGTGACGGGCTGAGTCGTAGAGGCCCAGTTGGCAGTCGGTCATGTCGAGGTGGGCTGGCGACAACGACGCTGGCAATCGCACTGAGCGCCGCCATCACGGTGAGTCTGCTGCCAAATAGAGCCAGGGTAGACATCCTGTGTATCTGCAAGCCCTGCGCTTTGATCACACCCGGGCCTTGGCTTGTAGGTATTGTGCTTTGAATCGGGAGACCAACTCCGCCACCGTCGGCACATCGTCGATGGTGCCGACGCCCTGTCCTGCCGACCAAATGTCCTTCCAGGCCTTGGATTCGGTGTCGAGCTCTTCACCTAGGTTGATCTCTTTGTGTGCAGGGAGATCCTCTAGGCGGATGCCAGCGGCGACCAAACTTGGCGCAAGGAAGCTGGCTGGTATGCCTGAGATGGCTGCTGTGTAAATGATATCTTTGGCTGAAGTCTCCAAAATCATCTGCTTGTAGTTGTCAGGCGCGTTGGCTTCTTCAACGGCGATGAAGCGAGTTCCCATGTAGGCAAAGTCAGCGCCAAGGGCTCTGGCCGATGCGACTGCTGCTCCGTCGGAGATGCAACCTGCTAAACAGATGGTGCCGTCGAAAATCTTTCGAATTTCTGGCAGGAGTGCGAAGGGCGACAGGGTGCCTGCGTGACCACCTGCTCCAGCGGTCACCAGAATCAATCCGTCGACTCCAGCGCCGATCGCTTTTTTTGCATGCCGAACGTTGGTCACGTCGTGGAATACTTTACCGCCGTAGCTGTGCACTGCGTCGACGACCTCTTTCACAGCACCAAGCGAAGTGATCACCAGAGGTGTTTTGTGTTTGACGATCACCTCCAGATCCGCCTTCACCCGGGGATTGGTCCGGTGGACGATCAAATTGACGCCGTAAGGCGAGATGATCGCGTCTGGATCGTCTCTACGGCTCTGCTCTAGGGCTGACTCAATATCCGTCAGCCACTGATCAAAGCCCTCGGTGGTTCTGTGGTTGAGTGCAGGAAAAGTGCCGATAATCCCAGCTCTACACGAGGCGACGACCAGTTTGGGTTGTGAGACCAAAAACATGGGTGCGGCGATGACGGGGATGGTCGTCTGATCAAAAAAGTGTCCGCTCATAGCTTCTCCTATCCAGTGACTGAACCATGGGCTAACCTTTGCGGGAACGCAACGTTGGAAAGGAATACAATGCGCTTTGCATACGCTCTTTCACGGATCAACAGATATCTTAAGACTTCGTCGTCCTTGTTGCTGTGTATGCTTGTTTTCGCCTGTGGCACTGAATCGTCTCTAGATACTCAGCAAGACGATGGTATCGCGATTGTTAACGTCGACAGTGGCGCTGTCGATGTCGCCGACGCAAGCGAGAGCAGTGATGCAGCTGTCTCTGACGGCGGTGTATCCGAAGACTCTGTCACCTCAGACGCAGCAGACTCAACTGGCGCAGATGTAGGCAACTGCCAATGTGACGACGACAACCCATGCACGACGGACACCTGCGCAGCGGGCCAATGTCAGCATCAACCCGTCGCAGAATCACTCAGCTGTGATGATGGCGATGCTTGCACCACGGAGGATCAGTGCAGCGCTTCGAAATGCGTCGGCTCAACCCCTTTGGATTGTTCCTCGGCCAATCCCTGCGTCATCGCTTCTTGCGATCCGAGTAAAGGGTGTTCCTTCGTCGCAAAGACGGGATCCTGTGATGATGATTCGATGTGCACCGAAAATGACGTATGCAGCGATGGTTTCTGCAAAGGAACAGCCCCCAATTGTGATGATGGCAACTTGTGTACCGATGATTCTTGCGATCCCGTCAAAGGCTGCGTCTCCAGTCAGGCTGTTGATCAAACGCCCTGCGGGCAAACAAAGACCTGCGAGGCGGGCGTATGCGTCAGTGTCGGGACGTTGTTCGCACATACCAGCAGCGCGCTGTACAAACTGGACCTCAAGACCAAGAGCTTCTCATTGGTTGGGACCTTCACTTTCAACAAGTCTAAGGGGTTGGTGACTGACATTGCCTTGGATCGCAGCAACATCATGTATGCGGTGACTTTCACTGATCTCTTCAAATGCAAGACACAAACCGCTTCATGCAGCTGGGTGATGAAGTTACCTACTCAGTTCAATGGACTGACTTTTGTACACAAAGGGACGGTCTATCCCAGCCAAGATGCTTTGATCGGGATCGCCAACAATGGTGGGTGGTGGCACATCGATCTGATCAATAACAAAGTCATTAAGCTCGGTAGCTATGGCAGCGGTTACAGCTCCAGTGGTGACGCCTTTAGCGTCTTGGGCGTCGGCACCTACGCGACGGTGAAAAAGTCGGGCGTCTCTGAAGATGTGCTCGTCAAAGTCAACCCAAAGACCGGCAAGGTCATCAGTGATCTTGGAGTCATCGGTGCCAACAACTTGTGGGGTCTGGCTTGGTGGGGCGGCGTGTTTTATGGCTTTAGTAGCAACACGAACGTTTGGGAGATCGACGAAAAATCAGGAAAAGGCAAAAGCCTGCAAGGTTTTAGTGGTTCGAAAGCACCCTGGTGGGGTGCTGGCGTAAGCACTGAGGCTCAACTCTGAATTTCTCACGTATGTCACCGAGTTTTCGGCTCGCTCTTTGGTACACGATGGCCATTGGCAGCCTCGGCGCCTTGCATCCTTTTTTGGCCCGCACTCTAGCGCAGCGTGGAGCATCCGCCTCCGAGACAGCGGCGATCTTGACCCTATTCCCGCTCGGTTTTTTGAGTGCAGGGTTGCTTTGGGGCTATCTGACCGACCGGAGCGAAAGACCTGAACGCTGGCTGAGAGGCGCGGCATGCTTGGCGGCCTTGTCATCGATTGTTGCTGCGATGACGGACAATTGGGTCATTGTGGTGGTGAGTTTTGCGCTGCTCGCGCTCAGTCGGGCGCCGATGATCCCTTTGGTTGACGCTCTGACCGTCGCGGCCCTTGACCAAGGAGCCGCTGAGTATGGTCGCGTCAGGATGTGGGGCTCGGTTTGTTTTGCGGCAATGGTGTTTGGCGTTGGCACTCAGATCGACCAGGTCGTCGACACGCCGCTATTGATTAACGCCTTATTGCTGAGTTTGTGCGCCCTGTGGACGTGGTCGTTGCCTCAAGCCAAGTTCCAGGCTCGATTGGCTGGGTTTAGTGAATTACGATCTGTATTTAAGGACAAAAAAGTCGCCGCAGTAATCGGTTTGGGCGGCCTTCTGGGCACGATGCACGCTGCCTACGATTTCTTGTTTTCGCTGTACATGGCCGAGCTTGGCGCTCCCACATCGTATGCTACAGCGGCTTTCATCGGCGGGTTGACCGTTGAGGTGACGGTGATGGGTCTGTCTGGCTGGTTGCTCCGGCGTATTGGAGCAGTGGGCATGATGCGCTTGGCCATTTGGGTTTGCATTCCACGCTTTTTGATAACAGGTGCTGTTGAGGACCCTCTGCTGATTACGGCCGTGCAGTTCACCCATGGCGTGACCTTTGGCGCCTTTTGGATGGGAGCTATCGCTTGGCTCAGCGATAACGTGCCAGAGCAGGCTCGAAATTCTGCCCAGTCTGCTTTGATGGCCTCTGCGGCCGGGCTTGGCCCTTTGGTGATGCTCTTGAGTGCAACGACCTTAGAGGGGACCGGTGCGCTCCGCGGCCTCTTTTTGTTGGCTGCAGGCGTCGCCGTCGTCGCCGCGTTTTGGGTCCAGGTCGCTTTTAAAAGCCCAAAAGGTGAGAGTAAAAACCCACTAAATATTTAATATTATTGTGTTTTTATTTTTTATTTGTTATTGAAAAACTGTGTGCTCGAGTTGCAAAAAGCCTCAGAATATTGCACTGATACCTGTAACGTCGCGGTTTTTGTCCGTTGAAGGGCCTAAAATCCGCTGGCAGGAGGATGCTATGAGGGCAATGTCTCGTTATTTTTCATCGCTACTGGTCGTCTCTTTCACCACTTCAACGCTATTATTTGCAGGTTGTGGAGAGGCTCCCGTTGATGATGAGCAATCGAGCGATACCGTGTCGCAAGGGGAAACCTCTGGATCAGAGGACACATCGGTTGTCGATGACACCTCGACCGGCCAGGACACCACATCGGCTGATAGCTCTAACTTCGACACCACCGCCTCAGACAGCAGCACCGAGCAGGACGCCTCGAGCCCTGACGCTGCTCCTACCTGCCCTGGAGCGCCTGGCTGTGAATGTAAAGAAGATAGTGAATGCTCATCTGGACCTTGTGTGCTCGGCGCGGATGGCAAATCGAGTTGTGCGGTCCCTTGTGATGACAAAGACACCTGTGAAAACGGGGTTTGCACCGACTTGGCGAGCGCGAAATTCTGCGTCGACCCATTTGTAGCGACCTGTTCACCCTGCCTGACCAACGCGCACTGCGACGTGCCTGGCGCTACCGATGGTGCTTGTGTTGATCGCGGCGCTACCGGAAGTTTTTGCTCGACGGCATGCGCGGTTGATGGGGATTGTGCTGAAGGGTACGCCTGCGTTGACAGCAAGGACGTCGCTGGCAAAGAGGCCAAGCGTTGCCTGCCAAACCAAGACGCTGAGTGTACCTGCAACGGCTGGGCTAAGCTCAAAGCGCTGACGACCAGTTGTTACGCTGATGGGCTTCCTGGCTGCGAAGCAACCCGAAGCTGCGAAGACAAAGGGTTGAGCGCATGCGAGCCGGCAACTCCCCAGGCTGAGACCTGCGACGGTGTAGACCAAGATTGCGACGGCACCGCTGACAATGGCTCGCTCTGCGATGACGGCAACCCATGTACTCAAGATGCCTGCGGCGGTCCAGCTGGCTGTACGGTAACCAATGATGACAGCGCCAATTGTGATGACGGCGATGCGTGCACCAAAGATGACAAATGTGAGTCCGGTGCGTGTGTTGGCCCTGCGGTGCAGTGCGACGACAACAACGTATGCACTGACGATAGCTGTGACAAAGCCAAGGGCTGTGTGAACTTGGCCAACAAGGTGACCTGCGATGATGCGGACGCTTGTACGGAAAACGAGATGTGCTCCGGCGGGTCTTGTGTTGGTAGCAAGGTTGGCTGCGATGACAACAACATCTGTACAGACGACAGCTGTGATCCCGCCAAAGGCTGCGCCAATCTACCCAATACGGTCACTTGCACCGATGGCGACGCGTGCACCATAGACACATGCAAAGACACCAAATGCATCTCGACGGCCAAAAACTGTGACGATGGCAACATTTGCACTACTGAATTTTGTGAGAAATCCAAAGGCTGTCAGTTTCTCAAAAATGCGTTGCCTTGTACCGATGGCGACGCCTGCACTAGCGACGACACCTGCAAAGATGGTCAATGCAGCCTAAGCAATCCGAAAAACTGTGATGACAACAATGCATGCACTACTGACTCTTGCGACAAGAAGACGGGCACGTGCTCGAACACTGCAGTCAAAGACGGTGAAAAGTGTGACGATGGCAACGATTGCACCCTAAACGACGCCTGCGATAAGGGCTCCTGCAAGGGCAAAGACAAGACCTGCGATGACGGCAACCCCTGTACGCTGGATGTCTGCGTAGCGGGCACAGGCTGCGATGCAGTCGAGGTCGGATGCGATGATGACAACATTTGTACGACCGAGCCCGAGCTTTGTGACCCGAAGGTTGGTTGTGGTCTGCCTAAGGCAGTCAGCCCTTGCAATCAGAACAAGGTGAAATTTCCATACCAGGTCGGTTTCAAATGCGGCAGCGAAGCCTCGCAGGCGTGGACCTTGTCCAAGGGCGCACTCGGTCCTGTCTGGGCGGTTGATAAAACACCGGCCAAACCTCAATCCGAAGTGTTCGACTGCAGTCTGAACTTTAACAATGGCACTGATTTTAACTGCCAGCCTGGCGGCGCCAAGGTAGAGGGCACAGCCACGTCACCTGAGATCGCCATCGTTGGGGCGCTATCACCCGCGCTTACCTTCAACTACGCGGGTGATTGGGAGTCCAACACCTATGACGATCTGGTCGTTGAGGTCGTCGACGTCGTGTCCAAGCAGGCGACCCAGTTGGCTACCTTAAATGGGAGCGCGACCTGGAAACCGATGAGCTACGATCTCAAGGCCTTCATCGGCAAAACGATTCAGATTCGCTTTACCTTCAAGACCACAGATTGCGTTCAAAATGACGGTATCGGTCCCTTCATCGATGCGTTGTCGGTCAGCGATGTGCACTGTTCCTTTGCGGGCTGTGATGATGGCGATGCGTGCACCAAAGGTGTCTGCGATGTGCAGACCGGCAAATGCACCAACTCACCAAATCTTGGTGCGCCCTGTGATGATGGCAACCCGTGTAGCAACTCCTTTTGCGACAAGGATGGCAAGTGTGCTGGCACTCCTTGGGTTGGTAAGGCCTGTGACGACGGCAACGAATGCACCAAAGATTCTTGCGACGATAAGGGCGCCTGCGTTGGTACTCCATTGCTTGGAGCCACCTGTGACGACGGCAACGAATGCACCATGAAAGACGCCTGTGACAAAGACGCCAAGTGCCAAGGCAGCGTCTCTGGGGGCAAAAGTTGCGACGATGGACAGGTTTGCACTGGGCCAGATAAGTGCGATCTCTCTGCGAAGTGCGTTGGAGCTCCGGCCAAAGGCAAGGCCTGCGACGACGAAGACGCCTGTACAAGCAGTGATGTTTGTGATGAAAAAGCTCAATGTGCGGGCGTCACGAAATGCGACGACGGCAACGCTTGCACCAATGATTCGTGTGACCCCGTAAATGGGTTTTGTAAGTTTGCGACCAACACAGATCTCTGCAGCGACGGCAACGCATGTTCGCTAGGGGACAAATGCAAAGACGGCATCTGCTTCGCTGGTGACAAAACCAATTGTGACGACGGCAACGCTTGCACCGCTGATCTCTGCGACACCAAATCAGGACTCTGTACTCATAATGTGATTCAAGGTTGCAAGATTACCTGCAAGAGTGACTCCGATTGCGCAGACACAGACCTTTGCACTGCGAACACCTGCGATGTGAAAACTGGATCCTGTAACATTGCACCAGCCAAAGATGGGACCGTCTGTGGTGTCGGATCTACCTGCCTTAAAGGAGGGTGCGCACCCGTTAACCCGGTTGATGGTTGGGCAGTCAAACTCAGCGCCTACAGCAACGGTAACTTCCACTGTGCCCTGCTCAAGAACAAGAGCGTGGCTTGCTGGGGCCGCAATAACTATGGGCAGCTCGGCGATGGGACCAATCTTACCAGCGGCAAGCCAGTCGCGGTTAAAGATTTGAAAAACATCATCGACATCTCGGCGGGCTATCAACACGCGTGCGCGGTCGATCAGCAAGGCAAAATCTATTGCTGGGGTTACAACAGCTCTTACCAACTGGGCGAGGGCACGACGACCAGTTCAAAAGTGCCTGTGACCGCCGCCAAAGGGATCACCGACGCGATCGCAGTCAGTGCTGGATACAACCACACCTGTGCGTTGCGCAAAGACAAGACGGTGGTCTGTTGGGGCAATAACAGCGATGGACAGTCCGGAGGTAGCGATAGCGGTACGATTGCCAAGATCGAAGGGATGTCGAATGTGGTGAGCATTTTCACGGCCCTCAACCTGTCGTGTGCCATTCGCTCCGATGGCAGCAAGTGGTGTTGGGGACGTAACGACAATTTGATCGCCAAAGCTCCGGAAACATTTAGCTTTTCGAGTCCAGTTCGTGACAGCCGAACTTCGAAGTGGTCCTCGGCTTTCGTCGGCAACCGCACCATCTGCGGCATCACCTTCAAGGGCGTCGCTGAGTGCATCGGCAACAACGGGTACAATCAGCTTGGGGTCAATACAAGCTCTCCAACACCCGGATACGTCAACCCGAAGGGCTTGCCTTCTGTAATCGGATACAGCGGCGGTCTCAGCCATGGCGTTTGGCTCTCGAACGATGGAGTGGCCTACTCGGTTGGCCGAAACCAATATGGACAGTTGGGCGACGGCACCAAAGTCTCCAAAAGCATCCCAAGCCCCATGGATTGGGTGAGCAATATCGTGCAAGTCAGCGCTTCGTACTACCGCACTTGCGTGCTTAGAGCAGATGGTTCGGTGTGGTGTACAGGTTCCAACCTTTACGGATCCCTGGGTGGGGGCTCCACAAGCACAACGGGCCAAAAGACCCGACTGACGCACGTCGCTGACGGCGCTTGTCAAACCGACGCGTTCTGTAAAGACGACAATACTTGTACAAAGCAGCAGTGCAGTCTTTCCACAGGGCTCTGCTCAATGACCGTTAACACGAACGTGTTCTGCGATGATGGCGACAAGTGCACGTCGAACGGAAAATGTGACAAAGACGGCATCTGCCAAGAGACAGCGAAAGTCTGCGATGACGGCAACCCATGCACCATCGAAGAGGCTTGTGAAGGCGGAAAATGCTTCGTCGTAAAGAACGCCAACTGTGACGATGGCAATCCTTGCACCACAGACGCTTGCGACACCAAGAACGGCAACTGCACGCACAGCAAGGTCGCGCCCTGTGTGGTCAAATGTACCGATGATGCTGGATGTAGCGACAACCAAGTGTGCACCGCTGACAAATGTGTCAACGGGCTGTGCCAGTGGACTCCCGGCAATGAAGGCGCGATCTGCGGGCTAAGCAAGGTGTGCACCGCCGGCGCTTGCAAGTCGCTGCAGATTACAGGCTTCGCGACGCAGATCGCTCAGCATCCCAACGCACGTCACGCGTGTGTACTCCGACCAAAGGGAACGGTGAGTTGCTGGGGCTACAACAACAACGGTCAGTTGGGCAATGGTCTAAAGACCAGCAGCTCCGTGCCTGTTGCTGTGCAAAAGGTCACAAACGCGACCGCCGTGGCTGTCGGCTACTTGCACAGTTGTGCAATCGTCACCGGCGGCAAGGTGATGTGTTGGGGTGACAACTTGTATGGCCAGCTTGGAAATGGCTCGACGACCGACTCGACCTCACCTGTAGAGGTCAAAGGACTAAGCGGAGCGGTCACCCTCGCGATGACGAACTACAGCACGTGCGCAGTCAATCTCCAAGGCGGGGTCAAGTGTTGGGGGCGCAACTCTGACAAAGAGTTGGGTTCGAAGTCATTGACCTCGAGTTCGTCATCCTTGCCGGTCGACGCGAACGTGGCAGATGTGGTCGCCATCGATGGCGGTAACGGTCACTACTGTGCTTTGAGCAAGTTGGGTGAGACCTACTGCTGGGGCTACAATCTATATTCAAATGCGATGACGACTGCTTCCACCGCAGACATCGCCGTGACCAAAGTGACCAAGTTCCCCAAAGCGGTCTCGCTTGGCGTGGGCAACCAGAATACCTGTGTGGTGTCCCTCAAAGGGGAACTGCACTGTATTGGCCAGAACAATAACGGACAGTTGGGTATCGGTTCGAAGACACCGACAGATTCAGCTGCCGATGTGTACGTGGCGAAAGTTAAAGATGTCGCGATGTTCAGCGGTGGTTTAGATCACGCAGTAACCTTGAGTACCAGTGCGACAATCAGCACCTGGGGTGACAATTACTACGGTCAACTCGGCAACGGCACGAAAAGTGCCAGCTCTGCTATCGACCAAACCACGCCAGCTCCTTTGGTGGCTCCGAAGGACAGCATCCAGGTTAGTGCTGGATATCGCTCCACATGCGCTCTGCACAAAACGGGCTCTGTGTGGTGCGTTGGCTATAACCTCTATGGCGCACTTGGAAATGGCAAAACTGCGAACGCTCAGGTTTGGACCCGTGTGGCTGATGGCGCATGTTCGTCCAACGCCGAGTGCAACATGGGCCAGGGCTGTTACGCGAACACGTGTGACATCGTCACCGCCCAATGCAACATCATTCCGACCGTCGGCAAGCTCTGCGATGACGGAGATCCGTGCACCACGGGAGACGCATGCTCCCAGGCTGGCGTTTGTGTTGCGAAACCCAAAGATTGCGATGATGGCAATGGATGTACCTTCGATCCAGTCTGCGAAGCGGGCCAGTGTAAACAACTCGGAAAAGTCAGCTGCGATGACAAGAACCCGTGCACAGTCGATCTATGTGACAGCAAGACTGGCGGCTGCTCCTCGACTCCGATTGCCAACTGCAAATGGACCTGCAAGCAAGATACAGAGTGTGATGACGGCAAGCCTTGCACGAAGGACACGTGTGATCTTGCGCTCGGTGAGTGCAAGCAGATCGCCGGCAATGACGGCGCCGCATGCGGTCTGAGTTCGGTGTGTAAGGCTGGGGCTTGCGGCCCCTTGACCAGCGGATGGGCCAAGCAGGTGGATTCACACAACTACGGCTATCACACCTGCGCGGTCACTACAGGTAAGAAAGTGTTCTGTTGGGGCCGAAATAACTATGGCCAGACCGGTAAAGGCTCGACGTCGACCTCAGAGAAGGTCCCTGTCCAGGTCGCTGGGCTGGCTGGAATCAAGCAAGTCAGCGGCGGGTACTATCACTCTTGTGCCGTTGCAGAGGATGGGGCTCTTTACTGTTGGGGCTACAACTCCGATGGACAGGTTGGCAACAATGCAACTGCCACTGCCTTACAACCAGCATTGGTCTTAAAAGGGGTCGATTCTGTCGATTGCGGCGACTACCATACCTGCGCGGTTAAAACCGACGGTACAGTCTGGTGCTGGGGCCGCAACACCGATGGCCAAGTAGGCAATGGTGTTGCGTCTAGTGTGGACCTCAAGGTGCCGACGCAGACCAAGAACGTTTCGAACATCGTTCAAGTTAGCTTAGGTAAGAGTTTCTCTTGTGGTCGGACCAAATCTGGCTCAGTGATGTGTTGGGGCTACAACTACTACAACAATCTTTTGAGCTCGAACACGGCTGATGTCATCAATGCAGTGAAAATCACTGATTTCCCTCCTGTTTCGATGATTACAGCCGGTTCGTACGCTTTGGGCGCTCTCGATGACAAGGGCAATGCCTGGGCGAAAGGCTACAATCCTCACGGAGCACTCGGTCTGGGCAAGCTTTCGGCCGGCGGGACGTACGGTAAAGAGATCAAAGCCGTACAGATGAAACCTCTCGGTTCTGGTCTCTGGCAATACGATTTGGGCTATTACCTCACGTACTTCCTCAAGTCTGACAGCCAAGCTTACGCGCTGGGATACAACCAAAGCGGTGGACTCGGAAACGGCACCACGACTACGAGTCTCGCACCGGTCAAGATCACCAATGGAACCAACGTGATTCAGGTCACGACTCGCTACAGAGGAGGTTGCGTTCTGACCAACAAAGGCGACGTCTGGTGCACAGGGTACGGGACCTACGGCGGCAACGGCGATAACAAGACAATCGCGACGCAGAGCACCTTGGTCAAGGTCCTGCAGCCGATCCCGACGGTGTGTGGTGATGGCAAATGTGAAGGCCTTGAGACGCCTTCTACGTGCATCAAAGATTGCAAGCCTGTGTGCGGTAACGGCACCTGTGATCCGACTGAGACTCTGGCCAACTGCGAAAAGGACTGTAAGAAGCCCCACCCTTGTGACGGCTCTTGTGGTGGTCAGAACACAACCTTTAGTTGTTGGTGTGACAACCTGTGCAAGAATTACGGTGACTGCTGCTCAGCGACCGGAGCCAAAGCGAATGCTTGCTCTGGGTCGACGTGCCAGACTTGTCAATAAGGGCGCACAACGTGGACCACACAAGGGCCAGAGACCTATGTCTCTGGCTCTTGTGTTTTTGGAGCCAAACTAGAGCACAATTACTTTAGGCTCCGACGACAATATCGAAAGAGGCATCACGATGAGTTCCCAGTACCGCGATCCATGGACGCCCAACACCACTTTGGTCTACGAGGTGGTGCATATGCATGAGAGCTTTCGCAGTGAATTTCAGCAGATCGACGTTTTTGAGGCGAAAGACTGGGGCACAGTGTTGTGCTTGGGGGGTGTGACGAACGTCACAGATCGAGATGAGTCGGCTTACCATGAGATGATCGCTCACGTGCCCCTGCTGAGTCACCCCAATCCTCGTCGGGTGCTGATCATCGGTGGTGGTGACGGCGGCACCTTAACGGAGGTGTTGCGACACCCAGAGGTGGAAGAAGCGGTATTGGTGGACATTGATCCGCAGGTGATCCGGTGCGCAAAGACCTATTTTCCAGACCTAGCGCGCGCCTTTGACGATCCAAGGGCTCAAGTGATTGTCGGGGACGGCGTTGATTATGTTCGGCGGAGCGCAGCTCAAGGAGCTGTCTTTGATGTGGTTTTGATCGACTCTACCGACCCGGTTGATGCCGCTGTTGAGCTTTTCAGCGAGGCATTTTATCGCGACTGTGCTCAACTACTCGGTGCTCAGGGGGTGCTCGTCGCTCAGAGTGACTCACCGACCTTTTATATCGATCGCGTTCGGGCAGTGCACAGCAAGTTGAGCCAGGTGTTCGCGTCGGTTGACCTCTATCTGGGACAGGTCGCCGCCTATCCAAGCGGGACATGGTCGTATTGTGCGGCCACACAAGGCCCTAGCTTGCCTTCGGTGAGGGTCGATATCGATCGGGTAGCGGGTGTAGAGCCCTGTCTTCGATACCTCAATCGCGACGTACTTAGGGCTTGTTTTGCTTTGCCTACCTATGTTCGTGTGGGTATCCAAGCGGGGTTGGGGCGCGGTCTCTGGGCGGGCAGACCCACGTTGGCAGAGGCTCCCAAATGTATGACTGAACCCGGAGCATGAGCGCTTACGCTTGCTCAATGAGTCGCTAGCTCGTAGCGTCCTGTCCTATGATGTTCAGAGAGCCCAAATCAGGTTTGATGCAAGTGCTTCGTATCGTTGGACTCTTGGTGGTGGTTTTGTCCGTCCATCACAGCGCCGAAGTATCGGCTCACAGCCTAGTGACCTCCGCTCATAGCGTCTCAGTGGGTCCCAAAGGCAACCGCTATGTGACCATGTCTTTTGGTCTGATTCGCCAACCCAACAGTCAGTTGAGCGCTGAGTGGATTTGTCCCGATTCATTTGGCTCCAATGGACAAGCGTTAGATAGGGTGGTCATCGCTCATGCCCAAGGACTCTTTATTCTCGATGACGGTCTATTGACTCGGTCTAGTGATGAGGGCTGCACATGGACGAAGGAGACCCTGCCTGCAGAGGTTGGTAAAGTGGTTGAGTTGGTCTCGACCGATGCTGCACTCTGGGTGCGGACCGAAGAGCCCGCAGCGCTGCTTCGCCGCGAAGCAGCGGGCTGGGTAGAGTTGAAGAGTCCAGCCAATCAGGCGCTGAGCTCGCTCCGTGCTGGTCCTGGTCTACAAGATTTGTGGGTCACGGGCGAGGCAGACAAGCCCATCAGTCTACTGTCCAGTGATGGCGGCGATTCATGGACGGTCAACGCGCTCCCGAAGACCGGGATCCCTGATGCGAAATTTACCGCCTTAGCCCGTCACCCCAAGCAAGCGACGTGGTTGGTGCTCCGTGTCCGTGCTGCGATGGGGTTGGATCAGCTTTGGATGAGTGTGGACGCAGGGGCCTCGTGGCAGGCCGCGTTTGCCCCCAAACCAGGTCAGGATATCGCCGAGGCGGTGTGGCTCGCAGATGAAGCCTCTGGGACCTTGTTGGTCGGCAGTATGTCCGCTGGCATTTGGCGGAGCACAGATGGAGGACAGCAGTTCTCACTCGTGCCAGATGCTCCCAGAGTGGGCTGCCTACGTCGATTCGGCGCTGAGGTGTATGGCTGTTCAGATGAGTTCATCAACGGCGCGGCATTGATGAGTTCGACTGACAAGGGCAAGTCTTGGTCTGCTGCACTTTGTTTTGGTTCGGTGGCCAAGGTATCGACGTGCGCTACGCTCTGTGTCCCGCAGTGGGAGCAGACACGTCAGACCCATAGTCTCGCCAGCGACCCGACCTGTTTGTCGCCGCCATCTCAGGATATGGATGTCAGCGATGGTCAGGGCTCTGCTGATGTCAGTGCTAGCGATGGCGCCTATGCGACCTTCGATGCAGGCCAAGGCGGTGGAGTCGTTGTCGCGAAAAGAGATGGCTGCCAAGCTCAACCGATCGGCAATCCGGCAGACACAATGTGGCTTGTTTTGTTTGCGTCTTTGCTGCTCATTGGGCGCCGCTGTCATTACGTTAGGAGTTCATTGTGACCGACCAACTCGATCTACCTCATCGCCCACGGCGCAACCGTCGAAACCCCGTCATTCGGGGCTTTGCTCAAGAGTCGTGGCTCACCTCACAGCATTTCATCTATCCACTTTTTATCCACGACGGCACCGGAGACATTCCCATCGCTTCGATGCCGGGATGTGCGCGATTGGATATGGATGGCTTGATGCGTGAGGCGCAGGGGGCGCTCGAAGACGGCGTCGGTGCTATCGTGCTCTTTCCAGCGACGCCAGAGTCGCTCAAGACTCTCGGCGCTGAAGAAGCCTACAATCCGCAGGGTTTGGTTCAGCGGGCTCTGCGACGATTGAAGGTCGAATTTCCCGAACTCATGACGATCACCGATGTCGCGCTCGATCCCTACTCATCGGCAGGACATGATGGATTGGTGGCGCCAGACGGCCGCATTCTCAATGACGAGACCGTAGCGATTTTATGCAAACAGGCGCTTAGCCAGGCTGAGGCTGGCGCCGATATCATCGCGCCCTCTGACATGATGGACGGTCGGGTGGGCGCAATTCGTTCGGCCTTGGATGCTCATGGCTTCACGGACGTGTCTATTTTGAGCTACACGGCCAAGTACGCCTCCGCATTTTATGGTCCCTTTCGAGACGCATTGGACTCGGCGCCGAAATCCGGCGACAAAAAGACCTATCAAATGGACCCGGCCAACAGTCGAGAGGCTCTCCGCGAGCTTGAGCTCGATGAGCTTGAGGGCGCTGATATGGTTATGGTCAAGCCGGCCGGGCCTTACCTAGATGTCATCGCTCAGGTACGGCAAGCCACGCAGCTGCCGGTTGCTGCGTACCAAGTCAGCGGTGAGTACGCCATGTTAAAGGCTGCGAGCGCCAAGGGTTGGCTCGATGAGCGCTCCGTCGCCTTGGAGTCGTTGCTGGCGATTCGACGCGCAGGTGCGGATGCGATCTTGACCTATTACGCGCGGCAAGCTGCTCGCTGGCTCAAACAAGGATGACTTGCACAGTGCCGCTCTTACTGGCAGAACCCTGCGCTTAGACTCTATCTGGAGCAGTCCATGACCGACGCCGCCACCAAAACAAAGGGCAACCCGATCCGTCGCCTGTACCAATGGGTGCTTGGATGGGCAGAGACCCCATATGGCCTGCTGGCCATGTTGCTTGTGAGCTTTGGCGATTCATCGTGTTTTCCAATTCCGCCTGACCCTCTGCTGATGGCTTTGGTGCTTGGAAACCGAAAAAAAGCTTGGAAGTTCGCAGCGGCTTGCACGGTGGCATCCGTGGCGGGTGCAGCAGTCGGCTATGTGATTGGCAGTACGTTTTGGCAGGTCGCTGAGGGTTTCTTTATCCCCGCGCTTTTTAAGTGTCACCACTTCTTGGAGGTCGGCACGCGCTACGCAGACAACGCTTTTTTGGCGATCTTCACGGCCGCGTTCACACCAATCCCTTTTAAGGTGTTCACCATCAGCGCAGGCGTTTACAGCGACCTAGTCGATATCACCACATTGCTCAGCGCCTCAGTCGTAGGTCGCGGCGCACGATTTTTCTTGGTCGCCGGGCTGCTCTACTTCTTTGGGCCGCCCATGCGTCGATTCATCGACAAGCACCTCGAGTGGCTGACCTTGGCTTTTACCGCGCTTTTGGTCGGTGGCATCGTTTTGGTT
>PBTG01000077.1 GCA_002726535.1 Myxococcales bacterium | reverse complement strand
GAAAGGTGCTTTTTACCACCTCCCCCCCTGAATCAGGTGGCACTCGTCGTTGAAAAAGGGCCGCTTGATCGCTGCGTGCGAGGCGCGCGCACGTGCGCCCCGCAGTGCCGAGCAATCGGGTCCAGGCTGAGCCCATAAATACTAATGAGTGATGAGGCATCGGTCGCAATCTCCTGAGGCTGATCGCAACGCGGCCCAAAGCTCTTGTCAATCACTGATGAGGAGCAGCGTCCAAGATGGGCCTTCGAGGACGTCGAAACCCTCTTTTCAATCGTTGCACTTCGGCCCATTCGGATCCACGATGGACATTCGGAGGGTTGGCGATGAGTCACGATCTCTGGTCTGTCGTCCCACAAGGCAGCGACGGACTTGAGCCACATCTTGTGCAATATGTTCGCAACCTGGAGGCGCTCTTCGTCGAAGTGCGCGGCCGCGGTGTCCAGTGGAGTCCAGAAGACGGCCAGCTGGCCGCTGGATGGTATCGCTCAGGGATCGAACTGCCTCGCGTGGCCAAAGCTTTCGAAGAGCGCAGCAAAGCATGGCGTTTTCACCACGGCGATCGCGCTCTGCCCCGCACGCTAAGCTTTTATCGACGTTGTGTTGAACGCGGTCGAACCAAACAGGACGCACAAGTGGCCCCCACCGGGCTCCAAGATGCCTACGGCGATGATGACCCCTTCGATCAACTCGACGCGCTAATCAAACAAGGCAAAACCATTGCTCGACAGGCCAACGATCGCGCGGTATCAGTCGCGACCGACAGGGCCTGCGCAGCGCTGCGAAGGTTGCGCGATAAGACCGAACTCCACACAGACCTCGACGCGTTGTTAAACCGAGTTCAGAGCGTCCGAGAGCGGATGATCGCCAATGTATTACAAGGCGTCGGTGCCGAAGAGGTCGATCGCATGATGCAAGGGATCCAGGTCAGCAAGGTCTTGAATGACAAGATCCGCAAGCAACTGATCAATCAAGAGTTGATCAACCTGCTCGATCAACAATTTGAAATCGCGTTGCCTTGGTGGGGCGGCTGGGCGCGGCCCTTTGGGGGACCACTGTCATGACATCCAAACAATGCCCACGGTGCGAGGGGAACGGGTGGCTCACCCGGGCTGGTAAAAATCACGCCGAAGCGGTCACCTGTGAATGCGTGGCTACGTGCAAAAAGTGCCGTGGACAAGGGCTCACTCGCATCGAGCGGGAGGGCGGGTTCGCTGAGATGGTGGTCTGTCCCTGCGGCATTACCGATCTAAGAAAACGGATTGAACTCTACAATCGTGCGCAAATTCCGCCGCGCTTCTTTCGCTCTCAGATTGACCGATACCAGGCCAAAAATGACGACCAAGCCACTGTCAAACAAACCCTCCTGCGGATTCGAGACTCGTTTGTTGGTAGCCTTGGAATTGGCCTCCACGGTCCACCGGGCGTCGGCAAGACACATCTACTGACCGCACTGGCCGGTTGGATGACCCTGATCGGTGGCAAAGAAGTCGTCTACACAGACTTTTCAAACCTCGTCGCACGCTTACGAGCTGGCTTTGACAATGGTGTGGGCGAGAATCGGCTCATCGAGCCCATTGCCGAAGTCCAGGTGCTGATGATCGATGAACTCGGCAAGGGACGGGCCACCGAGTGGGAGCGCGGAGTTATCGATCGAATTATCAGCCATCGATACAACGCACAGCTGCCGACCTTCTACGCGACGAACTACGCGATTCCCGACATGGCGGCAGCAACGACCAACGTCGATATGGAGTTTCAAGAGAGCTTAAAGTCACGGCTCGGCAGTCGAGTTTGGTCTCGCCTGCAGGAGATGAGTTCGCCTGTCTATCTGGGTGGTCAAGATTTCAGAGCTCGACAACCCGCGACTCGGCCGAGCCGAGCTGCTGGGCGAAGCGGGGTCAGCCCAGTGCCCCCGAAAAGAGGCTGATTGACGACCATGATTACTTGCGTCAAATGCGGCCATCAACAGCCGCTCGGCCGTCGCGACTGCGAGCGATGTGGGGTCATCTTGGCCAAAGCGAAGCGAACGTCGCCGCGTCCGCGTCCACAGGGCGCTCCACCCAAAGGCCTGCGAAAACTCCTCGACAAAGCACCAAATGGCAACCAGCGCCCCGGAGTACCGGAGCAGACGCAGCGGGATCAGCAACCTCTACCCAAAGGACCAGGGCGACCGGTCCGCAGTCGCGATCGTGCCGTGGTCATGAGTGAGTTGGCCGGCTTGGTCCGTTCAGGCTGCACCATGGCCGAAGCGATGGACTCCATCGCAACGGCCATGCGACCAGCCGTCCAAAAAAGTCTCCAGCATGCAGGTCAACGCCTTCGTGATGGCGAGAGTCTCGCCGTCTCACTGCAGTCGCCGCTATCTCTCGATTCGGTCGAGCGAGCGCTTTTACATACTGCGCAAACCACCGGTCGAGTCGACGCCATGCTCGACCAACTCGCAGCCAGGGCCAACACCATACTCGAGGTCAAGCAGCGTATACGGGCAGCCATGGCTTGGCCGATGCTGACGCTGATGAGCGCCGTCTTCATGATCCCCTTTCCCGATCTGCTTACCAAAGGGGTTACGACCTATCTGACCATGGTCGGAATGTGGCTCGGCTCAATCGGCACGGTTATCGGCGGGGGATGGGCAATATATAAGTTGGTGGCACGTAGCCCCTCGGTAAGTTTGCTGATCTTTCGAGCTGCCGGATATGTTCCCGTACTCCGCAGCTTCATCATAGCTCGCCGATACAGCCTGCTCTTTGGTGCCCTCGGGCCGGCCTTAGATGCAGGCCTGCCACTACCTGAAGCACTACGCCTGAGTCAGCAAGCCACCCAAGACCCAACCGTCAATGGCGCACTCGAAGATTTTCAGACGCGTATTGACCATGGCCAAGATGTGATGCCAGCGATCCAAGCTCTTCCAGCCCTACCCTCGGCGGCGGCCGCTCAGTTGGCCGGCGGGCTGAAAACCGGCCGTCTCGCGGACGCATGCATCGCAATCGCTGAGGAACAGTTTCGCGGATATCAAAAAGCCAGCGACAGGCTTGGTTTGGTCGTCCGCTACAGCCTCACCATGGTCATTAGCATGGTCGTGGGCTACGCCATCATCCAGCAAATGTCGACCATGCTCGGTAATCCCTTGGCACTCAGCCCGGGCGGAAAAAGCGGCGAAATGAGCCGAGAACTGCTTCGTCATATGCCCTCGCTCAAATAATATCCAACGCGGTCAGGAGTTGTCCGTCATGCATCAATATCGCGTTTTACTCCGGGTGTTAGCGACCTGCGTTGCCTTTGGTCTCGGCATCGCTGTGGCTTGGACGCTCCGCGAGCGGCCGCCGGCCGCAGCTCCTTGGCCCAAGGTCAGTGCCGTCGTTGGCCTGCCCTCGGCATCGACCCGCACGACTCAGAAGGCGCCAAAGCCCACAGCGAACCAAGACGCTAACTCTCGGCAGCCTGCAGTCGTCCCCAAAACCAAGGTCACCAAACCCCCACAGGCTTCAGCAGACTCCAATCACAAGGTGAAGGTGCCCATCGCAACGGCCAAGTCCGCTGATGATGACACTGATCTACTGCCCAGAGCCCCCACATCGACTGTTACCTTGGAGCTTGCCAAAGCAGGCCTACACCGTGTCACGATTCGACAAGGGTCACTCGAGCGGGACGGTCCGTCGCAACACTCAAAGTGGGTTCGTTCACCAAGCATCGCAGCCCTCTCGGGAACTCAAGTCCGCGTCAGAGTTCTGCACTATGGCTACGACAGTGACGGGGAAGTCACCGCGCTGCACGTGCAAACCCTCGACGAACCTTCCAAACAAGGCATGGTAAATCTCTTGCCCAAAGGCAAAAGGATCCCGCTAAGCCACTAAGGTCACTCAAGACGCCAACCTCTTGAGTTGATATTTATCTACTCAAATCATCCAAAACAAACGACTGAACACCCGTTCAGTTCCCAAAAGCTCTCCGCAGTCCGCTGGGGAAGCCGAGATCGCCAATTGAAAAAAATGACAGATAATCCTCATTGTTTTCATAGTGATATAAAATACGCCCCCTTAGAGACGCTTCGTTATGATCAAAATAAACTTGATAAAAATGTCGATCGACAACTTGATAAATGTAATCTTTTATAATTCTATTTTTATCATTGATTTCAGTGCTTTATAATTTCCGATCCACAGATCGTGCACATGGTGTGCATAAAATAAATCGATAAATTAGGGGGTTAATATTTGGTTTACGGTTGTCAATCAAAACGGCTCGATTCATAGTCATCTCAACAACTCAGCACAGAGAGCCTAAGCAGCTGAAACTGCTATGGTTTTATGGAGCAAATCTTGGTTTTGCCTGATTAATATCAATGGTGAAAACCAGCGGGGAGAAATCGACTATGACCAAACGCACACGCTCCAAAACCATTGCAATGCGTCCCATGTCCGCCGCTGAGATTGAAGAGGGAAAGACCCTGGTTGAGTTTATGGACATTCGTCGTCCTCAGACTCGATTAGACTGCCAAAATGGCCCACGTCCCTGTCCTTTTGTGTCCTGCCAACACCACTTGTACTTGGACGTCAATCCAAATACGGGGTCGATCAAAATCAACTTCCCAAATATGGAGGTGTGGGAGATGCCTCACACCTGCGCACTGGACGTCGCAGAACGCGGGGGCATCACCCTAGAAGAGGTCGGCTCCATCATGAATCTCACACGCGAGCGAATTCGGCAGGTCGAGGTCAGCGGGCTTGAAAAACTACAGAGCGAGCCCTTCGCCGAAAACATCCAGGAACTTCGCTCATTGGATGCGTAAATAGGTCGCGAGTTCGTCTTTTCAACGTCTAGCACTTTCACTTCGTGCGTCGGTTGCCTAACCTCGCGTTCATGAACTCAACTCTTTTCAGTAAACAGCCCTGTGCCTGGCTTGTCGGCGCCATCTCCGAAAAAACCGTCGCGTTCTGTACGCTCTTGGTACAACAAGGCATCGAGCTCGTCGTCAGCGATGCGCACGCCTCGCCACTCAAGAGTGCCAATGTCCCTTGCACAGTCTTGGAGCAGGTCCTGCAGGCCGCAGAGCGCCTCAACTCAAACGCGCAGTCAGAGCTTTCACTTTGGATCGCCCTTACCGACGCCATTGGCCAAGGCTCTAAACTTCGTTGGGTCATCTGTACCCTGCCGGACAGGGCAACAGCAGACCCCTTCGAATTGGCATCAGTAAACATCACTCGGACCTTCGTACAAGGTCAGGGGCACCCAACTGTCGTGTTGGACGTCAACGACGAGTTGCTACAGATCGGTCAACAAGAATCTCGGAGGCAAGCGGCCCACGCCAACCTCAAGCACATTGCTGCACAGCACATGGGCGCATGGGATGTTGAGCGCCAAGCCCTTCGCGGCATCGTCGCAGATGGGGCTGGGCTGGTGCTAACCCAATGGCCCATGGGTGAAGACCAACAATTCGATCGGTACTTTGACGGCACGCAGTGGCTGGCTTCAGTTCAAGACGTGACTCTTTTGAGCGGGCCGCCACCGAAAGCCATGGACTTGATCGGTCTGGACACCGCCTTCCACGCAGCATGCTGGTCGGGCTCAAGCAAGGTCGTCACCATCGCGACCGCTGGGCGTTTGTGCGCACTAGCCTTGAGCGATTTGACCCATTCCATAGCCTGTCATCGAGCACTTACCTTTGCGGCCGACGGCGCACAAGATGCTGTCATGGTGTGCTCAAGTGGAATCGACATCACCACTGCTCGGGCCCTAACCGGCCACACCAATTGGCCAAAACTACGCGTGATCGCCGCTCCAAGCATCTCAGATGAGGCCTTGGAGTTACTGGTTGATGACGAGCGGCTGTTGATCTTGTCTCTTCCCCAGCCATGGACGAGCAAAGTGCACCGGGAACTCATAGCCACAGCCTTTGGAGTCTTTCATCGACCGAGGCGAGCGATGGAAAGCTCGTATTTGATCGGCGCGCCTCTCGGCAGCCAAGCCTTGTCGGAGAGCGCCGCTATCATGATGCAAACGGCCTTGCATGCGAGTAGTTATGTCCAGTCTAGAGCCATGGTCATTGCCGATGCAGAAGGGACTCTCGCGATCTGCGGTGGTCAAAGTCTGTCGACCGATGCGGTTCAGATCGGAATTGCGCGTGCTCGACGCTTTCAACGGCCTTGCGTCGCTGTGGTTGACGGCGCTTTACATCACGTTGCGCTCATCGCTCAGTTGGTGGCTTGTAAAATCGAGGCCATCGCTGTTCAGAGTCCTGAGTTAATTGCGGAGGAAGTCGTCCAAGCAGCCGACGCCGCCGGGCTATGCATCGTCGCGGCGCCCGATGATTGGCGAACGGTCCTGACGCGTTAACGGCCACTTAAACCAACGCGATACCATCAGTGGGGTCTATTGCCGCCAGCTACAAGGGCGTATTTAACCGTATCGCTTGACGGAACGTCAGCCCGCCAAGAAAGCTTGACCACAGAAGAGGAGCCATGCGCGTCACCTGTGAACATTGCCAAGCCGGATATACGCTGCCCGATCGCAAGTTGAAGCCCGGTCGAAGGGTTCAATTCGAATGCCGTCACTGTGGTCAACGAATCGTCGTCAAAGTCCCAGAACAAGCGCAACAGGATCAGCCACAAGTGCTTTGGTTCGTCGCTCAGCCTAGCGGGGGGTATACGAAACGCTCTAATGCACATGTCCGTGAGTCGATTCGCGACGGCACCTTGGCCGCGCAGACCTTGCTCTGGACCAAAGGACAGACAGAGTGGACGGCGGTGTCAAAACTGCCGATGTGGTCCGAAGTACTAGCGGCCACTGACAGTCAGAGCGACGCTGATGAACCGCCGAAAACGGCAATTTTGCCGACCGAAGCCCAAAGACAACAACTTGCGGATCGTGTTGGTGAAGCCCCGCTCGTCGAGCGATCCCATGGAGAGTCGCTCGAAGCAGCATCTCTCGACTCTGTCGCGGGCGCAATTGACACGGCCCCCGATCAACAAGCGATGTCCCTACCTGTAGTCAAGACGGCTCCACTCGCCACTGAGCTTGGTCGACAGGCTCAGGCAGCCCCAAAGGCCTCGGTGACTGACGCTGAACTGGCTACGAAGGTCTTTTCACCTCAAGCGGCTCAGACCGAGATCAGCGCCAAGGCAGAATCGCTGTCGACAGGGCCGAGACCCACCCCTAAATCCGAAAGATTCGCACCCGGTGCGAGTCCGACTGGGACTCCAGTGGACACAGGCGGTCCAGTCGGTGTGGACAGCACCGATTCTGTGGCTTGGTCTCCGGCAACCGACACATACATCGGTCCCCGAGATCGACACACCTTTCGGATTGGGTCCGACAAAGAGCGTCAATCGCTCATCGCATACGTAGAGCTTGAGACCTCACTGCGCCGCCAAATCCGCCGATGGCAGTGGGTCACATTGGCGGCGAGCGCCGTGGCGGCTATTGCCATCGCACTCGCCTTGTACGGATGGATGACAATGCGCGCGACAAAATCGGATCTGAAGGCCTGTAAGACGAATCACTCAGTCCAGCTAGATAAATAAGGCATCACAGTCCACTTTGTAGGTCCAACTCTCCAGGCACGGGCACACCCGAACGCATCCACATCGGCCGACCCTGCGAGTCGATCGCGATACACGTGGGAAAAGCCGTAACACCTAAGACACTGAGGATGGACTTGTCAGCCAGAGCGACCTCGTATGGTGGCGGTTTCGCGTCGATGGCTCGGCGAACCACACCAACGGACTCTGTCGCCACCGCTACGACGCGAACGTTCGGATGGCGCCGAGAAAAGTCGGCCACCACCGGCTCGGCAATGCCGCAGGCCCCACACCACGTCGCCCAAAAGTACAGCAGTGTCGGCTGCCCTGAGAGTTCGGTCAGGGTGAAGGTCTGCCCCGTGCTGATGGATACGATCGGCTGCGCTGGAAGTCGCTCAGGGGGCCTCTTGCTGCCCACCCACGACAAGAGAGCAGCCGCGGCGACAACCCAACCCAAGGTCACTGCGATCGACTTGGCGAAGGCAGCCCATCGGCGAGGCTCTACCGCGGCAGCGTCCGAGCTCATTTAATACTCCCAACCGCCATCAAGTGCCCCGGAGTGTGATCAACAGACTTCACTGACAGGGCGAGTTTGCTGCCTTTAGGCAGCGAAGAACTCAGCAGGGTGAGGTCAATCTCCGGCAGGGGAATCGTAGCCAAGAGCCCCTGGAGTTGCGAAGTGACGCCGCTCGCAAGGACCGGCGCGAACTGGTTGAAGAACGCTGCGCTACTCTGAGACGCCGGCAATTTGTCGATAGTTACAGCGTCAACGTGCGTCTCGAGGAGTTCGAATTTGCCTACGTTCAAGGCGATGCCATCGGTCGCGACTTTAGCGGAAACCTCGGCGGAGACCGACAAGTAAGCCACCATCACGAGCTTCTCTTTGCCTTTGTTCAAGGTGAGCTTGACGCGCATGTCGCCAGCTTGAAGCCAAAGTTGGCCCGCTGAACCACAATCATTGAGTATCGGAGGCAAGAGCATCTCAATCTGGCCGCTCACGCCATCGAAACCATAAGCTTTCAAATCGAGACCTGGAAAGGCCTTTTCATCGACGGTAAAGGTGAACGCCTCGGCTTGCCACAGAGCCGTCATGAACTGATTGAGCGCGTCGAAGTGAAGCGACACAGCCATAGGCTGTTTGTAGTTGAGTTTCGCGAGCGTCTGGTAGGTCTTCAAGCACGAGCGGCGACGCAAAGCACCGAGCACAGAATGGCTCACCTTCTTGGTGCTCGTCATCGCTGATTGCATCCGCAAGCGAACCCCACCGAGGCTCAGGCTCGAAGCCCCAAAGAACACCGCTGAAGATAGCTTTGAAGCGAGCTTCACGGTGGTCGTGGGAGCGCCAAAAAAACCAGGTACGTCAAAGTCGAGGTTTAAAGCAAAGGCGTCGATTGCTGTGGCCAAGGGCACATCGACCGCGCTCGCGAGTTGGGCCTCGAGGGCATTTTGGATCGAATTGGTGATGGTCGTTTCAAAAAGGTTGATCAGCCAGTTGACTAACCAGCCCCAGGAGTTGTCGATCTTGACCTTCACGTCCTCGAGTTTCACCGAAACGCTTTGAGTCTTCACAGTGGTTTTGCCCTGACTGTTGATCGACAAGAACATATTGGCCGAGACCTTCATGGAGCTCGCGGTGACGGTGACATCGAGGTCCGGCGAGATGAAGTTTTGCCCAGCTGCGTACACTTTGACGTTGAGCTTGTGGAACTTCGCCGACAGGGACATCCCGCCGCTCTTCGCAAGAAGCTTCGCCTCTGGGTAGCCGCTATTTTGCTTGGCATCGCCGAAGGAGATGGACTTGAGGCTGATGAGAAAATCAAACCCGAAGTTCGAGACTGGATAACTCCCGCCGGCCAAGGACTTGAAGTCGAAGCCACCTAAGATCACCTCGAGCACCGTCGCGATATCCTTGGGATTTTTATGGAACCTTTTGCCGCTATCGATCACGGGCTGACCCAACCAAGCCTCCAACCCGTTACCGACAAAGGCTCCAGCGCCCGACTTGCTCTGGGCACTGACGTAGGCCTTAGACGAATAAAACGACTGGCTCAGGGTGCTCGTATTGTCCCACTTGTCTTTGGACGAAACCTTAATGACGTTCAAACCGTGATTGGCGCCGATGCTCTTGTTGATTGAAAAACCGCTCGCCGGCAGCACAGCCTTGCCCTGCAACGTGGTGCTCTTGGTTGGACTCAACTCGTCGACCACGCTCAGTTTGACCGGTACAGTCGCCGTATGCAGCCGGGTCGAAGCCCGTTTGGGCGAACTCACATTGATGAGCGGGCCAGTGGAATCACAGAGCAACTGGGTCGTGGCCTTCAGTGAGGGCGCCTGGGCCAATGCGGCGCTGATAGTAAACAATCCATCTTGTTGACAAGAGACCTGCTCGTTGAGCGCATCCACCTCGCCACCGGCAGGAGTCATCTTCAGTTCAGTGAGCTTCGGCGTATCGAGTTGGTTGCCATAACTATCGACGGCGACGCCGACGACCGTAACAACCTGGCCGGTACTGTAGTTAGAAAGCTTGGGTTTGAGGGCCAAAGCCAAGGAGACCGGCGTGCTCGGCGTGACCGTCAAAGTCGAGGCTACCGCATCGTTCAGAGCGCTGTGCTCACAACGTACTTGTTTGTCTCCTGACTTGTTGCAGCTCAGCGACAAACCAGTCACAGCGCACTTCGGGTCTACATTGAGTTGCCAGTCGGCCGGGTTGACGTCAGTGGCGTTGCCATAGGCGTCGAAAGCCAGACACTGCACTTGAGCCGAAGCGCCAGCCTCCACTTGAGTCGCGGTGAGTTTAACCTTTGAAAAATCGGGCGCTGCTGGGCTTACCGTAAGTGGGGCAAAAGAGTCTTTTAAGGGTGGGGCAACGCAGCGTACATCGTGAACGCCCGCCTTCTTACTGGTGACGCGATCGTCGATGACCTGAACCTCGGGTGACGCCTCGATACTTAGTGCAAGGTCATCGCTCGTCACGTTGCCAAACTGGTCCAAGAAGCGGCACGTAACCTGGCTAGCAGGGTCTCCCGCCTTGATACTCGACGGATCGATCGAGGTCTCAGTGGAAACCGCCGCTCCGGGTTTAAACTGCAGTTGGAGTTCGTTGGACGTCAGGTCTGCTTGAGCGAAGACGCAGGTCACAGCAAAGCTACCGGCTACTTTTGAGGTCAACGCGACCGCGCCTGCGACCTTGTCGAGCGGACTCGAAAACTTCAGCGCCTCGACACCGAGTTCAGTACTCTGACCGCTCGCGTCTTCAGCGACGCAGGTCAACATCGCTGCCTGTCCGACGACTGTTGGTGAGTCGGGGCCCTGCAGGGTGAGCTTCACGAGCTTGGCTCCAGTCACGCTGACGGCGACGCCTTCTGAAGGTAAGTTGCCAACTCGGCACGTAATCACGGCCTGTCCTGTCTTGAGCCCGGTGATCTCAGTGCCCTGCACACTGACTATCCCAGCCGGTTCGGCTGCGACCGTAAACGACTGCACTGGCGAAGATTGACCGGACTGATCAACAGCCAAACAGGTCACCTTACCCTGTTCACCGACCGACAACGTCGCGGGGAAAACTTGCGTAAGCGTCTTGACCGTCAATTGCGATGCAGTATCTGTAGCGCGACCGATTGCGACGTCTCGATCGCCTGGGGCGACATCAGTCGACTCGCCGCATCCACAAAGGCCCACAGCCGCTATCCATAAGCCCACAACTTGCGTCGCCCGTATCGTCATAAATCACTCTCCCTCGTGGATCTTCAAAATGTGCTCGAGGAGCCCTTCACAAGATCGAATACAAATATCCAGGACCTCATCAAAGCCTCTCGGCCCTCCATAATAGGGATCCGGGACATCCTTGCCGTGGCCATCGGGCTCCCAATCGCGCATCAAGGTCAACTTTCGTTGTTGGTCTGCGTCGCTGGTTAGTCGGCGTAGATCCTCGAAGTTCGAACGGTCCATCGCGATAACATAATCAAAACGCCCAAAATCTGCGGCGACAAACTGGCGAGAAGCTCCATTGAGATCGATAGAGCGTCGCCGCGCGGTCTGGGTCGAGCGTTTGTCAGGCGATTGACCAGCGTGATAGGCCGACGTGCCCGCGGAGTCTAATTCAAAGTCAGCGGCCAGCCCTTGGGTCGTGACCAAATGTCGAAATACACCCTCTGCAGTCGG
>PBTG01000076.1 GCA_002726535.1 Myxococcales bacterium | reverse complement strand
CTGATGGGCAATGCAACGAGAGTTTGAGCAAGTGCGGCATTCAACCCAAATGACGTCCGAGTCAGATAAAATCGCCGAGACCCAGGTTTTCGCGCCTTTGCTCTCCATCTGATACACAAGGGTGAACAGAGGCCACCGCTTCACCAGTCGAGGTGCCAGGTGGATGGTGAGGAGTTGAGATGGCTGAGACCATTGCTGATATCGCAGTACCCCGACAACCAACAGACGCTGCAGACAAATATATTCGCTTCTTGACCGATGCGGTCACGCCTTTTCACGCCGTCGTAGAGTGTGAAAATCGCCTCAAAAGCGCTGGATTCGTGCGTCTAAACCCCATAGAGCCCCTGAAGATTAAACAAGGTCAAAAGGCCTACGTAGTTCATCCAGACGGCAAGACTCTTATCGCGTTCATCGTTGGATCTCGCTCTCCCCTGGCGACCGGTTTTGGTATCTGGGGCGCCCACACAGATAGCCCCGACCTACGGCTTCGACTCAATCCCCTGCGCAGTGACGCCGGCACGGTGCTGCTGACCACCCAATACCACGGGGGGATCATTCGAAGAGCTTGGCTAGACCGACCCCTAAGCCTCGCAGGCAGCGTGTTTCAGGTCGTCCGAGACGCCAAGGGAATACCTGTATTTAGCCCGGTCGATGGACAACCGATCATCAACCGCACCTTAGTGCGACTCGATGAGCCCTTGGCAGTGATTCCTGACCTAGCGATCCATCTCGACCGAAAGAAAAATGAAGAGGGCGCAATCAACCCTCAGACCATGCTCAACGCGGTGTTCGCCACTGGCTCAGACCCGGACCAAGCCATGAAGGCTCTGTCGCTCAAGCTGGGCATGGCACTCGATGAAATCGACGGCTTCGATCTGCACTTAATACCATGGCATCGGCCCGAGCGAGTCGGCATCGACGGAACCCTCATTCATGGCCCTCGGCACGATGACCTCGCCATGGTCTTCGCTGGTCTCCAGGGGCTGACAGAGGCTAGCGCCATCGATCCATCGCCGCGTCGCACTTCAGTCGGAGCCTTCTTTGACGCCGAAGAGACTGGCTCAATGACCGCATCTGGAGCTCAATCGAACTTTCTGAGAGATACGCTACTTCGAATCGCACGCAATCATCCAGAGACCGATCAAGGCGACCCAGAGCAAAGCCTGCTCAGAAGTTTCGTGATCAGCGCCGACATGGCTCATGCCCTACACCCAAATCACATGGACAAGCACGACAGTCAGCACGCCCCACTGATCAATCAAGGATTGGTGATTAAGACCAATACCAACGACAGATACGCCACCACTGGAGAGACTACCGCGTTTTTCCGGGCCTTGTGCGACGTAGCCAATGTGCCAATTCAAGCCTTCGTGACCCGCCAAGATATGGCCTGTGGATCGACTATCGGGCCGATCAATGCAGCGCGTTTGTCAGCGCGTACAGTTGATATTGGCGCGCCAATGTGGGGTATGCACAGCACCTTCGAAACCATGGGCGCGCAAGACATGATCTGGACCGTTGCAGCTGCACGGACCTTTTTCCTGGGTGGCAAATCGAGCCCGTGATGATGCATCTCGCCGCGAGAAGCGGCGCTAGTCCAAAGCAGCGATCAGATAGTCGGCTAGGCGCTCCATGGCCGAGACACCCACAGCATTTTCAGCGTCGCTGTTGTAGTTGGTGTTCGTGTTGATGTCGTAGACAAACTTGTTGCCGCGGCTGTCGACGATAAACTCAAAAGCCGATACGTCGAGACTCTGCTCGTGCATGAGCTGAGCCATACGCGCGAGCATCTCTGGATGTCCAGGCTGCTCCGCGAAGTCTTCGATGATCTGGAACTTCTCTGGGGTGCTACTACCATCGACTGGACAGAACATCGAGTCCACCGCACATGCATCCGCGGGGCAGAGTTCAAAGCCCTCTGAGGTATCGACGCGGACGGCGTAAAGGAACTCGCGACCGATGAACTCGACGCGAGTGATAAAGGGCTCTGGCGACTCGATGTACTGTTGAACCAAGGTGATGCCGTCAACCGATGGATCGAACTCTTCACCGTGGACGTAATCGGCGAGCGCATCTTTGGCGCGAAAGAGCTTTACGCCCAAGCCCTTACCGGCACGATTGTGCTTGGTGATGACCGGCGCACCAGCGAAGCGGTCAAAGGCGTCCAGGACCTGCTCAGAGGTCATACAGGCCACGGTCTTGGGGGTGACAAGGCCCGCTTGCTGCAGACTCGCGTACTGCGTGATCTTTGACAGCTCGAGCATCAACGCCCTGCTGCCATTGAGCACCTTACGGCCATTGGCCTCGAGCCAACTCAACACGCACGCCGTCATTTCGGGAGCATATCGATGGCCGCGAGTGTGAGAAGAAGCGCTCATTCGATTGTAAAACACACCTTGCGGTGGCGACTCGTCAAAGCGCAGTTGAAAGTCGCGCAAGTGCCAATCAACGGGGTCATGACCGCGTGCAGATAGCGCACCAAAAAGCGGCTCCGACCAGACACTATTTTCGTGGATCACATGGACATTTTTTTGGTTCATGGCTCGAATCTACTCTGCGCTCGACGGGCGCCGTGGGAATGGTCGTCTCAAACACACCTCGGCGGTGCGTTAAACCAGTCTATTTTCGCTTCTTCTTGCGATGCTTAATCGCTTTAGCGGGTGCGGGTTCGGGCTTCCAAGGGTTTGGACCTGGCCAGGCGCTTTTGGGCTGCTGAAGCGCACGAATCGTAAAGAAGATGCCTAGCATGACAGGGATGATGGACAGATATTGGCCCATGGTTAGCTGAAAGCCTTCAGCACCCTGACGAATCTGTTCGGCATGAGAGATGAAGTCTTTGACCTGGTATTCCTTAAAGAACTCAACGGTGAATCGGAAGGAAAAGTACATGATCAGAAACACACCCATCTGCAGACCTGATCCAGCGTTTCGAACATCACGCCGCTCCAACCACTTGAGCACTGCGAAGGTGATCAAGCCCATGATGACTTCATAGAGTGCAGTCGGGTGTCTGGCTATGGGCGGGTTGATGCCCATGGCTTGGTCGTAACGAACGAAGATGACCGACCACGGCCCCTCCCATGCACGGCCAACAATCTCCGAGTTAAAGAGATTGCCGATGCGTACGCCGCCGGCTCCGAAAGCAATTCCAGGGGCGAGAAAGTCACCGACCATGACAAAGGAGGTCTTCGTGTGGCGACCGAAAAGCCACACCGTGAAAAACAGGCCAACGGTCGAGCCGTGTGAGGCAAGTCCACCTTTCCAGAAGTACAAAATCTCGATTGGATTGGCGAGGTAACGCTCGGGCTCGTAAAAGAGGCAATGGCCCAGCCGCGCTCCGAGTACGACCGCCAGGACGCCGTACCATAGAAATCGCTCTGCATAGTCAGGGTCTTTGCCGTACTTCATGGCGTTTGACCGCCAGATACCGAAGCACGTGTAGATGGTGGCCGCGAAGCAGATCCCGTACCAACGGATCTTCCAAAACCCGAGGTCAATCGCGACGGGATCAATGTCCCATGTGATGGCTGAGAGCATAAGCTGGCTTACTCCTTCGGGTTCATCCCGGCCGGCTGTCTATCACATTGCGCGCTTTCGAGGCGAATTGATCGAGGCGAATGCCCTGCTAACGACATCGTCTCTGCGCGGCTCAAACTACCCATCAGACAGTTCAAAACTGCCAACGTGCGCGGCCATCTACACCGACGTAGCGACAGAAATCAACCGGTCTTTTGCGCGTCGCTCAGAACTCTCCACGAATGCCGAACGATGGAATCAAAGGTAAACCAGACGTGTAGGAGCTTTGCGTCGCATCGAAATTGTATTGAATCGATTCTGGATTCGCGCGGTTGTAGGCATTTTGCAGGTCGAGATAAACCCCCAAGAGGAAGCGATCGAAGACAAACTTTTTGTCAAAACGGATGTCGAGTTGATGAAACGAGGGCAGCCGCTCGCAGAACTCGCAGGTCGAGGGGACCTGAGTGTAGTTGTCGACCTGCTCGTTCCAAACGCTGGCTCCAACCCGTGTCTGTGGGTTGCCAGTCACATAGCGCCAGCGCAGACCAATCTCCATATTGTAGGGTAGTTTGTAGCTACCCAAAATCGCCAAGATATGAGTTTGATCGAAGCTAAATGGCAGATCTTCAGCTCCCGGACTGTCTTGTCTTCGAGCACTTTGAAGGGTGTAGCTGATCCAGCCAAAGAAGTTGTTGGCCAACTTGTGTCTAACTAACAATTCCAGGCCTACGATACGACCTGTTCCACTGTTGAGGAAAGGCACCGCAGGGAAGAGCCCCTCGGTCCGAGTCGGAACATCCCACAGCCGCTTGTAGAACGCTTGTAGATCAATATCCAAGTAGTCGTTGAAGCGATATTCCACCCCAATTGCGCTCTCCCAACTCCGCTGAGCTGTCAACGCAGCATTGCCAACCGGCGCCTTGGCCAACTGCTGCGGCGAAGGCTGTTGACTATTGGTGCCGGTCGCGCCCTTTACAGTCAGCCATTGGTTGGCTTGCCAGCGAAGATTGATGCGAGGGGTAAAGGTCTGCGTGTCGGCGAGTTTGCGATAAAAGTCGAGCCGTATACCAGGCACGATCTCCAAGCCTTTGAGAGGCTTGAACACCGCATCGACCCATACAGCTGGCTGGTACTCGCTGCCGGTTTGCTGGGTAAAAACGATATTCGATGGCTGATTGCTGCCGTTGGTGGAGAGCTGGGGCGCCAATACTTCAATCGTAAAGGGGTTCCAGACCCAATCCATTCCTGCACGCAGTTGCACAGGACCTGTACCAAAGGTGAAATCTTGCCGCAGCGTTACCCGATTGGAGGTCAAATCGAATCGAAAGAGATTACCGAAACCGAAATTGAGTGAAGACAAAACGTTGCCGACGGTCGTACGCGAGGTCCAGTCTTTACCCTGGTAGCGTAGCACCCCCAGCACACCCCAGAAGGCCGTCGCGGTCTCGAAGTTCCCTCGAGCTGCGGGGAAGGCTGCCGGAGGCTCATCTAAAAGTCCGGCGAGCGTATCCGAACTACCGAATCCAAAGACGGTCAGACTCAATCGTCTCGAGAAGCGATGGTCGAGTTTCACTTGGCCATCATAGTAGCGCGGAGCCACGCTCAAGGGCAGCACACCATCTGGCAATACAGCACCCAAAATAAGATCGATGTAACTGCGCCTCATGGCGAAGGCCAAACTGGTGTCCTCACCAATGGGTCCTTTGACCAACAAACCGGTGTGAAACACGTTGCTCTCTACGTAGCCAGTCCAGCGCTCAGCTTTTCTGGGCAACGCCAAGCGCGCACCGAGGACACCACCAGTGCCGCGTCCATAGCGAACGCGGTATCCTCCTGGTTGAAAATCGATGCCCTCCAAAATGTCGGTGTTGAAGATCGAGTAGATTCCCGCGAAGTGGAACAGGCTGGGGATCTCCACTCCTTCGACGTACACCTTGGTATCACCGGGCGCAGAGCCGCGAACCACAATGAGTCCAGCACCACCGGGTGGCCGCCCCACACCCGGGAGGTTTTGCACCACTTTGAAGCTGTCGCCGTTGACGCCCGGGATCTTTTGAATCTCTTCAACGCTCAAAGAGCGCCGCGCCATTTCACCGGGCTCTGGAGGCGCTTCTGCCGTCGCGCGATAGACCGTGTAGCTCTTTCGCTCGGGTCGCAGGAGCAGAGTCTTGGTCTTGCCATCGACGATGGTCACCGTCTTCCGCAGCGGGCGGTGGTCAGTGCCAGGCACATAGATTTGCACCCGTCCCTTAGGCAAAACTCCAAAGCGGAAACTTCCGTCGGTATCCGTGACCGTCTCGCGGTTTCCGCGGTTGAGCGTGACCAAATAACCAGCGATAGGCCGGCCCGTTCCTCGCTCGATTAGGCGTCCTTGCAGACTGGAAAAGGTCCCAGGAACACGCTCCAAACCTCGACGACTGTAGCGCCCCAACCCCCGAGAGCGGCTCCTACGATCGACTCGCATCTCCGGCGCGAAGCGATAGCGAAATTGAATCGCGACCCGCGTCGCTTTGCCATTGACGGTCGCGGGACTGAAGCGCAGCTTGGCTCCGGCCGCCTGAGCCGCGGCGTCAAACTCTGGACCGGCGCTCGTGATGATCTTGACCGCGCCGACAGAGCCGTCCTTTTCAATGACGAGTTGAACCACGACCAAGCCCCGGCGTCCTTGCGAAAAAAGCGACTTGGGATATTCAGCAGCCACATATTTGGACAGCTTCGGAGGCGTCACGATCGGCTTCTTTGGGGCTGCTTGCACCCAGTTGGACAGACACAGACCCAGAACCCCTGCGAGGGCTAAGATCTGAATTCGTCTTCCAAATGGCAACATGGCAGGTCTCCGGGGGGCGGGTCAGTTCGATGCAGATGCTTTCAAGTCAGATGCGTATCAATCCGTAGAACCAAACCCACCTGTGCCTCTTTGGGTCTGTTCAAGCGCCTCAGCATCCACGAAGTGAACCTGCGGCGCTGGTGCGAACACCAGTTGAGCAATCCGCATGCCACGGTTGATTGTGACCGGATTGGCGCCCAGATTGACCAAGAGCACCTTCACCTCTCCACGATAGTCAGAATCGATTGTTCCGGGCGCATTTAAGACGGTCAGTCCCAAGCGGAAGGCATTACCTGATCGCGGTCTAACCTGAGCCTCCCATCCAGTAGGGATCTCCAACGCCAAGCCCGTTGGGACCGCAAGCCGCTCGCCAGGTGCCAAGGTCAATGACGTCTCCACGGCGGCCACAATATCGGCACCCGCTGCACCTGCACTCATATAGCGAGGGACCTGTAGGTCTCCGAAACTTTCAGGATTCAGGCGGACGATTCGCACTTGAGCAGCGGGGATTGGCACGACAAACTCCGGGCTAAAAACAAGATGGAGTCGCAACATAATGCACCTCGACCGACGCGTCGACACCCTTATCATGTGGCGGTCGTGGCCTGAGACTATTGTGAACGTAAAACCATCGAATATGCAGACTACAGACCCAGCCAAGCTTGCACTTGAGGCGCTAGTCGCCCACCTTACGGACCGAACCGACCCGGCAACCTGCGGAGGGAGCCTTTGAGCGAACGTCCCCCAAAACCGAACAATCCGAACGCTTCACGGCGTCCTGACGGGCTGATCAAAATCAGTGAACTAGCGCGTTTGAGCGGTGTTCCAGCGCCGACCATCAAGCACTATCTCCGTGAGGGCCTGCTTCCACCAGCCGCCAAGAAAACCGGTCGTAATATGTCCTGGTATGACCCAGCGATCGTCGAGCGTATTCAAACCATCAAAAAGCTGCAAAGAGAGCGCTTTTTACCGCTAAAAGTCATCCGAGACGTACTCGACAATCACAGCGTTCGGGCAGGCGACCAAATCACTGCATTGGCGATCCAAAGAATGCTCGACGCTCGGGGTCAAAGCGACGTGACCACCGTCGAGCAATTGATCGAAAAAGGCCTCGATCCTAACGATCTCGCTTGGCTCGAAGAGCAAGGTTTGGTGCAAGTCGATGGCGACGCGCTTCGAGGCGACGATCTGGCCATCGCACAGGTGATTATCCACGCGCGAAAGACGGGCTTGAACCGTGAGGTCATGCCTATCGAGGCTCTCGCACACTATCGTGACGCTGTAGACTCGCTGGTGCACGCAGAGATCGCATTTTTTCGTGGCCAGATCGAAGCGGAGCTCATTGAAGCCGACCCAACTGTGGCCGAAACAGCTCTTGAGGTCAGCGAACAGCTCGTCATGCTCTTGCGTCGAAGAGCACTCCTGCCCGTCTTTGAGCAACTGATCTTGGCCGACTCGCCGTCGACGTAAAGGTAGTCTCTATCGAGAGCGCAAGAACGCGATCAGATGTTTTCGCTCTGCCACCGTCAAGCCATCGCAGGTCATCATGTGGCCACCGTCGCCAAAAACCGGATCGGTGGAGGTCGGACGCTGACCCTCAAGACAAAATAGCTCTTCGAGACTCGACAGCGACCCATTGTGCAAGAAGCGCTTCTTAGCCCACATGCCATTGAGTCTAGGAGCTTTGACACCCCCGGTCAGTTTGTCGCCAGGCCCCAAGAGCGCCGGTGCATCAGCCATTCCATCACCGTCTGCGTCATTCCACTTCGCCAGCGCATCGGCGGTGCCAATCTCCTGAAAAGAGTAGACTTTGGTACCCATCAGTCGCGGTCCATTGTGACAACTGGTGCAGCCGCGGCTCACAAATAATTTGGCGCCTTCATCGACATCATGGGCAGGTGGAGGGTCTGGATTTTTCGGCGCGCTCAACGTTTTGATATAGGCAAAAAGCGCTTTTTTACGTAGAGGGTCAATCTTTTTTCCGCCGCTTAACACACTAAATCCATTAATAAAATTGTGGAGGCTGGCGGTTGTCCCCCCCCAACCCAACATCATATGCGGCATCTTCGCGGCTTTGACTTCCTCGTCTGAGGGCAAACGCCACACAGACAAGATGCGTCCAACCACATGAACCATGTCATCGACTGGAACGGGGTACATCACGAAATCTTGTGTTCCAGGCAGCCAGCTCGCATAGGCAGCCTGAATTTCGTCGGTCATCTGCGGAACGTTGCCCATCTGACTCACCAAAGGCAGCATCGACCATCCAAACTGCAGCAGACCGACTGGTAGCTTGTTGAACTCATCGACCAGCGGCTTGAGGGCTTTCGCGGCCGCAGGATGTGGCGCCTTGGATCCAGGGATCGGCATGACCATCTGCGGAAAGAGGTTCAACGCCAGCAACTGACCTCCATAGTCGTAGTTGTGATTGGGGAGCCCGACGCTGTAGCTGCCATCGGGCGCTTGGCCAAAGTGGCAACTCGCGCAAGTGAAGGCGTAAGTCTTCATGCCCTT
>PBTG01000075.1 GCA_002726535.1 Myxococcales bacterium | reverse complement strand
GAGGTCTTCAAAAAGGCCTTCGCCAATGAAAAGTGTGGTGGATGCCATTACAACTATGGCTCGATGTCTGCGACCTATTCGACCCTGAGTAAGCAAAGCTTCTGTGGCGCTCCACTGATTGTGCCGGGCAATGCTGACAAGTCGTCAATCGTGTGGAAATTGGTCGCTGGCAAAAATCTCCCCAATGGCTGCGGAAAGAAAATGCCCAAGAACAGTTCGGGTATCTCTGAGGGTGCGGCTAAAATGCTGATCGAATGGATCAACGCGGGGGCGAAGCCTTAGAGGCTCGACCTTTCATCACGACTTCGCCACGGTTGATGACGATCGTGGTTTGGCCTCCATCTCGTTCAATCGACAGTTCAACACTCGTGCCGGGCTCGCCACGAATCATCTCAATGACTCGTGACAGTGAGCGAGAGGAGATCGGTTGACCATCGACGCCCATGATCCGATCGCCGATCCTGAGCCCGCTCCCCGCTGCTGGACTCTCAGGCACAAGGGCTCGAATGATGACGCTATCGCCTCGCTGAGCAAGCGTGGCGCCAATGCCCTGAAAGGCGAACTTCTCTCCGCTGCGCGCTGGTCGTAGCTCCAAGGTTCGCAGCACCTGTTGATTGTTGTCGCACTCGACGCCGCTTGTCATCGAGGTGAGGAACCCTCGCTTGCTCACTCGAAGGGTAAAGCGTCCGACTGGCACACCCTCAAGCTGATAACCGCCGTCGGCTCGACTCATCGTACGACGAGGCCCCATCTTCGATCCCGGAACCAGCAAGTGAATCACGGCCCCGCGCAAAGGCTTTCCAGAGGTACTGCGAATATCCCCGGTGACCTGACATCCATTGCCAAGGGTCAACTCATGTCCATCTGAGTTCTGACCGGCAGAGACCACGAGGTCCGTCAGATCGGCCGAGCTGTGTCGTTGCGACTCTCCACGAATGCGATAGCGCCCTGGTTGAAGAGGTCCGAGACGAAAGGCCCCTGACTTTTCCTTGACCAAAAACAGGGGTAGAGCCCCCGGTGCGGTAGGTGCAGCGCCGACATCGACCTCGACGACTTGAACCATCGCGGGACTGACGCCCTGGCCATCCGCGGACAGCACATTGCCGCGCAAAAAACCACCTGGCCCGAGTTGAAGCAACATCTCTTGACCAGGCTGAGCTTTGGTCCATTCGCTCGGTTGGTGGCGAGGACTGGCCGCTGCCACTTGGACCACCTCCACCGGCACGTCTGGGCGCGACCAGGTAAAGGCGCCTCGTGAGTCCACGGAAATCCGAGCCTGTCCGGCCCCCCATCGCACAGTGACCTTGGCCTTCGGGACCGCTTTGCCATCTGGATCTAAGACACGACCGCGTAAGGGGCCATCTCGACGGAGTTGTACCCGTTGCGTGGTAGTCACTCCCGCCTGAACTTGAGCGATGAAGCCGATGGCGACATATGACCTTGCTGTGACTTCTGCTTGGTACTTTCCAGCAACAAGATTGTCGATCGACAACGAGCGCTGAGCATCGATTGGCAGGCGTTTCCCATCTGGAAAACTCGGCCCTTTGATGAAAATCGACCCGCGTAACCGACCTTGATCCATGGCAGACAATTCAACCTTTAAAATACCTCGAGAGTCGAAATTGAGTTCAACGCCCGTGCGACGGGCGCCATCGCTAAGCTCCATAAGCGCGCTGCGCTGCACCCCTAAAGAGCGGGCCTCGACCTGCAGCACTGCCCCACAAGGAGCGACTTGCAACTCGAATCGACCCTTCTCGTCTGTCACTGCGACCCGGCGAAGGGTAAAATTATCCAGGGGTCCACCAACGCCTTCACACCGACGCTGTCGAACATCGACCGATAGCCCCTCCATCGGTTCCATTCCATGGACGACTCGACCGGTGATGGTCGCTGGCTTACGGAGTTGGAGATCGGCCTCCAGGCTCACCTCATCATCGATCTCAACCGATACGGCGCGCATCCGCTCGGGGCCGGGACTGATGTAGCCTTGGGCTTCAGCATCCAACCACCAAGTGCCCTCCTCCAGCGTCTCAAAGACATAGATGCCTTGTTTGTCGGAAGTCGCCGTAGCGGGCTCTCCTTGCCGCAAATTGCGCCATGCAAGCACGGTGGCGCCCCCAATTGCTCGGCCGTCTGGCCCGCTGACTTTGCCGCTTAAAGCCGCCTGCGCCTGCTCAGAGACAGGTTGAGTGGGGGTTTGTGGAGGTGGGTCGACGCTCCATGCTCGCCACATGAGGGCCAACCCGGCGACAACCAGCACAGCTAGCAAAGACTGAACGACACGTTTGGACATCACACGCTCCGCGGCAGCATCAGCCGCGAGGTCAAGCTGAAAACTGCGGCTCCGCTTGTCAAGGGTCGCTCCGATCCGGCTCGTCGACAGGGTCGGCTTGGTTTCGCATGAAATCAGCCACCTCAGCGAAACGAACCAACAGTTCGAGGCGCTCGGATTCGTCGAGATGACTGTGATCCAGGGCGTCCTGCATACAGCTAACCCACTGCCGCGCCATGGGTCGATCGATCGGAAAGGAGCCGTGCCGCATCCGCAATCGAGGATGACCATATTTTTGCCAATAGATCGGTGGGCCCCCCAAGAAACCCGACAAAAAGGCATAAAATCTTTCAATGCTTCGACTCAAGTTGGCTGGATGAATCGCGCGGAGAGATTGATATCGAGGCTCACTGTCCATCACTGCATAAAATCGATCGGCGAGCGCTTTGACGCCCTCGTCTGCGCCGATTCGCTCGTACCAACTCGGTCGATTCACCGCCTCTCGTTCAGTCATGAGAGTCTCGTGTGTGTCGACGCCGAACAAGCTCAGCCCGGAGCGCAGCGTCTTGGTCCTCGCCGTCATGTAAAAAGCGCCTCTCGATCGTCACCCACAACCAACGGGACAGAGGAAACGCGAGCAAAGGGCCCAGAGCAAACACGCTCAGAACTGCTGCGCTCAAACAAGTCTGCCAAGACAAACCGGAAATTCGCATCAGAGCCATGAGCACAGCCTCAACCAAAACAACAATGGTGTAGCTGAAAAACATCGCGCCGAGAAAGTACCCATGTCCACGATCAAACTCATGCGAGCAGACATCACACGAAGCGAACATCGCCCAAGGTCGCCTAAACATCGCACCTCGCCAGCAAACCGGACAGCGCAGCGCCAACACCTCCGAAGGAGTTGGCCAGCGTAGAGCCGATCCAGTCGGCTCGATTTGTGGCTCGTTTGTTGGGTTCATAGGCATCCGATTTTTGGGTCGGTACGACAGTGATTTTCAATGCGAAGAACTCTTCTGAACCACGGATTGAGAACAAAGCGCAAGTGACAGTAGTTCAAAGTAGCGATTGTAGGTAACATCGCCGCAGATCTCCCGCGAAGGATAGGGCGGACATGAGTCGCAGCCGAAGTTCAAAAAGTCGAATTCAGACCTCACGCCTAACCGGCGCGAGACGTCGTCGCCGCTCTAGTGCGTCGATGTTCATCGAATCTTTTGAACCACTAGGCTCGATGATCGCCGAACGTTATCGAGTGGTCTCACACCTTGGAGCTGGCCAGTCCGGCGCGGTTCACCTGGTCGATGACGTCAAACTCAAACGTAAAGCAGCCTTGAAGGTGGTTCACCACGACAAGGTTCACAAGGCGATCGAAAACGAGATCCAGAATCTGGCTGCGCTCTCGCATCCTTGTCTCCTAGAGATTTACGATCGCGGTGCTCTACCGGATGGGCGTCACTTTTTTACATCGGCGTACATCCGCGGGGCCTCACTCGAAGACTATCTCTTCGAGCAAGCCGTTCTCCCCTGGTCGATTTTACGCGGGGTACTCCAAGCGGTTGCCCAAGGGCTCGATGAGTTGCACGCCGCTGCGCTGGTGCATGCTGACATCAAACCAGACAACATTTTATTGCGCCCGACGGCTGACGGACAGCTCGCGCCAGTAATCATCGATTTTGCCTTCGCCCGAGCTCCTGGTGAAGACCATGGATCTAGAGCTGGAACGCTTGCTTACATGGCCCCTGAGGTGATTCAAGGCGGCGCGCCGAGCGCCGCTTCGGACATCTACGCGCTGGCGATCATCTGCTATCAATGCTTGACCGGTATCAACCCTTTTCAAGCCAGCAAAGTATCGACGACCTTACACTTGCAGTTGGATCTCAATCGTCCTGAACCAAGTGGATTGATTTTGGAAACCGGGGCGCCACTGCCAACAGAGATAGCCAATCTCTTTTCGCAGTCTTGGTCGATTGAACCAGGCACCCGTCCACGTACGGCCGAGCGGCTCGTCGGCACGTTGCTGTCTTTTCTCGATCCGCTTCTGTTAGCTGAAGGTAGTCGCTGGTGCCCTCAGTGTGGCAGCACCGGCTCTGCGACCGATCGCTACTGTAGCGGATGTGGCTGCGCGCTCCTCGACACGACCTGTAGTCAGTGCGGGCGCTCCGCTCGAGACTTTCAGCACATGCTTTGTGTGCATTGTGGAAACTGGTTAGCCACTCCGCCTCCTCACAAGGGCACTCTACCGAGTACGCATGGTCATATGCCTCGGGCGCGAGCGGTCCTGGGAATGTCTGTCTCTGAACAATGGCCAGATACATTGATGGAGCAGTTCAACAAGCTCGTCTCGAGCGCTGGTGGGCGTCCGGTTTTGTTGTTGGGTAATCACGTTATCTGTGTTTTTGAGAGAACGTTATCGGGTCCTTCGGCATGCCTACGCGCCGCCAGAGTGGCCAAAACCATGCAAGATCTTGCTGGAGCTGCCGACGTAGTCATCAACGGTGTCATCGAGGCAGCACAGATGACCAATGGCTGTTTAAGTGGGGTGCTCGGCAGAGCCGAATTGCCCGACAAAGAGATTCAGGCCTTGCTGGCCAAACTCAATAACAGCAAACCCAACATCGTCTACGTCGGTAAACAAGCACGGCGTATCATGGGTCGGTACATTGACGTCGAATCTGACAAAGGCACGTGGTCGACGCTGCGCAACATCATGATCAAGCCATCAGAGCGGACCCCAAAGCACCGCAAGGTCTTGCAACAGTGGATCGAAGAGCGAAAAACCAACAAACTCACCAACCACAGCTGCGTGTTAATCGAAGGACAGGAAGGCAGTGGCCGCACCACATTGGCTGAGGCTACAGCTCAGCTTTGGCAGGAAACCTATGGCGGCCAAATCATCCGTCTGACTGTATCCCTCGAGAGTCCATCCGATATGGACCTGATGCTCTATGCCGGAGCATTAGTGCACAGCTTAGATGAGGATCAAGAGCTGATCTCCCGGGTGAACAAGACCTTGGACAAAGCTGGTTGGACCGAAGACATCCTCGAGACCGCCAATGAAATGTTGGAGAGTCTGCTCTCAGCAGAGAGACCTGCGGCCAACACGCGCGGCGCACTGGTGCCTTTGTGTGACGCTCTGAGTGAATTAAGCGACACCCGAATCGTCGTGATCGAGGCTCCAGAAGGGGTGGCAAGTGAACGAATTGAGGTGATCTTGCAATCGATTCGACGTCGCGAGTCGAGCGCGTTGATTATCGTCCCTGAGGCCAACGGCACGTACCCTCACACCTTGTGTGGCCTGGCCGTAGAGCGACTCACGCCCGCTCCCCTCAGTGGAGCAGAGATGGTCTCATGGGCCAACCGATCGCTGTCATGGGTGGAGGTCACCGAAGAGCACGAACAACTCTTAGAGACGCTCAGCGACGGCCACGCGCGCGATGGTGAGCACATCATCGAGCTCTTGGTGGCTTCAGGTGTTCGCTCAGCTGCCGAGGTCACCAAAGCCTTGCAGAGTTGGCACCGCAATCGATTGCTCGACGAGAGACTGCGCAGTCTTGGTCGCTCTGAGCGTATGATTATGACTGTGCTCGCTTGCTTGGGTGATTGGGTGCGTTCGGAGGATATCTCTCAACTGGCCCCCGTTCGATTTGATGAAGCGGCTTTTGAGGCCCTTTTAGTGGCCCGTTTGGTGACCCTCGAACCTACGCAATATGGAGTGCTCATCTTGATTCGTGATCGCCGCTTTGAAGACAAGCTGCGCAACCGAATCCCTCAACACCAACGGCGACAGATTCACCGATCGGTACTCAAACAACTCGATCCAAACTCGACCACACGTATGCGGGGTCAACATCTAGCGGCTGCCGGACAGTTGGTACAAGGGGCGAATGCGTTTTTCGACGCCGCTCAAAATTGTTTAGAGGTGACCCCGCTCGCTTCTCTCAAATTGATGCGACAAGCGCTCGATACACTTGAAAATGAAGCAGTCGATACATCCGATGTACAGAGTCAAACACTGTGGGATTCGATCGTTGAGAGTTGGGCAACGTTGCTCGGGGAACAAGGACGTGCAGAGCGCCTGCTCGATTGGTTGACTCCAGAGCGACGACAACTCTGTAGTCCAGAGGTGCAGTCGCTGGTCGATCGCCTCTCTGCGCAGGGAATGCTTGCTGTAAACCGGATTGATGAAGCCATCGAGATGCTCAGCCAACAGGTGGTAACCGACGGCGTCACTGATCTGAAGACGCCATTGGATCTATGCTGGATTTTGATTGACCAAGGACGCCATAAAGAGGCGCTCACGGTCGCGAGGATGGGCTGGAGTGACACCAAAAATGAGCGTTCCTCTACCAATCGGTCACGAAGCGGTCGGGTGAGCCAATCGAAGAGCAAGTCCCAGCGACGCGGCAACTCCACCAACAATCAGCAAGTCGAGGCAGAGACGCTCCCAGTCAATGAGCAATCATCGGATTCAGCTCATATCGACACCCAACGTCACGCTGCTCAAGCTATGGCGAAGGGCTTGTTGGCAGCGAAAGAGTCTAATTTCGACGCCGCTCTTGAAAACTTATTGGATGCAGATGACTTGTGTCGCGTCAGCAGTTTGTGGCTCAGAGCGGTGCGCTGTCGTATCCTGTCAGCGGAACTATGGGCGCGGCAGGATAACTTAGAGAAAGCGACATCGTGTCTGAAAAACGGAGTGTCTCTCGGTCTTCGACACGGCTACATTGTCGAGGTGGAGCGTGGTTTGAGGGGATATCTAGCTCGTCACGGCAAGGCGCCCGCGCGACTACGACGAATTCACCACACGCTCGCTGAGTTGCTCGGTGAGCAACCCATCAGCGCTCCCCCACGATAAGGGTAATCAGCACCGCACGAGCGACACCTACAGGGATGGTTTCCGACGATGCAGCGTCGTGATTTCAGTGAATCCAAAGTGAATGACACAGTGTGTGGCCACCGCTTGGTAGAGCTAGAGCACCAGGGCGCTCATGGCGCTATATGGCGCGCTGTGGACCTGCGGAGCGATCGCCAAGCGATCATCAAAATCGTCGACAGAGTCGATCCTTGTACCCTTCAGGCCTGGGCCAGCCTATCGACATTTACGATCCGGGAGTTCGTCGAGGTTCAGACCTACACGACCCTTGGTCATAGCGCTGCGATTGTGATGGAGCATTTGCAAGGACAGACGCTGGGGCGACTGCTACAAATGCGCGGACGATTGCCCTGGTCCGAGGCGCGTAGAATCGGCGTCTCGCTCGTCCAAGCTCTGGCAACCGTTCATCAGAGCCAAAGCGCTCTAGGGGTGATTGATGCCAACCAAATTGCGTTGAGATCGACCTCTGTACCTCTCGAACCTGTGCTGCTCGCTGCGCGCTGTCAGCATCCAACTTTCACTCCAGAGCAGGCCCGTGCCGATGTGTTGGGCTTGATCAAACTGGTCGCACAACTGTGCGATGACGGCGTGAAGGATTTTCGCAAAACAGACAACTTTGGTCGGGTCATGCAAGCGCAAACGCTGATCGAAGAGCTACCAGATCCCACCGATGCTGCGAATCAGTTGACTCAACTGTGGCTGCACAATCGACGACGACGAATCACCAACGATGACCCGCGGGTTAGCTTGAACAACGCGAACCTGAATACCGAATTGAGAGCGTGGGTTGATTGCGTAGGAGATCAGACCCAAAGCCATCCACCCGAAGCCCTATGGAAGCAACTTGGCATCGATGCGCAAGCGCTGACGGGCGACGTGTGGCAATTGACGACGCCCCTGCTCGGTGAACCCAAAGAGGCGCTGACTCAAATGGTCGCCGCAGTCAATCGGTGGCAACGTGAGAACAAGGGCATTCCGTCAAACATTCACATCAGACTGCGTTTGTTGTCGATGGATTCTCCGATCCCAGAGACCATATCTACGCCCACCGATGGCCCACCGAAGACCAATGCATCGTTAACCGTGGATTCAGCAATCTGGCGACAATTGCGGGGACGTCATCGTGGCGCATGGGTTCAGCCCGACGTCGTCGCGATCCTTGGCGACCGTGCACATAGCGATCGCACCACGAGTCAAACTCTCCAGATCGGACCCTGGCTACAAGCCGATATGACCGGACTCAAGCAGTTGCTCAACAATGCGCTGCAGACCAACCAGTCGATGAATATCTGTACCAGTGACGCTCAACAGTTGTGGCCGATTGTGCGCGAATGCGCCTTTGGTCTCGATCTGCCGCCAAGATCTGTGATTTTGGTGATTAATGAGCACATCCAAAACGTCACGGATGTATGCGCTGAGCTCGTCTCGTTATTGATCAAACGAGTCACCAAAGGCACTGAAGTGGGGTTGTATCGGGAGTGGTGCGATCTTCTCGCAACACTCCTCAAGGGCAGTGCATCATCGGATCGAGTCGTCGAAGAGTTGGCATCGCTGATGGTCGGAGTGTCCATCGAACATCGGCTCCCCAGAGTTTGCGCTTGTATCGCTCGGCTGTTGGGGGCGCTGCAGATCGAATCGATAATTTGTTTTGCCCATGGAGAGGTCCGTGAAATCTCTTCATGGCTTAGCGAAATGAATCAAACCTCTATTGAGACGTCTTTGTTCACCTGCAACCACGAGCATGTAGAGCCGCAGATCGAATTTGACCTACAAATGAGGGACCTGTCGGGGCTGGCACAACGACTGCAGAGTCGATTCGCTGGTATTTCACACTCGGCGGAGCTGATCGAGAACCTCTATCATCTGACCTTCGGCCAAGAGATTGCTCTACAACGCGTTGAGAACGAATGGCTACGGGCCGACGTGATCGTCGGCGAAAAAAATCATTGGGATTGGGCCTCATCGAGCGCAGCCGACGACTTCATGGCGCAAGGGTTAAATGCCTGGAAGAACGCTGTAATCAACCGCCCTTTGGTGATGAAACTCGCGCTCTTTGACGGCGGCGTTCCACGCTGGTTACTCAAATCCAATGAGGGCGAGAGTTCGCTCGAAGCAGACCTCCACCAGATAGAGCAAGCGGGTCTACTGCAAGTCATTCAAAACGCGCAATCAGAGTCATCTGAAGCCTTGATTGGACTGACAGAGGGCCCCCTCAAGACGATTTTGCCAGCGCTCGCTCCTGGCTCAATGACAGCCATCATAGAGCAGTTGTTGGCGGCGATCTTACGCACCGAAGAGATCTCCGCTCGCGGCCGAGCCCTACTCTTACACGATCTGATGAACCACCCGCTCGCGCGCCGTGTTCACGGCATCTTGTGTGAGCATCTCAAGGCCCAACTGCGCCGAGGTCAACCAGAGCTGGCCTGGGAGGTTTTTGCAGTCTCCATGGTCCATGGAGGTATGCGCAGCAGCGGCACTTTGGCTCAAGACCGGCTTCAAGCCACTATCGCTCTATGGGCTGCGATGCAGATGGCTGAGATCGAAGCTGCCAAACGAATCGCTCTGCGTCTCGATCTCGACCACGTCGGCCCTTATGAGCCCAATTCGTGGCAAATGGCGATGTGGCTACATCGTCACCCTGAGACAGGCTCAATCGATGGCAATCAACAAGTAAAGAAACCTTTGCCAACTCAATGGAAGCTTTGGCTCGATGCCCTTGACCAAGAATGGTCCGCCGGAGAGCGCCAAGGATCAGTTGCGGAACAGCTTTTGGCATGGATGGAGCAATCGACCCAAAGTACGGCTAAAGATGCCGCCACTTCTGTCCATCCGAATGCTTCGGTCGCGTATCGACTTGCCGCTCATGACAGTCCACCCGATCTCGCAAGGCAGCAATTAATGCGAGCCTTTGAAGCGTGCGATGAAGATCCCGACGCCTGGTTCGACATGCTCTTTAATCATCTCTGCTGGCTGCAGTTAGGGTTTCCTGCTGAGCTGAGTCCAGCGCGTCGCTCAGGGGTGCTAACGACACCCTTGGCTGAACGATTGATCAGCAACTTCAAAGGATTTTAAATATCGATACTGTTGGTCTTTTTGAGTTTGGCGCGGGCCCGCATTTGTTCCATGTAGGTGATCGCTGCTAGCGCCTTACCGATGCCTTGTACCGGGCGTCCTCGATTCGCTTGGGTTGCGATTGAGGCCAGTGGCCCCTCGACCGGCTGCTCTCGCCATATCGCGTCTGGCCGGCCGCTCAAATGCAACGATTCATCTCGCTGAGCCAGTTCATATTCAGTCGCAGAGACCGCCTCATCGAGGCGCGAGAAACTCGCCTGCTCTTCGCCATTGAATGCGACCACCCAAGGCCTTCTGCTGCCACCGTCTCGGACGATGAGCACCTCTATCAATTTACCGCGCCGATCGAGCAGGTGTAGAGACAATCCGCGTGGTCCAAGACTGTTCCAGGCCAGCTCGCTGATGGCGCGAATCGCTGGTTCTAGCTCTCGACTAAGTGGATCAAAACTGGCGGCTCTGTCCCTGATCTCATCGAGGCTGATCGCGCCAGGGTCGACTTGAAAATCTGGCAATTCATCGACAATTTCATGCCAAACCTCCAGGGCTGATGTCACGCTTTTACCTTGGAGATTGAGGTCCTTAGGTAAACCAAACAAGGAAGGAAGGGTCACCAAACTCAGATCCGACAAATCAACAAAGTCGAGGACCAAGCAATCCTTCTTGTCGGGATACAGGCGAGTGCCGCGGCCTACACACTGCATATACAGCCCTTCGGAACGAGTCGGCCTGGCCATCGCGATGCAAGAGACCTCGGGGTCGTCGAATCCCTCTGTCAATACGCCAACGTTTGTCAGTGCTTGAAGCTTGCCTTGTCGGAAGATCTCCAACTCCTCTCTGCGTCGATCAGCATGCATGTTGCCGTGGACCATCCCCGTAGGAACGCCGATACTGTTGAGCATCTTCGACAAACTCTTTGCATGACGAACGGTGACGCAAAACACCAGGGTTCGACGGTCTCTGGCTAACTCCTGGATCGACCGAGCGACTAGGTCGTTTCGTTGTTGGATGTCAATTGCCTCTTCGAGCGCATCGGGTTGAAAGTCACCCCGTCCGCTGAGGTGCCGAAGGTCAGCCTCAGTGTGCACTCGATAGCCTCTCAAAGGGACGAGCCAACGGTGCTCGAGCATGTAGGCCAAGTCTCGTTGGTAGACGATCTGCTCAAACACGAGGCCCAAGCCGATCCCATCGGCTCG
>PBTG01000074.1 GCA_002726535.1 Myxococcales bacterium | reverse complement strand
GACAAGACCGGCAATCAACTCGATCTCGGAGGCAAGCCAGCGAGCAAATGGAGCGACTGCCTCGGGCGCTGTTTTGATCTACTCGACGAGTATCTGCCATCGCTCGGTGCCGAATTGCGTACCGTGGCTCAGTTGATCGTGCCCGTGGGCTACGACCCGGAGCGCCACCTATCGGCGAGCTATCAGGAGTACATCGGCGCGGCCTACATGACCCTACATGACAATGACATGACCATGGTCGAGGCCTTGATACACGAGTTTCAGCACAACAAGATCAACGCGGCATTTCAGCAGGATCCCCTGCTGAAAAACGCCTTTCATCCGCTGTACACCTCACCGGTACGCCCCGATCCACGGCCTCTGCATGGGGTCATCTTGGCGGTACACGCCTTTCAACCCGTTGCAGCTCTGTATGAGGCGATGGACGCAGCCGATCACCCTTGGGCAAAGAACCCCTCTTGGCGACGGCGCTACAAGCAGGTGATCGACAAGATTCGCGACGGCGCAGCCACGACCCTTGGCAATGCAGAGCCAACCTCGATAGGTGAGAGTTACTTTGCGGATATGGCCCGTTGGGACGCTCACTTCGAGCAGATTCAACAGACGCTCGTGGCGCCTTAGGTAAGACCGCTTCGCGAGCGAATCTTAAAAGCGGCCGCGGCGCTCGATGTCAGACTGCTCAAGTTTGCGGATAATCCCCAACACAGCCGACTCAAGTTGCGTCTCGTTGATCGGCGCAGCAGGGGGAGCGGCTGGCTTTTGGTCAATCATGCCCGGCGCAGTGAGCGCGCTGCCGCCACCGCCCGCATCGTCCTCTTGAGCGTAGACCATGGCCTCAGCCTCACGAGCCTGCTCCTCATGAGCCTCGGTCTGGGCGCTGTCTTCATCGCCTCGTTTGCGCTCGTTGAGCACCGGAGTCGTGGCGCCAGTGCCGAAGCTAGACGGCAGTCCAGGACTCCGCGGCGGCGCGATGTGCGCGACCTCGTGAGCGATAACCGCACGACCTATCCGACTCGCAGGGTCGTACTCACCGCGGCCAAAGAAGATGTCATTGTCACCGACGGCAAAGGCCCGTGCACTCAACGCGTCGGCAGCAGCATGCGCTTTGAGACCGCGGTGGACGCGAATGCTGCGAAGGCGATCCCGGTCAAATCCCGCTGAGGCGAGGCGATCGATCAAATCGGTATCAAGCTTGGTGGGCACCGGATCGGCGAGCATTCGCGAGCCAATATTGGCGTAGCGGTCCGCCATGCGCTCACCCATCGCTGCAGAGTGGGCGCCAGCGAGTTGCTCAGCCAAGCGGCCTGGATCAACACCCAGATATGCCTCTGCGATCTCCGCAGACTGGGCCTCAATCAGCTCTAGTTCTTCGTCGCGCGCCATCTGACGTCTCCTGGGCCAAGCCCTGGGGCCAAGATACCACCACCGAAGCGGTGGATCGAGACAAGCCCGCTCTATCAGCCGAAATCTGGGGTCAACAAGCCCCGACGACACCATTTAATCGACGCGGCTTCGCTCTGAAATCAGGCCTAAGCGGGAGCCTTGCGCTCGCTGATGAATCGACACGCGCCGGAGAGTTGACACGCCCACCGGGTGTAGCGACGCTGCAAACTCATTAGGCGTCTGAAGCGCCCGATTCACAAAGAGAGCCCCCATGGCGAGCAGTGTACAGACCCATACCCACGTTCCCCCTGTCGCGAAGGTCCAAAATCTTATCGACCAGGTGCCTTGTCTCGGACTGATTGGCAACACCCCGATGGTGCGCGTCGACGGCTGGGCAGACAGCCATCCAGGCGTCGAGATCTGGGCGAAGGTGGAGTATTTTAACCCTGGCGGCTCTGTCAAAGACCGTCCGGTGCTTCGCATGCTCGCCGAGGCCATCGCCGACGGACGTTTGACGCGCGACAAGACCATCATCGACTCCTCGAGCGGCAACGCTGGCATCGCCTACGCAGTCATCGGCCGCGCGCTTGGCTACAAGGTCGAGATCGTGATCCCAGACAACGCCTCAGTGGAGCGGATCAAACGACTCAAAGCCCACGGCGCTACCGTCACACACACCTCGGCTCAAGACGGCTACGACGAAGCGATTCGTCACGTCAGGCGTTTGGTCGCTGCGGACCCAGACAAGTACTTTTACTGTGACCAGTACAGCAACGACGGCAACTGGCAGGCCCACTATGACTCGACCGCCGAGGAGATCTGGCTACAGACAGCAGGCGAGATCAGCCACTTTGTCTACGGCGTTGGCACGGGAGGCGTGCTTACAGGCGTGGGGCGCAAGCTCAAAAAGCTCAAGCCCGAGGTGCAGATCGAATTGTTGATCCCCGAGGCCTTCCCGGGTGTAGAGGGTCTCAAGCCACTCAGAGATCCAGAAGATCACATCCCGGAGATCCTCGATCAGCGGCTCGGCGACCGCGACTGGGATGTCGACGTAGATTTGGCTTGGGAGGCCAGCCAAGTGCTCGCTGCTTCGGGCCTTTTCGCCGGTCAGTCCTCGGGCGCCAACGTGTGGACCGCCGTCCAAGTGGCGCGAAAACTCGCCGAAGCTGGCGAGGGCGGCCTCATCGTCACGGTGCTCTGCGACACCGGTGAGCGTTACTTCTCGACCCGGCTCTGGGACGCATGAGCGACGCTGCACCCCAATCGCGCGGACAAGCGTGGATGACTGCTGTGGGCCGCTGGGCCCCTTCCAGCCAAGTGCTGACCTTGTGGGCGCTGTGGTGGCTGTGGCGCTACGGCGCCGTGTCTGCCCTGCCCGGCTTTGATGAGGCCTCAGCCATGGTCGCTCTCGGTTTTTTGGTCGACGCGCTGGCCCTCGATGGACTCGTAGCGCTGCTGCGCTTCAGACGTGGAGATCTGGTCGCCCGAGGCCGCAAGCTACGTTGGGCTCGAGGCGGGTTCGGAGCCCTTTTGATGATCGCAGCGCTGCTGCGCGCGGCCGATGGACTGAACTGCTACCTGGCCCAGCGCCACGTCGACGCCAAGTTCTGGGCAGCGCTCGATCTGTCGACCCTCTGGGGGCTTCGCTATGTGGTGGGCGCAGCGCTGGCGACAGGGGCTGCAGCGTGGTGGCTGCTGGGGCAAGAACTCGCGCGAAGCGAGCGAATGCTTGAGCGCGTGCCAGCCCACCAGCGCAGTGGATGGCTTCACACCGACGCCATCCGTGCTGCCCTTGGCTTGGTTAGCGCGGCTTGGCTCAGCGTCGCCCTGAGTGAGCAGGCAGCTCGCTGGGTGGCGCCCAGCGAGTGGTGGTCCATCGGCAGTTTGTTGGGTTTGTAGCCACTCGAAAAGTTGACGAAAAGGCGGCCGCTGTGTCACTCAGCGTGTCGGGCTCTGTGAGCCCACGAGCGCCCATAGCTCAGCAGGATAGAGCATCGGTCTTCTAAACCGACGGTCGCAGGTTCGAATCCTGCTGGGCGCGCTAAGAATACAGGCTTGGTTTCGGTAGGTTATGGTGTCGCGCGCTGCGGTTAAGCGCGCCGCTGCGGGCGAAAGTGCGTTCTTGGGCCCAGCTTGAGCCACAGGGTCGCTGAGCTAAGCTGACGACTCGACCAGCCCACATGCCCCCGAAGAGCAACGTTCGGGGGGCGTCTAGCGCTGCGCTACCGGAGACAGACAAGCGCCCCTGGCGTTTGTTGCTTCAGCCGGAGCGAGAGTCGAAAAGTGCGTTCATCGGGCCACTCCTCTGTTTTGAGTTGGCTGACCACAGGGCATCAACGCATCGGATTACAGGCGCTTCAAAGACAGGGATTTCAAAGCCTCTTGGGGTATGGCTGCATCCCTATGAGCCTTTGCTAAAGAAACTCCATGGACCCGTCATCGACAGAGCCACCCTGAAACTGCTTGAGATCATGTCGATAGTTCTGCGTGTTTACCCACGGGGCTCGGTCCCCCTGTTTGGGCATGATGGCGTCCACGCGCTGAAGATAGCCGGGAGTAAAACCATCGATGAAGGGTCTCAGCGGCATCTCTTTGTCTCGCGGGCTCAAACGAGGGATACATTGACTTGTGCCGGTCTGCTCTAAGTGATTGAGCAATCGACAGACATAAGAGGCGATCAAGTCAGAGCGCAAGGTCCAAGACGCGTTGACGTAGCCAAAGGACGTACAGAGATTCGGCACCCCTGAATACGCAAACCCCTTGTAGGTGACCGTGTTTGAAAAATCGACGGAGGCGCCATCCACAGAGAAGGCGACCTCACCGAGCACCACCAATTGAAGCCCCGTCGCCGTGACCACGATGTCTGCGTCGACGTGCTCACCGGTGCTCATTTGTAGGCCATCTTCCGTAAAGCTGTCGATGTCACCGGTAACGATAGACGCCCGAGTGGATTTGATGGCTTCAAAAAAATCACCGTCAGGGGCAAGACAGAGCCGTTGGTCCCACGGGTCGTAAGATGGGGTTAAATGGGGATCCATCTCAATGCTGTCGCCCAGGGCTTTTTGAGCCATCTTGAGCATGCGCCGCCTCACGGTCTCGGGCCGTATCCGAGTCTGCCGGTAGACCACCTGTTGAAGGGTGATGTTCTTCCATCGCGTGATGGCATAGGCGGTCTTGTCTGGCAGGACCCGCCGGAGCGCATTGGCCAGCCTATCCTTCTCTGGCCAAGGGACAATATAACTCGGTGAGCGCTGCACCATCACCACGTGGGCAGCCTCTTTGGCCAGGGCGGGTAGCAGCGTCACCGCCGTGGCTCCCGAGCCGATAATGGCGATGCGTTTGTTGGAGTAATCGAGTTGCTCAGGCCATTTCTGTGGGTGAATCACAGGGCCTTTAAATCGGTCGCGGCCACTAAACTCAGGCGTATACCCACCGCGATAGCTGTAATACCCAGCACACATGAACAGAAAATTGCAGCTCAGTTCGCTGCACGCATCGCTATCGGAGTGGGTGATTGTTAGCGTCCACCGCGCGTGTTCAGACGACCATGAGGCAGACTGCACCTGGTGATGATATCGAATCCGGTCGGCGATGCCGTGCTCGTCAGCCGTTTCACGGATGTAGCGAAGAATCGATGGGCCGTCTGCGATGGCTTTGTCGGCCACCCACGGTTTAAAGTGATACCCCAAGGTGTGCATGTCGCTGTCTGAGCGAATCCCTGGATAACGAAAGAGGTCCCACGTGCCGCCGAGTTGGCCCCGGCCTTCCAGGATTGCATACGACCGCGTCGGACATTGGGTAGACAGGTGGTATCCAGCTCCAATACCGGACAGACCTGCACCCACCACAATGACATCAACATGCTCCATGGTCTTGATTCTACCGAACTTGTACCTGGACGTATCGAATATTTTACACGGATTGTCCTCGCCCGGCTCGGCCTAGCAGCACAGTTGGTGAGCCTCCGCCAGCCCGGCCCCTTGGTGCTGCTTTGAGCGCATCAAGCCCCAAAGCACGCCTGCAAAAACAGCAGGGCTAAAACCCAGCGTGATGTCGACCCACGAATGCGTTGATCCGGGTTATGCTCTGCAACGTCGCCACGGCAATCGTCGCCCCGATAGGTGCCTTTGCTGGTCTTTTTTGCTAGAATCGTAATCGTGACGGCAGGCCTTTGCCGCTTGAACGAAACCGTCCAACAAATACTCTGCTTGACTCACAAGCAGAAAACGGAGCACTAGGGCACCAAAAGACCACGTGAAGACCACTGCGAAAGGCCCGTTTTTGCAGCATAGAACGCAGGGTTCGCCAGCTAAAATTTCTTACGAAAATTTGAGATGGCCCGACAACGCTGAAGAGAGAGCTCATGAGCTTGTATACAGACTACTTACAAGAGATCGAAACCCGAAAAGGCGATGGACTGCACCCAAAGCCCATTGAATATGCCGACCTCGTCGAGGTATTGATTGCCCAGATCATCGACGTTGATCATGAGCATCGGGCCGCATCGTTAGATTTCTTTATCTACAATACGCTACCTGGCACCACGAGTGCGGCCGGGGCCAAAGCGCGATTTTTAAAAGAAATCATTCTTGGCAAAGCACAGGTCCCTGAAATTACTGAACCATTTGCGTTCGAGCTCTTGAGCCATATGAAAGGCGGGCCATCGGTTGAGGTATTGCTCGACCTGGTGCTGGGAGACGACCTTGCCATTGCACAAAGTGCCGCAACGGTCCTGAAGACGCAGGTGTTTTTGTATGAGGCGGATACGGACCGATTAGAGAAGGCTTACAAAGCCGGCAATCCGCTTGCGTCAGATATTTTGCAGAGCTACGCCAAGGCCGAGTTCTTCACCAAGCTACCGCCGGCCGATGAGATCATTCAGGTCGTCACCTACGTGACCGCTATTGGCGACGTCTCAACGGACCTTTTGTCTCCAGGAAGCGACGCTCACTCCCGTTCAGACCGAGAGCTGCACGGACAATGTTTATTCGAGCACAACAAAGAGGCGCAAAACGTTCTGTTGAACCTCAAAAAACAACATCCCGACAAACGGGTCATGTTGGTCTCCGACAAGGGAACCATGGGCGTCGGTTCTTCTCGCATGTCGGGCGTCAACAACGTGGCCCTTTGGACGGGAATTCAAGCAAGCCCATACGTTCCTTTCATCAACATTGCGCCGATTGTTGGCGGGACCAATGGCATCTCGCCTATCTTTTTGACGACGGTTGGGGTCACGGGTGGGATTGGAATCGACCTGAAAAATTGGGTGAAGAAGCTCGACGAAAAGGGCCAGCCGATCTTGGACGAAGATGGTGAGCCCGTTCTTGAGCAACTTTTTTCCATCGACACCGGCACAGTGCTGACAATCAATACGGTCGACCAAAAGCTCTACAACGAAGACAGCTCGGTGGAGCTCTGCGATATCGCTTCGGCGTTAACGCCTCAGAAAGTCGAGTTCATCCGAGCCCAAGGCTCCTATGCGGTCGTGTTCGGCAAGAAACTGCAAACGACTGCTGCGGCCATTTTGGGCATCGAGATGCCAGCGGTATATGCCCCCTCCAAGGAGATCTCTCATGAGGGCCAAGGGCTGACTGCGGTGGAGAAGATCTTCAACAAAAATGCCGTGGGCGTCACTCCGGGTAAAAATCTGCACGCGGGCTCTGACGTGCGGGTCCAGGTCAATATTGTCGGCTCCCAGGACACCACGGGACTGATGACCTCGCAGGAACTCGAGATGATGGCCGCTACTGTCATTGCACCGACCGTCGATGGCTCATACCAATCGGGTTGTCACACGGCGTCAGTCTGGGATCGCAAGGCGCAGACGAATATTCCCAAGCTGATGACCTTCATGAACAAGTTTGGGCTCATTACGGCTCGTGATCCCAAAGGGGCCTATCACCCCATGACTGACGTGATTCACAAGGTCCTCAACGACATCACCGTAGACGACTGGGACGTGATCATCGGTGGCGATTCGCACACCCGCATGTCCAAAGGAGTCGCGTTTGGCGCAGATTCGGGAACGGTCGCTCTGGCGCTGGCCACGGGCGAAGCGACAATGCCAATTCCTCAGTCTGTGAAGGTGACCTTCAAAGGCACGCTCAAAGACCACATGGACTTTCGCGATGTGGTCCACGGCACTCAGGCTCAGATGCTCAAAGAGTTCGGCGACAACGTCTTTCAAGGCAAAGTCATTGAGGTCCACATCGGCACGCTGCTGGCAGACCAAGCGTTCACGTTCACAGATTGGACGGCGGAGATGAAGGCCAAGGCTTCTATCTGCATCAGCGAGAGCGCGACCCTCATCGAGTCGCTGCGAATCGCCCAAAGCCGCATCCAGATCATGATCGACAAAGGCATGGACAACGAAAAACAGCTGCTACAAGGCTTGGTCGACAAGGCCGCGACACGTATCGCGGATCTACAGTCCGGAGCCAAACCTGCATTGCGCCCCGATGACAACGCGAAGTACTCGGCTGAATTTGTCGTCGATTTGGACGAGATCATCGAGCCGATGATCGCCGATCCGGACGTCAACAATGAAGACGTCTCCAAGCGCTACACGCACGACACGATCCGGCCCATCTCCTACTACGGTGGAGACAAGCAAGTGGATTTGGGCTTCGTTGGCTCCTGCATGGTTCACAAAGGCGACATGAAGATCATCTCGCAGATGCTCAAGAATATCGAACGCCAGCAGGGCTCCGTCGAGTTCAAAGCGCCCTTGGTCGTCGCGCCACCAACCTACAACATCGTCGATGAACTCAAAGAGGAAGGCGACTGGGCAGTTCTGCAGAAGTATTCGGGCTTTGTTTTTGATGACGACTCACCCAAAAACGCCGCCAGAACCGCGTACGACAACATGATGTACCTCGAGCGTCCCGGCTGTAACCTGTGTATGGGCAACCAAGAGAAGGCGGAAAAAGGCGACACGGTGATGGCCACGTCGACGCGCCTGTTCCAAGGTCGCGTGGTCGCTGACAGCGACGAGAAAAAGGGAGAGTCTTTGCTCGCATCGACACCTGTGGTCGTGCTGTCGACCATCCTCGGACGTACGCCCAACCTCGATGAGTACATCGCCGCCGTCGAGGGCATCAAGCTGACCAACTACGCACCGCCCGAAGAGACCGATACGCCGAAAATCGCTGGGAATTCGACCTTCCAGATCATCCATTGACCAGATGTTGCGACGTGGATCCTTGCGTAACGATCGCTACGCAAGAGTCCTGTCGGATACAGAGTAAATCGATGTGAGCGAATGGTTACCTGAGAAAAAAACCGCCGACGGGAAAAATCTCGGGCTCTTGTTTGGAGTCGTGTTCAAGTAGCATGCAGGCCGCGGCAAGTCGAAGCACACGATCGCTTTGCCTCGCTTGCTGGCTCCGCTGCCCAGCGGTAGATTGGGCCTTGCCAAAACGCACGCACTCAGCCGAGGACAAGCAATGAAAGCGCTCCATCGCGGTCAGCCAATCTCTGAATCCGTGACTCGCAGCCGGTCGTGGGCTTTGACGGCGGTCATCGTTGCCTTCGTCATGGTCGGATGCGGCTCAGATCCACAGAGCCCTTCGGGCGACTCTTCAGCCCTGAACTTTGTCGACCTCGCAGCCGGTCGTGGGCACACCTGTGCACTGCAGGCGAGCGGGCAAGTGCGTTGCTGGGGCGCCAACGACAAGGGCCAGGCGAACCCCCCTGCCAATGAGAACTTCGCGGCCATCGGCGCCATGGCCGATCACAACTGTGGGCTCACCGAAGCCGGTGAGGTGCTGTGTTGGGGCGACAGCGGCTATTTCGGCGACTCGAGAGCACCCACGGGCCAAAGCTTTGTGGCCATTGCCGTGGGGAGCGGCCACGTCTGCGCGCTGAAGGCATCGGGTGAAGTGCGCTGCTGGGCCAAAGACAGCGATGGCCAAGCCACTCCGCCAGCCGGCAAGACATTCGTCGCCATTTCAGCCGGCCGAGCGCACACCTGCGGGCTGACAGACGCCGGCGAAGCGCTTTGTTGGGGAGCCAATGGCAAAGGCCAATCCAATGCTCCAACAGACCAAAGTTTTGTGGCCATCTCCGCCGGCAGCGACACCAGCTGCGGCGTCCTCAGCAGCGGCGAATCGCTGTGCTGGGGCGACGGTGACAGCGGTCAAGCCAGCCCACCTACGGGGCAAAGCTTCGACGCCTTGGCCTTGGGTTCGGGCCATAGTTGTGGGCTTCAGACCTCAGGGCAGGCGCTGTGCTGGGGAGATGATTTTTGGGGCCAGGCCAAGCCTCCTCAAGGCGAGGTCTTTGTGGCCATTGTCGCCGGCGGCGGGCACACCTGCGGTCGGCAAGCCTCGGGATCGGTGCGCTGCTGGGGAAGTGACAAGGCTGGCGGCACCGACATCGTCGGCCAAGCCACGCCGCCCACGGACAAGCCCTTTTCAACCCTGGCTGCTGGGGCCAAACACTTCTGTGCACTGCAAGATGAGGGCACACTTCGCTGCTATGGTGCAGACAAACTCAATCAATCCACCCCACCAGACGGGCAGAGTTTTACAGCGGTCGCGACCGGCAGCGACCACACCTGCGGGCTGACGCCAAGCGGCCAGGCGCTGTGCTGGGGATCGAACAACAACGAGCAGGCCTCAGCGCCGCAGGGTCAGAGCTTCGGCGCACTCACCGCCGGAGGGCTACACACCTGCGGACTCAAGGCCTCCGGCGAAGTGCTGTGCTGGGGCGACGACACAGACGGGCAAGTCACCGTGCCGACCGGCAAGAGCTTCACGCGCCTCACTGCCGGCAGCGACAACACGTGTGGGCTCTCTGCCAGCGGCGAGGTGCTGTGTTGGGGTGATGACTTTTTCGGTCAATCGACGCCTCCTGTAGGCCAGAGCTTCGTGGACATCTCTGCGGGCAGCGGCCACGTTTGCGGCCTGAAGCCCAGCGGCGAAGCGCTGTGCTGGGGTCACGACGACAAAGGTCAGGCCACTGCCCCAGCCGGCCAGGGCTTCGCCGACATCACTGCCGGCAATGGCCACACTTGCGGGCTCAAGCCCAGCGGTGAAGTGCTCTGCTGGGGCGCCGACGAATACGACCAATCCACCCCGCCCCAAGGTCTGAGCTTTGTGGCCATCTCCGCGGGCGGTAGCTACACCTGTGGGCTCAGCTCTGTGGGCCAATTGGTATGCTGGGGCGATGTGGTGTCGGCTATCATCCACCCCTGACGCGCATCAACAACACACCCAATCCAAGCGAACTAGAGTGCGCTGACCGCGTAGTTGGGCCACGCCGAATCGGCGATGTGCTCATAGACAATCGCCGTGTTGAGCCGATCAACCTCCGGGCGCGTGGTAAAGGCATCGAGCGTCAAGTTACGTAGATGATTGGCATCTCGAACAGCGACATGGATCACAAAGTCCTCCTGCCCCGCGACGTGATACACGCTCACCACCTCAGGCAAAGAGACGATGTGGTCACGAAAGGACTCGACAAAGTCTCGGCTGTGCTGAGTCAAGCGCACAAAAACAAAGGCCTGAAGCCCAATCTTCATCGCCCCAGGATCGACCTCCGCGTGGTAGCCGCGGATCACGCCTCGGTCATGAAGACGACGCACCCGATCGAGACAAGACGAGGGTGCTAAGCCAACCTGCGCTGCGAGTTCTTTGTTCGACATTCGGCCGTCATTCTGTAAAGCCCCCAATATGGCGTCATCGATTCGGTCCATAGCCTGCATCTCCTATAAAATCCGTATTTAATTCGATTGTACATGAACGTCCCGAATATTAAACTGCAAATAAGACATAATTCAGAACACGGGGGCTCTGTCATGCGTGATGATACACTGGGAGTTCATGCCGGCCGCGGTGGGCTTGGCCAAGCACATGTGCCGCCGATTGACTTGTCGACCACCTACAAGACACCCGACCTCGACGCCGCGACCCAGAGCATCGACCACATGGCTGCTGGTAAAAATCCTAGCGGCGGCTCGATCTACCAGCGCCTACACAATCCGACCGTGGCTCGCTTTGAGCAGGCTCTGGCCGCGCTTGAGGGCGCTGAGCAGGCTGTATCTTTCGCCTCAGGGATGGCGGCCGTCACCGGCGCGCTGCTCGCAGCGAAGATGGTGGGTTCGCACATCGTCGCTGTGCGCCCACTGTACGGCGGCACCGATCACCTGCTCTGCTCGGGGTTGTTGGGGCTTGACGTGTCCTGGGCCACCGCCGACACCGTAGCTCAGCACATCGGTCCGGACACATCACTGGTCATCTGTGAGACGCCTGCCAACCCAACTTTGCAACTGGTCGACATCGGCGCCGTGGTCGAACAAGCCCAAGGCGTGCCCGTGATGGTGGACTCCACCTTTGCGACTCCAATTCTACAAAAACCCCTAGAGCATGGTGCGTGCCTCGTGCTGCATTCAGGTACCAAGTTCATCGGCGGTCACGGCGACGTGATGGCCGGCGTGATCGGGTGCGATGGGGTCTGGGCCGATCGCCTGCGGCAGGTACGAATTCTAACCGGAGCGAATCTGCACCCCATGGCCGCCTACACCCTGCATCGTGGGCTGCAAACCCTCGGTCTGCGCGTGCGCGCAGCGCAAGACAATGCTCAGAGACTCTCCGCGTGGCTCCAAAGTCATCCCAGTGTGGCGCGGGTACGCTATCCAGGGGCACCGGGCGGTGACCCGCTCGGTTTGATCGGTCGGCAACTCAAAGGCCCCGGTAGTCTCGTGGCTGTGGACTTGGTCGGTGGTTATGAAGCAGCCCGCAGCGTCATGGCTGCGGTGCAGTTGATCACACCAGCGGTGAGCCTAGGCTCTTGCGATACCTTGATTCAGCACCCAGCAGGCTTGACCCACCGGATCGTCGGTGAGGCCGCCAAAGATGCAAGCGGTATCGGTCCAGGGCTATTGCGCCTGAGCGTAGGGCTCGAAGACGTCGACGACATCTGGGCAGACTTGTCCATGGCGCTGCAAAAGGCTTTGGTGCGCGCGGCCTAAACACACTCATGCGCACCCTGTCAGCGAGGCCTTTTACTTCACCTCAGGGATCTGCAGCTTGCCCTGGCTGTTGCTGCCGACACAGGCTGCCGTCAAATCACGCCGCAGGAAGCACGTGTGGTCATGACGGGACACTTGCGCGTCGATGAAGGGGCCGATGTTGGCGCGCGCCTCAGCATAGTTGTTGCGGTGCCATACGTTGTCCCAGAAGCTGCTGTTACCCCAGCAGAAGAACTCACCACCGGGACGTAGACCACAGTGGTAGTAGTTGCGACCTTGAACCAAGGTGCTGAAGGGACCCGTGTAGCTGCTAACGTTTTCGTTGTTATCCCACTTGCCCCAGCAGCGGGCGTAGCCATCTTTTTTGCGCAGCGCACAGGAGTGATAGTTACCCAGGCTGACCTGTGAGTATACGTCGTTGGTCTTGGGCACATCGGTCTGCGACTTGTTATTGTAGCCCCAGCACTTCACGTCACCGGCTGTGGTGAGCGCACAGTAGTGATGATAGCCAGCGTCGACCTCAGCATATTTACCCACCGGCGAATTGGTCTGGCTATGGTCACTTTTACCCCAACACTTCATCGCCTCGGTGTTGGTCACAGCGCAGCAGCTGGTGTGGTTACATGCAATATCGGTGAAGGTCCCGCTTGGCGCCGAACTGGCGTAGCGGCCCCAGCACTTCAAGGAGCCGTCCAGACGCAGTGCGCAGCCCTCGTAGTAAGACAGAGACAGTTTTTGCAGCTTATCCGTCAGCTTTGGCGGCTCTTTCCAGCCGTTACCGCTGTCGTATTTGCCCCAACAGAGCATGGTGTCATCTAGCAAAATGCCGCAGCTCTGATGTCCGCCGGCGAAGATGCGCTTCATCAATGGCGTGGTCGGCGTCGCCCAACCGGTGATCATCTTATCGCCGCAGTACAGCGCCGAGTAGCCCTTGCCGGTGTCTTTGACGAAGCAATTGCTCTTTCCGCCATCGGTGAGGATCGCGCCGTCGGCAACCAAATCGCCCTTGAGCACGATCTTCTTCGAAGACAGGTACTTAATGTTCATCGTCCAACTGTTGATTTTGCCGTCATTTCCGCCGCCGTTGTCCTTCCAGTCGGCAACGATGAGCCGCCAGGTGCCTTTGGCGTTTTGACCTTCCCAACTGGTGATGTCGCCGCTGACGGCCTTGGTCGGTGCCGGAAAGCTGGTCTTGAGGTAAGCGCCCTTACCGCTCTTGTTGTGCAAGACATACTGCTTGTTTAGTGGGTCAAAAAGCGTGACGACGAGCCCTGAGATGTCCGCATTGGTTAAATCAACGGTCACGGAGATCGACTTAACGATGCCCACGTCGGGCACCTTGACCTCGCTGATGACACCACCCGGATTGTTGTCGGGGATAGCCTTGGCGACGCCCTCGAACTTTTCATCGAACACATTTTTGAGTAACCCGTTGGAAAGTTGGCCAAGGGCGTCCTCGCTGATCTTCGCTGGCGGCGCCGCCGAGCATGTAACCGACCCATCTGCTTTGATACCGGTCACCACCCAACCGACTTTGCAGCTACCACCGGCGATTTGTAGGCCGGTAAGCTTGCTGCCGTCACCGCTGAAGCTCGAGGCGGTGACGCTGGCCGCCACCACGTCGCCACTGGCCGTTAAGTTCTTCACCTTGATGCTGTTGCCAGCAAGGTCGACATCGCCGTCGAACTTCATGGTGCCAACGCTCACGCAGCCGGTACAGTTCAAGCCCTTGGCGACCGCAGCGACCGCGGCGCTCTCGGCCAAGGCAGCGCGTGCTGCAAAAGGTACAGCGAGAAAGGGTGTGCGAGTCAACTCTGGATCCTGGCCCACCTTGACGCCGACCCAACCGCCTTTGGCGCTGTCCAAAGTCGACGGGTTCAACGCTTTGACGCTGCCGAGCGCGTGGGCGAAGCGTCCAGCACTCAATTTGACCTTTGCGGTCTCGCTCCAAGTGGCTTGAGGCGCACTGGCGCTGGCATAGAGAGAAAAGGTCAGGGTGTAGTCTCCGTCAGCGACTGGACCACCGGCAGGGGTCGCCAAACGGCCTTCCAATCCCACAGTGGCCGGCACAGCAGCATTGGCAGGCTGTGGGCTCAAAATGGCGGCGCTGGCGAGCAAAGCCACCAGCGCAGCGTACTTCAGGGCGCGGGTCGAGCGGGTCATGGAAAACTCCTTGAAAAGGCTGCGCGCGAATCGGACGCGCTCGTCACAGGGGGCGGACAGTGCCGCCGCTTGTTGATCGGTCATAGCTGGCCTCACTCGGCCGAGATGTGTTGGGT
>PBTG01000073.1 GCA_002726535.1 Myxococcales bacterium | reverse complement strand
TGGTGATCAACCCACCCTGAGAGTGACCCATGACAAAGAGCGGGAGACTCTCCGAGCGCGCCACGTCCACCACCTCCAAGAGATCGTCTACGTAATCATCGAAGCGCTCAACGTGACCACGACGTCCTCCACTGTGGCCATGGCCTCGCATGTCGTAGCGCAACACACTCATGCCTGCTTTGACCAACGCTTGAGCAAGATGGCGTTGTCTGCGTGTGTATTCGGCAAATCCATGAGCAATGACCACATGAGCTACTGGTGACTCGACTCGGTCCCAACGCAGGCTCAGATTTATGCCATCGTGAGTGGTGATTTGGCCCAGTTCGACGGTAGAGTCTTCAATCAGTGCATTCATGAGTCAGTTGGCTCCTGTGTGAGGACCGTAGGCTACCTAGGTCAACACGCTGTCGGCAAGCCACTGCAAAGTCGGCTGTTTCGGAGTCATGGAGATGATTTGATACAATCGCTTGCGTGTCTCGTTCCAAGCGTGTCTGATCAGCCTGATGCGTTGATTCAATTGACGGAGTTATCCATGCACGCACCGAAGACAAAGAACTTAAGATCACATTGTACAGTCTTGATGTTGCTGATTGGCGTCACTGGTGGATGCTCTGGGTTGGAGTTTGAGCCGGCCGTCCAAGTGTGCGACCTGCTCAATGACACCGGCTGTCCCGCGGGCCAAACTTGTGTCGGTATCGAAACCCAAGAGTGCGTCAATGCGGGGTCAAACACACACGGACAAGCTTGCAAAAACGATACAGACTGTGCCTCTCAGCATTTGTGTGTGTCGGGTCCTGATGGAGATCTGTGTCGTCGCCGCTGTGACCTGTCGAAGCCCGATAGCTGCGCTTCCGTAGATGAGAGCAACAGCGCAGCGAACCTACAGGGTTCGACCTGTCTGTGGGCGACTCCAAATGGCGCGTTGAACCTAGGATATTGCACCGCGCCTCAGTGCTCAGTTGCCTCGTCGAAAGGCTGCCAAAGCGATCAACTCTGCGTCGGAGGCATCGAGCCCCACTGCAAAGATATCGGCTCCACAGCAACCATCACCACTGAGGGCAAAACGGTGTCCTTTATCTACGGTGAGCGTATTTTAGACCAATCTTGCGACGCTCTGGGTCACTGTGGCAGCGGCTTGGTTTGCGCCGCCAAAGAGATCAGCAAAGGCAACATCGAGCGCAGATGTCTGCCCGCTTGCAAGACTCAAGTCGATCGAGCCCAGGGGGCGCCCGAAGAAGCGTGTGCGCCAGGATTTTTGTGCCGCTCCTTAATGTACACGCCCAAAGGCAGCAAAACATCCAAACCTATGCCGGCAGGTCAAGGCTATTGTCGCCGCGAGTTTTGCCATCCACTGACTCATGAGGGATGTCTCGCAGGAAAAAAATGCATCGGCGACTCCAAACCATTTTGTACGGACCCAGGCAACCAAACCCTGATGGCTGCGTGTACAAAACTGGCGGACTGCGACATGAATACGACCTGCGTATCGGGGGGCGGTAAAGCGCTGTGTGTACAGAAGTGCGACACAAGCGGCGAACTCAAACAATTGGCCTGTCCGGATTACCTCAAATGCTATGAGTTACTCGACCTACAGGGCAAACCCAAACCTGAAAATCTCGGATTTTGCGGTCCAAAATGAAGATGTTACGGCAACGTGTCTCCAAGCTCATCGCCGAGCCAAGGTCTATCGTACCTGCAGCCATCGTGGTGATGGTGCTTGGATGTAGCAGTCATATGCGGCCCAAACCGACGTTTGAAGGCAAAACAGAGCGCCCCGAGCAGACTGACCTCATCGCTGCCATTGAAATGCCACTGGTGGAGTTGGCTTGTCTTTGGAAAGAGATCCAACTCCCGACGCTTCAAATCAAAAAAATGAGCCCACTGGCCCGATGGGAGTTGTCGGCAAGCCTCTCAGCTCCGTGTGATGCGACCTTCAACCAAGGCAAGATCTGTTGGCGATTTTCACTCTCAGGGCAAGGCAAGGTTGAGGTCATGGGCCGCTTTGTCGATCGGCCTGTGAAGGGTGACCTCACCCTCTGTGCAAAACCCAGACTAAGCCCCACCGGCGTGCTCATGTGGACGGCTATTCAAACTCAAAGTCGTGTCCAACGCGGAGCGATCGCGTTGACCACAGCTATTTTACTCAAGACGACTGCAAAATGGCTGGATAGGGCAGTCACGGAACAGCTCACCAAAGCGGTCTCTCAAGCGCGCAGGCCGATCAGCTCTGAGCTACAACACGCGCTGAAGGCACTCCATACACCACTGCAGCTAGCGAACTCGAAATGCTGGCTGTGGCGGCCTAGCGAAGCCTTAGTCAGTCAACCCGTCGCTGACCCGCAAGGCCTTAGAATCGCTGCACGTATCCGAGTTCGTCCAGGTCCATCCTCGAAGTGCCAACCTGTGAGCCAACCTCTGACCTCGTTAGATTTCGCGCTGAGCGTGCCGCAGAAGCCAGCTCAGCTCACCTTACCGGTCTCAGTTCCCTCAGCGGATGTACTTCAGGCCATACAATCGCAGATAGGCGTCGACAAAGTGACAAGGCCAGATGCAACCCTTCATCTGACTGATTGGAGTCATGACAGCATCTACAAAGGTGTCGTCAGAATATCAGCGAAGGTCCGCGGGCAAATGGCTGGGTGCTGGCCGAGGGCGCTCGGGCGATCTCGAGGCAAGTGTGTAGGCTTTCAGTGCTCACGCAAGCTCAAAGGCCGCCTTGGCGTCGACGCGAAGCTGACCATCAATTCAGGGCGTACACGCCTCCACAGAGTCCGCATCGCAACGGTCGCTGAAGACTCAATTGCATACGTAAATAGACCTCTACGTACCGCTCAGTGGCTCGAACGCTGGAAAAGTGGGTGGCGTGTACATGGATCACGTCTGTTGCGCCGTGCCGAACCCTTAACGAAAGCCCTGATACAGAGTCTAAGAAGAGCAGGTCGCGTTGAAGTCCAGCACCCGTGTACCTCGTCAATTGAACACTATCGAGCCCAATCTAAGAGTATTGAGGTCGTCACGCGTTGCCCAGCCTGGGTGGTCGTGCCACTCAAAGCGACCCTATCGACTCCGCAGCGTCCGATTCCCCGTCAATAACGAACCATATTCCCCATCAAGGCTTGGCCGCTGGATCTTTGGCGGGAGAGGGCGCCACCTCTTTTGGCTCTTTGGCCGGTACTGTCGGAGGGCCTTTGGGGCCTGGAGCCGCTTTTGAAGCGCTCGCTGGTGGCTTAGGACCCTCTTTAGCCGGGGGTGGCGGTGGGCGTTTGAGAACAAACGTACCCTTTCTGGGCTTGAAGCCCACCTGGCCACTCCATTGACAAGCTTTGGCTCCCAAACGGCAGTCGAGGCGGAGGAAATTTTGTCCTTCGCTCGCGTTGATATGAACGCGCTGCCCAAACTTGGTACCGCTGGCGATCATGGTCAGCGGTGTCTTGGCTTTGCCACGAGGAGCGATAACGATCGTCCCCTTGAGCTTTCCATGGTCGGCAACCAACTTGATCGTACCTGTCAAACTTCCCTTGAGCGTACCGATGAACTCGCCTCCAGCGGGCATGGATTGCTCAGCGAGTCGCTTGTCTGGACAGTTTTTCGTCCGCGCTTCACCGATTTTCGCCTGTACAGAATCAAATCGACCCATGGGAATACCCATTTGGGCGAATTGAGGCGCGGTAAATTGATTGCGCTCGAAGACCTCTACGGCCGCACGGGCGTGGGCCACAGTATCGAGTTGGCCTCCTTTGTCGCGATGCTTGTCTTGCAGACACGTAATCTCGACGAAGGCGCTGACGTATCGATTGACCAAATCTTCATTCACCAAACCCAACTCGGGCGCCCACAAACAGGTCTGCACCTCTTTTTCAATGCGGTCCTGATAGGGCTTCCATTTCGCGGCTGCTTTGAGGTCATGGTCGTATTTGCTGGTCAGTGGCTCATCTTGCTTCGTGAGTGCCATACGACCGCCAGGCGTCACTGTTGGTGCGGATTGAGCAGCGCTGTCCTTGGGATCGGCGATCGCTTTGTCACCACTAGGAGCCTCGACTTTCGGGGGTCCATTGGGAGAGTCCGCTTCGGTACGAACTGTACCCTTGGGATCTGCTGGTTTTTTCTCGGCCTTCGCCGCTTGTTCAACCTTGGGTTTCGGAGCCGTTGGTGTGGGCTTCGGTACCAAACCCTGGGGCTGGTAGGGACGACCTGCGAGCTGATCAATGGCGATAGTGCGCGCGTCATCTTTGGACTCTTTGCCTTTGAGCGCGCACCGCTCCACCACTCGAGTCTTGATGAAGTCGTCTAGCTCAAGTTGCAGCTTCGGTGGCTTGGGCTTGGGCTTAACCGGCAGAGCCGGTTTTTTCGTCACCGTCTCGTCGACCTTCGTATTGCCTGCGGGAGTTTTTGCTTTGTCTTTGCCACAACTGGCAAGCATCAACACCATTATGGCGAAGATGAGCGAACTTCGATATCGTTTGGACGCCATCGGCATCTCCTGTGCGTAATGTGCGCCAGATGGCGCCGTCGGAGTTAGAGCCAGTGTGCCACCACTACGTTCCCAAGCAAAGACACGACGTGAAACCCCGCGTGCATGCGCTGATCAGCGTCTGTATTTTCCTCTTTGGATGTACGGCAGAATCCGATTTATTTTTGGTTCCACTTGGTGATCACGAAGCCTTGGTCGGCGAACCAATAGAGATCGCATTGGTATCGATTTCATCGACCGGAGAGGCTCTATCGTGGACCTTGCAGACAGGTCCAAATCAAATGGTTGTGACGACGCTCGAAGGTCGCGTTGTACTTGCTTGGACGGCGACAATATTGGACCTGTATCCGGTTGCTCCTGGCAGCCCTCGTATGGCCGGTAAGTGGCACGATATCGAGGTGAGAGCCTGCAACAAATCTGGGTTTTGTGAGCAAACTAGGGGGCGAGTACGAGCAGTCCCGACCCCGACTCAGGAGTCCACCCCGTGACCCTGACACCAAAGATCTATGTACTGGTTACGACACTGCTCATCTCGACGTGTTTTGGAACCATGGCGAGCGCTTCGACCAATCCAACTCGCCGCTCTGTTGTTCAACTGGCTCGGCTGCAAGTCAGTTCAAACCAAATTAAAAACCGAACAGAGATGTTGAACTGGGCGCGACAGTTACGACTTCGCACCAGTATCGAGATGACCTTGCGGCCGACCCTTGTTCGAGCCAGCAATCGTCGCCTTTTTCGGTATCCCCTACTGATTTTACGCGGCGATCGGAGTTTCAAGGCGCTAAAGGCCAAATCAATTAGACGGCTGCGTACGCACCTGAACTCCGGGGGCATGCTAATCGTGGATGACGCAGCACTAACAGGGCCATCTGCTGGCTTTCATCGAGACATTCAAAGACTAGCCAAATCCGTCTTGAATCGACCCATCGTACCGATTCCGAAGTCTGATGTGGTCTACCGAACGTTTTATCGTTTACGTCGCGCGTTGGGTCGTCGAGCTGACACCGATCGTCTCTATGGGGTCCAGATCAAAAAGCGATGGGCCCTGATCTACAGTCGCAATGACCTCTTGGGTGCGTTTCAGATGGACCCGAGAGGCGGATTCGCACACGCAGCTGTCCCTGGGGGTCGTGCACAACGTGAGCAGGCTTGGAGGCTCGCGATCAACCTCGTCATCTACAGTCTGTGCTTGGATTACAAAGATGACCAAACTCACGTTCAGTATCTATTGCGCCGACGAAGAGGCCGATAGTGCTCTTCAACACGACGATGATCGGTGGGCTGCCATCTCCGCTCGCCTCGGTGAGTGACTTGTCTCCACAGATGAACTCCGCACAGCAACAACAAGTCTCCTTTGTGAGTTGGGGCATGTCATGGCAGTCCTCCGTCGGCATCGTGTTGATCTGTCTGGCGACCATTGTCGTCTGGTTGGCTTGGCGAAATCTGCGAGGTCGCCTCAGCGGCCATCGATTGTGGGCACTGATTTGCTGGCGTTTGGTGTCCGTGAGCCTGTTGGTGCTGATCGCGATGCGGCCATCTTGGGTCACAGAGCAACGAAGCGTTGTGTCGCGCTCGACAGCTGTGTTGATCGATGTATCGAGTTCGATGCGCCACCATGGTCGGCTTAAACGAGCCATTGATCAGGTCCATCGACTTCGACGAGATGGTCCACTGCATCTATTCACCTTTGGCGAGCGACTGGAGCCTATGCCCTCGAATATCGCAGCAACAGTCGCCAACGCGACCCACTCTGACATCCAAGAGGCTCTGACTAGTCTGGCTGGGTCGATGCGCCCACCCGGTCTTGGGCAAATACTGATCATCAGTGATGGAATCGTACCAGCGCTAGTCGATGGGATCCCTCCGGAGATCCAGAGCATCTTGGCTGAGCTAAAGGTGCCGATTCACACGATTGCGCTCGAAGACCCAAGTGGATTGATGGATGTGGAAGTCGCCGATATCCGTGCGAGCCCCTTCGCATTTGCGCGCTCAGCCTTGCCCGTCGAGGTCGACCTCAACATCAATAGTGGACCCAAATGGAACAAGCTCAGCGCGACTTTGGTGATGTCTCTGGATGGACAACCTGTTTCGCAAAAACTGATTGCGCTAAAAGGTCCCTCGAAGCGAACCGTCGAACTTGAAATTCAGCCCAAAACTCTCGGTCCGCATGTACTCAGTGCAGCCGTAGTGCCGCTCGCTGAGGAAGTGACTGCTGCCAACAATCGGCTCCATAGACCTCTTCAGGTCCTGCGTGACCGAGTCCGGGTGATGCATTTGGCCGGCCACCCAAGCTGGGACTCGAGGTTTTTGCGTTCCCATCTGCGTAGCAGCCCAGACATCGACTTGGTGTCGTTTTACATCATGGTGGGGCCAGGTGGTTTGATGGCTCAATCACAAGACACCGCACTGATTCCTTTTCCAACTCAACAACTCTTTGGTCCTGCCTTAGACGACTTTGATCTGGTGATCTTTCAGAACTTCGATTTCCGTCCCTTCGGAATCGATATGCATCTGCCGACTTTGGAGAAATGGGTCCGTGACGGCGGTGCATTTTGGGTTGTGGGAGGTCCAAATACACTGGCCAGTCGTCAATGGTCTACGAGCGCATTGAATCGATGGTTGCCAGTAAAAATGACCGCGGCAGATCGACCAGGATGGACGGATCAGCGGATCAAAGCTCAACGAACCACCTTGGGGGCGCAACATCTGGTGACTCGAGTGGGCGAGAATCCACGACAAGATGAGCGTCTGTGGCGCGCTCTCGACATTGAGGGATACAACACAAATCTGACCAGCCGGGCTCATGCGTCCGTTTTGATTCAAAGCTCATCATCACAGCCCTTATTGACCGTAGCTGACCACGGCTCAGGCCGCGTAGCAGTTTGGGCAACAGACAGCTTGTGGAGTTGGGCATTTCCGCAAGAGCACACTGAGCATTCAGCAGGATCGCAGGCGGCATATCATCGCTTTGTCCAAAGACTCCGTGGTTGGCTCCTGCGAGCCCCTGAGTATCAACCGCTGCGCATCCAAACATCGAACCAAATCGCTGCCAAAGGAGAGCCAGTGGTTGTCGAAGTTGACCTAAGAGGCCCTGACCTCAGGGCACGGCCCAATGTCTCGGTGTCACTATCAGCCACATCCTTACCGGAAGGAGCGCAAAGCTCGGAGCTCCACCGAGGCAAAACCAACGCCCAAGGTCGCGCCTCACTGCAGTGGCGACCCCAAAAAGGGGGAGCTTGGAGACTCACTGTTCAAACCCACGACGGGGCGACGGGCCGTGCCGCAATCGGTGTCGATGAGCACATCGAAGAAGAGCGCATGGTCCACGCTGATGTTCTCGGCCTCAAAGCCCTCAGTCGCGCCACTGCAGGACAAGCGCTTGATTCAACGCGCTCAACGCTCCCCGCTTTGTCGGCTATGCGACCTCAGATCCAACTGAAATCGAGAGAATCAAGCCCACTTTGGCAACACTGGGCCATCGTGTTGTTGTTCATCTCAGCTTTGATCGGAGAGTGGATCGTCCGAAGACGCTGGGGTTTGACCTAAGCCTATAGACGCCAGCCCCCCATCCCCGGCATGCTCAGTCCTCAACCAACTGGAGTACACCCAATGCGTCGAACTCTGTTCTTAATCTGTCTTGGTTTGCTGCTATGCAGCCCTTCAGCTTTCGCAGGTCCAGGCGCTGAACTGCTCAAGTGCGCGCATATGGATCAAACGACGTGTCCGGCCCTAAAAGAAGCTTTAGCGGCTCCAGGTAATGCCGCGGCAGAGGTCGGTCAAGCGCTGACAGATTCTAGTACATCTTCGCAAAAAGTAGCGACCGCCGGAGTTGCACTCGGTTTGTTGCTCGGCTCCAAAGCGGGTCCAGTCCTATACAAAGCGGCGCAAGCACATCCCAAAGGAGGCCTCACCAGGGTCGAGTTGATGGCCGCCGCGGCTCGAAACGGTATCAAAGACGCAGCACCTGAGTTGTTAATGGTCGTTTCGAAAAAGTCCGAGATGCGCGCGATGGTCTTGTCCATGGGCGGGCTCGCAGCGCTTCAGCACAAAGCGGCGGCCGAGCCGATCCGCACTCTATTGTCTCAGAGCACTGGACGGATTCAAGCGGCCGCGGCTCACGCCTTGCAAAGTCTCGGCAGTAAAGCCGATGTCGATGCACTCCTCACCCTCGCGGCGGGGAAGTTTGAGACCTTTGTGCCCGCACGGACCATGGCGCTCGAGACGCTTACAAAATTGGACCCGAAGCGTGCCGTTAGCGTGGCCGTCCGCCTGGTGGACCACCCATCACGAGCTGTGGGTCGCGCCGCACTCAAGGTGATCGCTGCGGCACCTCTGCGGTGGAGTCTCCCAGTAGTGAAATTTGGGCTACAAACTCCGGGACTGAGGGGCAACGCCGCATTGGCTGCGGTCGCTCACAAAGCACTGGGTCGCGAGGTGCTCATAGCAGCCTTGTCTGGTGACTTGACCACCGATGAACGTTCATGGCTCTTACATGCGCTCAGTCAACTCAAGCCCTTAGGTGCCAGTGAAGCGTTGATTGGCCGCTTTGATAAACTCACGAATCAAGCCAAGATTGAAATTCTCAAGGCCTTGCCACTTCTGAAAGACCAGACCGTCGTGCCCACCTTGGTTCGTACCTTAGAGGCAAGCAAGGCTCCGGTTGCAAACTACGTCGTATACGCGCTAGAAAACGTCACCGGTGAGCGTCTCGGAGACAACGTCGATGCTTGGCGCTCATACGCGGGATTTGACAAAGAGCCCCCATCAGCCCCAGTCGAGGGGCCATAGAGCAACAGGAGACACCATGGCACTGAGCCGTGACCAAATCGCTGAACGAGTCGCTCGTGAGCTAGAAGATGGATTTTACGTCAATCTGGGCATTGGCATTCCCACGCTGGTCGCCAATCACATCCCTGGAGGGATGGACATCGTTTTACAGAGCGAAAATGGAATGCTAGGCATCGGGCCCTTCCCCTATGAAGGCCAAGAAGATCCAGATCTCATCAACGCTGGAAAACAGACGATCAGCGAAGTTCCGGGCTCGGTGTATTTCAGCTCGGCTGAGTCCTTCGCAATGATTCGAGGCGGCCACATTGATTTGACTGTGCTCGGAGCCATGCAGGTGTCATCTCACGGGGATATTGCCAACTGGATGATCCCCGGGAAAGTCGTCAAAGGCATGGGCGGCGCTATGGATCTCGTGGCTGGCGCGAAACGTGTCGTGGTCACCATGACTCACTGTGACAAACGCGGAAATCCCAAACTACTCGATCAGTGCACGCTGCCATTGACGGGTACCCGATGTGTTGATCGCATCGTCACCGACTTAGCGGTCTTGGACATTGCATCGGGCGCCTTTATTTTGCGCGAGCTTGCGCCGGGAGTCAGCGTCGAAGAACTCCGCGAAAAAACCGCGGCGCCGGTGCTGATTGAAGGTGAAGTGACAACCATGGCCCTGGGATAACCCAACCCATGAACTCTCCCACTGAGCGATTGGTTTGCGCGGTCATGGCCGGCGGCAGCGGCACTCGATTTTGGCCCATGAGTCGTCGTCAACGCCCCAAACAACTGCTCGCTTTGATGAGCGGTGAGACTCTGTTGGCGGAAACCTTAGCTCGCATCGAGTCGATTTGTCCTGCAGAGCGTGCTTTGGTCATCACCGCTGCGCGCCTAGTGGACTCCGTCCGAGAGCAATTACCTGATCTGCCAGCCAGCCACGTCATCGGCGAACCCGTTGCCAGAAATACCGCGCCCTGCTTCGAATTGGCCGCCATCCTCGCTCAAAAAATCTGTGATGATGCAATCATCGCGCTCTTACCGGCCGATCACCACATTGGTGCGCCTGCAGTCTTTCGGCAGGCCCTGACTCTCGCCTGTGAGCAGGCTGATAAGGGACACATCGTAACCCTCGGGGTGGTGCCCTCGAGACCTGAAACCGGTTACGGATATATTGAGTTGAGCGATAGCGTCGGCGTAGGTACACATCGCGTCGAACGTTTTGTGGAAAAACCCGACTTTGAAAAAGCGCTACAATATGTCCGAGGTGGCCAACATCTCTGGAATGCTGGGGTTTTTGTGGTTCGAGCCGACGTCGCTAGACAAGCGGTTCGTCGTCACCTACCCGCGTTGAGTGATGCCCTCGAAGCGTTGGCCGATTGTAGTCCAATGCAGTTGGCCGATGGCTCGTTGCAACAGGCCTTAAACGAAAGGTTTGAGTCGTGTCCCTCGATTAGCGTCGATTACGGGGTCATGGAGCATGAAGAACAATTGTACTGTGTGACCCTCGATGCGGCATGGAGCGACGTCGGTACCTGGCAGAGCCTTCTGGACCACCGCAACGACTCTCAGAGCAACTACATCCGCGGTGACGTCTTAGAGATTGACTGCGAAGGCTCGGTTTTGGTGGGAGAAGGCGTGACTGTAGCCGCTTTGGGCCTACGGGATACGGCGGTAGTCGCCACCGAAGACGCCGTACTGGTCATGCCTGTAGGACGCTCGCAAGATGTACGGGCCGTCGTCGACGCGCTCAAAGACCGCAAAGAGTTGCTCTAACTTCGGAGTCGATATGAACCCCCACGTCTTTCGCGCCTATGACATTCGTGGAGTCGCCGACCGCGACTTAAGCGACGACTTTGCCCATAACCTAGGGCGAGCCTACGGCAGTTTCTTAAGGCGCAGTGGCGGCTCGCCCAAAGTCGCAATCGGCTGGGACGCTCGCTTGTCGAGCGACCGTATTCGAGACGCCCTCAAATCTGGCCTGCACGCCTGCGGTTGCGACACGATCTCCGTTGGGATGGTGCCCACACCCTTGCTCTATTTCGCGACTCACACCCTCGATGTAGGGGGTGGAATCATGGTCACAGGCAGCCACAATCCCGCTCAAGACAACGGCTTTAAAATGATGTTGGGGTTGGATTCTCTGCACGGGAAGGACATTCAGTCTCTGCGTAAGCTCATGGAGCAACAAGATTTTGATACTGGAAGCGGCACTGATGACACGTACAATATCCGGCAGTCCTACGAGCAGTGGATCCGTAGCAATGTCTCATTAGGCGAACGCCCATTGTCGGTGGTCATCGACGCAGGAAACGGACCGACCGGACCCATCGTCCCTGGATTGCTCGAGGATTTGGGATGTGAGGTCACAGGGCTCTACTGTGAGCCTGACGGGCGCTTTCCAAACCATCATCCGGATCCCACAGTCGCCGCAAATCTTGTCGACTTGCAGCAGGCAGTACGCGCGAGCGGCGCCGACCTGGGAATCGCCTACGATGGCGACGGTGACCGCATTGGTGTAGTCGATGAACATGGTGAGATCATATGGGGCGACCGACTTATGGTCATCCTGTCTCGAGCTCTGTTGGCCGAAGAGCCAGGGGCGATCATCGTGGGCGAGGTCAAATGTAGCCAAACCCTCTTTGACGATATCCGAGCTCGCGGCGGTCAACCGGTGATGAGTCGAGTCGGCCACTCCCTCATCAAAGCAGAAATGAAGGCTCGCGGCGCGCTACTCGCTGGTGAGATGAGCGGTCACATCTTTTACAAACATCGCTACTTTGGCTACGACGACGCGACCTACGCCACATGTAGGCTCCTTGAGATCCTCAGTCGCCAAGATGGTCCTCTTTCCGAGCTTCTCAATGGACTGCCAGAGACCTTTTCGACGCCAGAGCTACGCTTGGACTGTCCAGACGCGATCAAATTCGACGTCGTCGAACGAGTCAAAGCGCAGTTCACCGCGACTCATGAAGTGATCGATATCGATGGCGCTCGAGTTCTATTCCACGATGGGTGGGGATTGGTAAGAGCTTCAAACACGGGACCTGTATTGGTGCTGCGCTGCGAGGCCCAGTCGCAAGGCGCGGTTGATCGCATCGAACAGAGTCTAAAAGGCGCCATCAACGCTGCCAAGGCCGATCTATGAGTGAAATCAAGATCGATGCTCAGGCTGTGCAAAACGCAGCGCGCTTGGCACGAATCGCCATCTGTGAACAGGAGGCGATAGAGCTTGCGAAAGAACTCGACGAGGTGCGGGTTTGGATCGACCAGCTTCAACAGGTGGACGTTGAGGCCATAGCGCCCTTGATTCATCCAAATCATCAACAGACACCAACTAGAGCTGATATCGCCGAGACTCCAATCAACCGAGAGCAAGCACTCGCCAACAGTCCTCAGACAGCTGACGGCCATTTTGTGGTCCCTAGAGTCGTCGGCTAAAAACCGCGGAGTATCGAAGAGATCGTCACCATGTCGACCATCGAACACCAGACCCTCATCGCCGTCGCAGAGGACGTCAATCAAGGACGCTCGTCAGCTCTTGAGATCGCCGAGCAGCACCTCGAGCGTATCGAGCGTATCGACTCCAAGATCAACGCCTTCGTCGACGTCGATCGAGATCAAACATTACACAGCGCCAGAGCTGTAGATAACGCTATCGCGAAAGGCCAGCGGAACCTACCGCTCGCCGGGGTGCCCATCTCAATCAAGGACCTCATCGCCGTCCAAAATCGACCCTTGAGGGCTGGCTCTAAGATTTTGGGTGATTATCGACCCGCCCATGACGCGACGGTCGTCTCAAAGCTCAAAGCTGCGGGCGCTGTAATTATCGGCAAAGTCAGTCTCGATGAGTTCGCGATGGGCTCAACCAATGAATCAGCCAGTTCGGGACCAGTCCGAAACCCATGGAGCCTCGACTCTGTACCCGGAGGCTCATCAGGTGGTTCAGCCGCGGCGGTGAGTGCCAAGATGGGTCTTGCTTCACTGGGCACAGACACAGGCGGCAGTGTCCGATTGCCAGCTGCGTTTTGCGGAGCTGTTGGCGTCAAACCAACCTATGGACGCGTCTCTCGGTCCGGTGTGGTCGCCTACGCATCATCATTAGATCAGGTCGGCCCCATCACCCTCAACGTCCGCGATGCAGCACGCCTGTTAAGCGCAATTGCAGGACCTTGTGATCACGACTCGACCTCCGTCGATCAACCGATCGATGATTGGGCGCTAGCTTGCGAGCAAAGAATCGAATCCATGCGTTTTGGTGTCGTCGTAGACTGGCTTGAACGACTGCAACCATCGGTGGCCGACGCGGTCAATCAAGCGGCTCAAGCCTTGTGCGATGCGGGAGCTCAACGAGTCGACATCACCTTGGAGCATGACCACCTGGCAGTTCCAGCTTATTACGTCATCGCCATGTCAGAGGCTTCGACCAATCTTGCACGATATGACGGCGTCCGTTATGGCAGACGCGCTCAATTAGAGGCGGGAGCCAGCCTCGATCAACTCTATGCGAGAAGTCGTGCTGAAGGATTTGGTCCGGAGGTTCGTCGTCGTATCATCCTTGGGACCTGGGCGTTATCATCGGGCTATTACGACGCCTATTACGATCGGGCTTGTCGAGTTCGACGTCTCGTTCGAGACGAACTCACCGCAGCGCTCAGCCACGTCGACGTCCTGTTGGGACCCACAGCGCCAAGGACCGCTTGGAAAATCGGTGACACACAAATGGATCCATTGACGACCTATCAAATGGATATCTTCACCACCGCGGCCAACCTCGCTGGGTTGCCCGCAATGTCGCTGCCGTGGGGGCGCGATGACCAGGGACTGCCTATCGGTGTCCAATTGCATGCTGGTCCTTGGCGTGAGGCCAACCTCTTCCAATGGGGAACTGCTCTCGAGGCTGCAGCGCCCTCGCTCGAGGCTCTACCAAAGTCGGCGCGAGATTTGCGGGAGATCAACTGTGACTAATGCTCATCTACCGAAGGGTTGGGAGATGGTCATCGGTCTGGAGGTCCACGCTCAATTGCAAACCCAGAGCAAGCTCTTTGGCAGAGCCAGTACGGCTTTTGGAGCGCCCGCAAACAGCCAAGTGGACCCAGTGAGCCTAGGTTTGCCTGGAGCATTACCTGTACTCAATCGCGAAGCTCTGCGCCTAGCTGCCATCGCAGGGTTCGCTACCAATTGCCAAGTGCATAGCCAGTCAGTCTTTGAGCGGAAGAACTACTTTTATGCAGATCTACCAAAGGGCTATCAAATCTCTCAATTCCATCGACCAATCTGCACCGATGGCCTCTTGAAAGTCCGTGTCGATGGACACGATATCGAGGTCGGTATCCATCAAATCCACATGGAAGAAGACGCCGGAAAGTCGACTCACACCAATCAAGGGAGCCTGGTAGATCTAAACCGTGCGGGAATTGCATTGATTGAGATCGTCAGTGAGCCAGATCTCCGAACTCCAGAGCAAGCCGTCGCATACCTCAAAGAATTACGCGCGATTTTGCTCTACACCAAGGTCAGTAACGGCTCATTAGAGCAGGGTTCGTTTCGTTGTGACGCCAACGTCAGCGTCCGCAAAGTGGGCGTCACTGAGCTCGGTACCCGATGCGAAATCAAAAACCTCAACTCGTTTCGCGCCATTAGAGATGCCATTGTTGCTGAAGCCAATCGCCAAATTCGTCGGCTCAAGCAACAAGAGCCGATCACTCAACAAACCCGCTTGTGGAACGCCGACAAGGGACGAACGGAAGCGATGAGAGGCAAAGAGCAAGCGCACGACTATCGCTATGTTCCAGACCCAGACCTACCGGTGGTAGTGATCGACAGCCAACGTTTAGAGCAATGGAAAGCCGACTTGCCGGAACTGCCCGCTCAGCGGCGCGCTCGATATATGGAGCAGTTGAGCCTCGATGAACACACAGCCTGGTTTTTATGTGAAGAACCTGACAGAGCAAGACGTTTTGAGACCATGCTCGGGAGCGAGCAATCAGCCAGACGAGCCAAGAGCATCGGCTCATTTTTGAGTGTTCGCTTGGCTGGAGCCATCAACCGCGCCGCTCGGCAATGGCATCAAATCGATCTGGTCCTCGTCGAGCTCGCTGAGGTCCATGATCAATGGCGCGATGGGTTACTTAGCAACAAGATGCTGACCGACCTACTCCACGATGCCTTGAGCGTCGAAGACGATATTGAGTCAGCGCTAGCGAACGCCAGAGCCAAGGTTGGACTTATCGAGCAAGATCTCGACGCGCTTCGTGACGTCATCGACCAACTCATCGAGGCCAATCCCAAGCAGGCCTCGGCCTATCGGGCCGGTAAAGAGCAACTCTTTGGCTTCTTTATGGGCCAAGTCATGAAAGCGCTCAAAGGTAAGGCGAACGCCAAAGACGCCTCTGCAGCTCTGAGACAAGCGCTACAGAGCTCAGACTAAGGCAAAACAGCCAGCCACCAATCTCCCTTGAGTCTGTACTGAGTGCCGAGTCGCTGCCGTTTTGCAGTGCTGCAGGGAGCTTTGACTACGCACAGCCTGATGATGTGTACGAACTCACAAAAAGAGCGAGGGCGCCCTGCCGATTGGCAGAGCGCCCTCACACTCTCATACAGAGGCTGGTCCTAGTTGGCCTTGTAGCCTTTGTGACTAGAGGAAGGCGCACCGTAGACCGCGTTGGTGATCTCCAATCGGTAGTCACCACACTGTTTGGCCGTCGTGCCTTTGTAGACCTTCATGTAGAAGGTCGCCGTATCATTGTGACACTTGGTGTGGTCGTAACCCCAAGCCTGGCTATTCGGACCTTTGTCGGTCACGCCAGAGCTACGGTTGAACTGGGCGTAGGGACCTTTGCCCGACACATTCCAGCCTGGACGCGACTGATCGAACTTCGTCGAACTCGTGGTGCAGTTACACTCACCCCATTCCGAGTAGTACGATGAGTTCACATTTCGCGTGTAGCCCTTGAAGTTGGTGAACCAGTTGAAGTCGGTCTGACCACAGCACACCGCATTGGGAACCTTGTTACCCGTGTTGTGCTGCTCTTTGTGGTACGAGCCAGGGCAACCGCCGCGGAAGATCTGGAAGCGTAGGCTGTTGGCCGGGTTCTTCAAGAAGCGCACGCGGACGTTGAAACGGTCGCAAGCGGAGTCACCACCATCGGCGTTATCGATGGCGCGGAAGGTGTACCAGTCAACATCGGTCGCCGAGACCACCTTGGCGTCAAGGGTCGTGGTGCGACCGTTGTCGTAGAGGTAGTTGTCGAGCTGCGTCGCGGTTCCGCAGGTGTTGTTCGGCTCCCAGCCGTCGACTCCGAGACACTCACAACCGTCCGAACCGAGCCCGTTGGCGTCGGAGTAGCCGGTGTAGCACTCGTAGATCTTACACTTGCCCTTCTCGCACTTGGCCTTGGCGTTCTTGCCAGAGGCGCAGAAGACGTCCGCTCCCTCGTCGACCACGTTATTGCAGTTGTCATCGAGGTTGTTGCACATCTCAAGGGCCTGCGGGTTGACGGCCTTCGAAGACTCATCACAGTCATTGCCACCCTTCGGACACACTTTCGGCTTGCCGACAGTGATCTTGTTGGCGTCGCAGAATCCGTCACCGTCAATGTCACAGTTCTCATCGACCAACGAGCCGTTGGTGGTGATTCTGTAGCAATTCACAGTGCTGTTACCCGACGACACACAGATGGCCGAGCGGTTAAATGCCGCATTATTCACTGGGATGAAGCCGCCGTCACTCGACGTTCCGAGGTAAAGCTCGATGCCATCGAAGTTCTTGGACCCCAAGTCGTATCGACGCAGGTTGCTGTCCTGACCAACGCGGTAGATCTTATCCTGCACCACGAAGAGACCGCCGTAGTTGTTGCCACCATACTGACCTTGGAGCTGGAAGGAGCCCTTGGACTGGCCGTTCTTGGCGTCAAGCATCCACACGGTGCGGTTGCTGTCGTAACGCTGTGCGTAGACCGTCAAGTTGTATGGGGCCACCGCTGACAAGTACGTCGTAGGCGTTGTCTTCCAAACCTGAGCGCCGGTCTTGCCCTTGTTCTTGACGATGTACGAAGTGCTCGACGAGGAGCCGTAGCGCGCCATGTAGTAAAAGGGCTCTTGCTGGGCATTGATCTGACGGACCTGTGAGTGCCCACCGTTGAATGAACCGACTGGCTTGCTGTTGAGATCGTAACGGTAAATCAGGTTGCTGTTGTAGTTGTTGTACCAGAACTCACTGTACATCGGATGGAAGCCACCACCGTTGGAGTAGGTGGGCATGTTGTACGTCTGCGTCTTCTGACCTAACTGGCTGTCAGGGAGAGTGTAGCAGTACATGTCACTGCGGCCGTACGTACCGACGCAGAGCTTGCCGTCCTTCATGAAGGTGTGGTCCACCTCGTTGCCACCAGGGCTGACCTGGAACTTGACCTGATCAAACTGACCGGTTGTGAGGTCATAGCGGGCCGCCCAGCGGTTGCGCGTAATGCGCCAGAGACGACCGTTTTCAACCACCAAACCATCGTAAGGTGCGCAGTTTGAGCCACTACAGAAGTCACCGAAGCCTTTGAGGATGACGTTGCTCTTCTGCGTACCGTTGGTGCGGTCGAAGCGGTAGAGCGTCGTGGTGTTGTTGTTGTACTTCATAGAGTACACGGTGTCTTTGTCGTACGTGACACCGGACGGGTAGGACCCAATGCCTCTCGACCACACGGTACTACTGCCCTTACGGCGGCTAACGGAACCGTAGCCCCAGTTGGCGGTGTAGTAGTCGTCGTTCTGGTCATCACAGGCCAGACCCATCATCTCATACTGATTGGTGTAGAAGTTGCCATCGTAGTTGCCGCTGCTGTTGTAGCGGTAGATGTATGGGCTGGTCCAGTAGGTGAACCAGTACTCTTTGCGCTTGGAGTGCCAGCATCCGCCGTAGCGCATGTTGGAGTTGTTGAAGTTGATTTTGGTCGGCGAGCTGAAGCTCGTGCCCTGAATCAGCGGAGCGGCGCAGTCGTTGTCTTTGCCGTCGCACATCTCCACCTTACCAGGCGCACAGTCCTGACATTTGTCGTCGCAGTCACCAGCGATTTGGGTCTTGAAGAAGTCTTTCGGACCGCACAGGCACTTCGTCGAGGTCTCGAGGCCGTAACCATCGTTGTCGCCGTCGAAGTAGTAGGTCTGGCAACCTTCTGAGTTCTCGTTGTCGACGACCTTGTCGCAGTTGTTGTCCTTGCCATCACAGATCTCTTTTTCGTCCGGCGAGTTCTTCGCATTGGTGTCGTCACAGTCGCCACCACCCTTCGGACAGCTGCTGGGCTTACCGTAGGTCACCAACTTGTCGTCGCAGTAGCCATCGCCATCGTCGTCACAACCTTCATCTGCTTTTTCATTGCAGTTGTTGTCCGAGTCATCGCAGATCTCTGCCGCGCCGGGGTTGATACTGCCACGGGTGTCGTCACAGTCATTGCCCTTGGTGCAGTTCGAGGTCAGGATCGGCACGCAGTACAGCGTCGTGTTGCCGCTCCAGCTCTCGTGGTAGCAGTAGTTCTCACCGTCGAAAGCTGCACCGTAGATCCAGGTCTGAGCCGGGAACTTCAAGCCGTCATGAGAGCCGTCTGACAAGTTGTAGCGGTAGACGTTATTGCCGGCACCGCGGAAGAGCTTGCCTTCCGCCACAGCCAGACCACCGTACAAGGAGTTGGTGTAATCACCGGTGAGGTCAAACTCTCGGTCGATCTTACCGGTCTTCTTGTTGAGCTGGTAGACGGTGCGGTAGTAACGACGCATCGCATACACGGCTTGATCGTCACCCGCGACACCACCAGGCTGTGAGCCAATGGTCGTCTTCCAAGTGATGTTCGAGCCCAAGCCAGCGCGCTTAGCGACGTTGTTGTCGTTGTAGTTCGCCGTGTAGTAGTAGTCGCCCGAGTTGTCACCCCAGATCTGCTGGATGTAAGCCTGCGTGACGCTGAAGCTACCCAGCGCAACCTTGCTCTTGTTGTAGCGGAAGATATTGGTGTTGCTGCTGCTCCACTGCGGGAACCAGTACTCCTGACGCAACTCGTGGAATCCACCACCCTCACCGTGGGTAGCTACAGTGTGGCTCGTCGGGGTGTAGTTGGTGTCCTTATCGGGCAGCGGGTAGCAGTACACCGCCGTCGGCGAATTATCATCAGCCACGCAAAGCTCGTTTTTGTGGTTGAGGGTCACCGCGTCTGGGTTGTACTTGGTGGTGAAGCGGACTTTGTCGTGCTGTCCGTCCTTCATGTTGTAACGATACACCCAGTTGCAGGTGTTGGTGCGGTAGAGCTTGCCATCGTGGATGGCAATGCCGTAGGTGTTGCACCAGGACCAATCATTACTGTCGAGGGTGAATTCCTTGTCTTGACGTCGTTGACCGTTGGTCTTGTTGAACGCGTAGACGTTCCGATCGGATGAGCCGTAGCGCATCGTGTAGACGAAGTCGCCGTCGAGGGCCATACCACCCCAGTAGCTGGTGACGTATGGGCTCGTCCAAACCTTGGTCGAGGACTTCGACTTGAGGCGATAGACACGCGAGTAGCTTGAGCTGGAGCTGTAGCTTGCAGCGTAGTAGTCGGTGTTGGTCGCATCACCTTCAATCTGGCGCACGTACTGCAAGCCACTGTTGAAGTCGCCCTTGGCCTTCAAGTCAACGCCGTAACGGTACACTTTCGTCGAGTTTCCACCGGTCCACTCGGGGTACCAGTACTCTTTGTAGAAGTGATGGAAACCGCCGCCGTAGCGCTTGCTGTCGATACCGAGGGTCTCAACGCCATCTTTGCCACCGCTAGGCTTATCGGTCAGGAACAGGCAGCGAGCTTCACCCCTGTAGCTGTTGTGGTAAGCGCAGAACTCTCCGTTGTTCGGATTGAACGACGAGCCGTGAATGTCACGGTTCATGAAAAAGCGCGTGCCATCGTAGTTGCCGTTCGACAAGTCAAAGCGCTCAACCCAGCCGTTCGAGGCGCCCCGGTAGATCTTGCCACCGTAAATCGCGACGCTGCCGTACAAGGTGTAGCTGGCGTACGAGCCGTTGTTGAGGTTGAAGGTCTTGATCTGGCTACCGTTGCTCTTATTGAGCTGGTAGACCATGCGGCTGCCCTGGCGGAAACCGTAGACGTTGTTGCCATCAATAGCCACGCCACCAGCGGTTGAACCGATATTCCGAGTCCAAACCTTCTTGCGGTTTTTGCCATTCAAGCGAGTGATGGTGTTGTAGCCCCAGTTCGCCGAGTACCAGTCGTCGCTGGAGGCCTCAGCGGCCATACCCATGATCTGCGACTGACCCGCGTTGAACTCACCGGTGTAGTTGCGGCTGTCGTCGTAGGGGTAGACCTTCTCGCCGCTCCAGTTTGGCATGAAGTATTCTTTGAACTTCGGGTGGTAACCAGCGCCATGTGACCAGTTGTTACCAGCGATGTAGG
>PBTG01000008.1 GCA_002726535.1 Myxococcales bacterium | reverse complement strand
TGTAACTGTGCTTGTACCGAGTTCGCCCGCCAAATCTCGACCTACAAAAGACATGGCTGGTGGCTCACTGACGTGTCGTCTTTGATGCCGTTGTTGAAGGCCGGTGGCACACAACGTTTCGCCTATTTGACAGTCGACAAATGGGTTACCACAGCGAAGCTTCACTTGTTCAAAAAACCCAAGGCTACTCGACCCTATGATAGCCAGTACCTATGGAATGGTGGCCAGTACAACGAAAAGTACAACGACGCTCACAAACCTATCACGGTCACGGCGCCTGATGATGCGAAAAAGGCGCGCGTGGTCGTTTTGCTCAGTGGCCACGGATCGGGAACCGATACACTCAATTGTGCTGAGTTTTGTCCGCATAGCCACCACTTCTCCATCGGACCAAAGGGCGGCGCCCTCAAAGAGTTTGTGAAAACTCACAACTTGGTTCAGGAGGGCTGTCTGAAAAAAGTTCCTCTCGGCGTCGTCCCAAATCAGTTTGGTACCTGGCCTTACGATCGCGCTGGATGGTGTCCAGGCTGGGATGTGAAGCTTTGGAGCGCCGAAGTCGACGTCCAAGGCGGTCAAGAGTTGGAAATCCAGTACAAGAGCCTGATGTTTGGCAAGACCTATGTGCCCAAACCTTCTGGCTCAGGCGATTACAAGCCAGTCATCAAGATGCGTTCTTGGCTCGTTTGGGAGAAATGAGCTCGGAGGTCGGGCTCACCTATGGGCACGGTCGCTGAGTCACTGCTCATTTTTTTGTCGGTGAGGGCGCGGGCCTTCGCAGCGACTCCGTAAAGTTCTGCAACGTTGACCGATAGCCCTCGAGGGCGTCGTCAAACGTCTTGGGAGTGGCTTTTGAGGCGAGCCAGTTGGTCAACAGGGTACAGGCTCGTTCGCCGCGGATATAGATCGATACCAGTTGGTCTAAGGGGTGAGACATGCTCTTCATGGCCCGGTGTCCAGCCAGGTTTGTCAGTGCCAATCGCGTGGCTTGAAGCGCGGCACGTAGCGCTAGTAGGTGTTGCTCAACGTTGTACGTTGAAGTGTGCTTGCGCGATTTGGCCAGGGTCGCCAATGCATAATGGACATGATTGGCTTGGTTCATGGCCAAGAGTAAGCTGCCGCTCAGTACGCGACTTGCGAGTTCGGAGGGCTTGCGCTCTTTTACTCGCTCTTTAATGTGCGCGCGCAACCCAGCTGCCAACGCTAGTTTGATGGGCTTTGGGCTTCGCGGTGCAGACAGAGTCGTAGACCAGGTCGAGATGGAGTGCTGCAGTTCATTGAAGTGATCATTGAAGTCTTTGTTTTGCACCTGAGTTGGCATCAGCTCGGCTAGCTTGCTGCCTTCGGAGTTCAAGGTCGCGAGGCGTTTATGGTAGGGCTTCAACTTGTTGAGCTTGGTCGCGTCAGCCAATGAGCGGTGATGTTGAGCGAGTCGGGCCAGGTTGTACGCCATATCCTTGGTCATTTCACTCAGCGGGACTTTGGCCATCGTGTTGTGCGACTGAGCGAACCTCAGACCTTGCATGGCAACCCCACAAGCCACGATTTGTCCGACGCTGGCGCTGCTGTGGACCCACATCAGATTCTCTGCAAGGTCGAATTGTTGCTTGTCGGGATCGGTGGCTCGTTGTCTGAGAGCGCTCCGCAATACGCTTGCCAGAGACGACTTTGGGATCACAACCGCCGTAGACGCCGGTCGATGTGCTTTGGAGGGCTTGCTAGCTGCCTCATTGACCAGCGGAAAGAGCATTAAACCGACGGCAAGCATCGTATTTTTAAGTTTGAGATGACTTGGCGCAAGCATGGCAAGACTCTGAGGATAAGAGACGAGAGGTAGATATACTCGATAACGCGTCGAGATGCTTTTTGATTCTACTCATCGCCCAAATCGCTCCGGCTCGAGCCACGTTGGGCAGGGGCAAGTCAGAGCCTCGTTGTCGCGACGACAATATTGTTCTGAAGGCGACGTCCAATGATACAATCAGCCTGATAACCACTTTTCGGACCGGACTCCACGATGGCTACAGGGCTCAGGGCTAGCACAGGAATCAAAAGATGACCTCAATCATGTGGTTGCTGTTGTGCGCGTTTCCCGCTGCGGTGCTGGTGGCTATCAATCCACTACGTCGGGCGCCAGCAAAGGCGCAAAGATGGTTGCTCTGTATCGCTATCGTTGGCCTCGGCTTGCGTTTGCTAGTGGCTGGCCGTTGGGTGATGTACTACACCGGATACGCGCTTTTCGACGATGCAGTGCGCGGTCTCAGTCACAGCAAATACGGACCCTCTACCTATGCATTGCATCACGCCGTGCAGTCCATCACAGGTCCTTCAATGGAGCTGTATTTGATGACTCATCGCGTGCTGGCTTCGCTATGTCCGATCCTGATGGCGGCGCTCGCGCGGGGTTGTGGACTCAGTTGGAGCTCAACGATCGTTGCCGCAGGTCTCACAGCGACAACGCCCTTGTTGGTGATGGACGCCGCAACAGAGAGTCAACTGGTCGTCGTGACCATTTGGTTACTCACGGCGGCTGCGTTGATTAGCGCAATCGCGCTCCATCCCAAGCAGCGGACGCTTCGATTGTCTCTCGCCGGAGCGATGTTATGCCTCGCGATTTGGGGGCGTCCTGAGATGGCCGTTATGGCGCCTGTAGTCATGGCCATAACAGCTCGATCGAGCGCGCTACCGCGACGCTTCACTGCGGTAATTGTCAGTCTGTCGATTGCTTTGGTTGCACTGCGATTGTGGTCTTTGTCCGTGGAGATGGATACGCAAAGTCAGCTTGGCAATACGCCAAAGGTCTTTGAAGTCGGTGGTCTCACTTTGGCAATGACCCTGCTTCGGGATGGATTGATTCATAAAAGTCTGATCTGGAGATGGGATTGGTTGCCGGCTTTGTTGCCTCTTGCCGCTTTTGGGGTCGGCAAAAGACGCGTCGCGTGGTGGTGGATTGTAGTGTTGCTGGGTAGCTCTTTGGCGACGATCGATATGCCATGGCTGAGTTTGCCGCGACTTCATAGCCCTACGGTGATGTGGCTATGTTTGCTTGCTGGTGCGGCATTTCAAGGCAGTTCGCTCAAGAATTCGCGGTCCAAGACCGTCATGATGGCATCGTTTTGGGTGCTTAGTTGTCTGGTAACGTTGCCCGCCTTGAGCGCGCGCCACCTCGATGATGACGAGCATGATCTGATTGTTGCGGCCTTGCAGAATACTCGTCCAGGCGATGTTATTGGTCGTCGATCTTGGTCTGACGCTCCCGAAGAGCGTTTGCATTTACACTTTCCTGATACGGCCTTCGCTCCACGCACGCGGGTCGTTGATTTGCAGACCCTAAGCGAACGCGCAGCACACGGCGCCGGTTCTGGACGGTATTTGGCTCTCTTAGGGACGCGCTGCTCGATGAGGCGCTGTGGCTCAACGAAGCTCCATCCTTCGTGCGCTACAATTCGCGCGCGCTTTGAGCTCAAGGCTCTTTGGGAGCGCGAGGTTCAAGCGCCCGAGACACACCTGCCCTGGCCCTTTGGATCGGAGCACAAGGCCCTGCCCGACGACCAGGTTCGTGATCTTGATTTTCCTTGGTGTCTCTCGGCGTCAACGTTCCGAGTGGGCTTGTATGAGCTGCGAGGGCTTCGGGGACGTTGATTGTATCATCTGCAAAAAGAGCGACGGCCAACCCAGCAGGATGGGTCGGCCGTCGACATGAAGAGTCGGCGAGGACTCTGTTATCCCTCTGCCATCGGCGCGACTACGCTGGCCTCTGCTGCCTCTTCGTCGGTTCCGAAGACCAAGGCGCGCACCTGGGTATCGATTCGTTCGCGGAGCTCGGGCTCTTCTTTCAACAAGGTTCGCACACGCTCGCGGCCTTGCCCGAGTCGTTCCCCGCTATAGCTGTACCAAGCACCGGATTTTTCCATCACACCGAGCTCGACGGCTTGATCAATCAGATCACCAACCGAGCAGATTCCTTCACCGTAGAGGATGTCGAATTCGACCTTCTTAAATGGAGGAGCCACCTTATTTTTGACGACTTTGATCCGGGTGCGATTGCCGATGACCTCATCTCCGCTCTTGATGGCGCCGATTCGACGTACATCAATCCGCTGTGAAGCGTAGAACTTCAATGCATTGCCGCCGCTGGTCGTCTCAGGACTGCCGAACATGACGCCGATCTTCATACGGAGTTGGTTGATGAAGATCACGGTGCAGCGGCTTTTGGCGATACTGGAGGTCAGCTTTCGAAGCGCTTGGCTCATCAACCGAGCTTGCACGCCGACCATAGAGTCGCCCATAGCGCCCTCAATCTCTGCTTTAGGGACCAACGCAGCGACGGAGTCGACGACGATCAAGTCTACGGCACCTGAACGCACCAAGGTGTCGGTAATCTCTAGAGCTTGCTCTCCTGTGTCCGGTTGGCTGACAAGCAATTCGTCGGTTTTGATGCCGAGACCGCGTGCATAGGACACATCGAGCGCATGCTCAGCGTCGATGAACGCTGCGATGCCCGAGGCACGTTGGGCTTCGGCGATTAGGTGCAAGGTCAAGGTGGTCTTGCCGCTCGCTTCAGGTCCGTAGACCTCGACGATTCGACCCCTTGGCACACCCCCAACACCTAAGGCGATATCAATACCGAGGCATCCCGTTGAGATCGCTTCAATGTCCCTAAACATTGAACTTTCATCACCAAGTCGCACGAGGGCGCCCTTGCCGAAGGTTCGTTCTACAGAGGAAAGCGCGGTGTCGATTGCGCGCTGTTTCGCTTCGGTGTCGATGATTTGGCTATTTGCGCTGCCTTTGCTGCTTTTGTTGCGTGCCATTGGTGATGCTCCTGCTGCGAAAATGGATTTGAGATCCTATGGACGGTTCAAAGAGGGATGTCGTTACTTGGTGAAACTACGTTGAATCGAGTGAATGTTTTTGTCCAGCCCTAATAAGACGTTTTGTGTCTTATTAGGAAAAGAGAAATTCTCATTGATTCCCCTAAGGGATCGAAAATTCAGACCTCTATATGAGCTTTTGTTGATTTCTTTGGGGTGGAAAATCATGGGTAGGTCGCGTTGATTTGAAGTAAGATCTTGTGCCCTGAAGGTCTGTACATATGTTCAGTTACTATGTTCAGTACTGCAAGTTTTTTCAGTCGTCAATGCTCAATGTGGACCTTGAGGTCATCACCAGTCATAGCGATACGAGGACCATATCCAGATTTGAGCGCTCTGATTGAGGTGGCGTTATTCATTGAAATCGTGTTAATGCTCCGCATATTGAGCACGATAGAGAGGTACCCATGTCCGACTCACCAGCTTTTGATTTGTTCGCCAACGACTACGACGTCTGGTTTTCAGAAAACTTAGATTTGCTGCAAAGCGAGGTGAAGCTAATCGCTTACGCTTGGCCTGGTGGGGGAGAGGCTCTATCGGTTGGGTGTGGGACGGGGTTGTTTGAGACGATTTTGGCCCGTGATCACGGCGTTCAGATCCGTCACGGAGTCGAGCCTGCAGAGGGGATGGCTGCCATCGCCACAGATCGTGGGATGACTGTGACGATTGGCACCGCGGAGGCCGCGGACTTGGGGGAAGCGACCGTAGATATTTTGCTATACAACGGCTCGACCTCATACATCCCGGATCTAAAATCTGCTTTTAGTAAAGCCCATCGCGCATTGCGACCGGGAGGGCATGTCGTGGTCGTCGACGTTCCGAGAGAATCTGGTTACGGAGTCCTTTATTGTTTGGCTAATGCTCTGGGCACCTGGGACGACCCGATTTTTGAGGGTGTGAAACCCGATGCGGCGTATCCCTTGCCTTTTGTACAGGCCGCCACATGGCACACCACAGCAGAACGGATTGCTGCCCTTGAGGCCTGTGGTTTTGAGGTCCTGCGGACCGCTCAGACCTTGACCCGTCATCCGCTCAACGCTCCCCATGGAGTCGAAGAGCCGAAAGATGGGCATGATTCAGGCGATTACGTAGCGATCGTCGCCCGTCGTGCGTGAGACTCGATCAAAGCGCATGCGCGCACAGACGCAGCAACTCAGACGAGATTGCCGCAATCATCCTTTCGTCCGCGGAATTGAGGATGGCTCTTTGCCGGCTGAGGTGTTTTGTCGCTGGGTTGTTCAAGATTGGCGCTATTTGTTGACCTATGTACAGGTACTGGAGTCTTTAGCCGAGCTAGCTCCCTTGCCAGGACCTGCTCAACGTTGGCGGAGCTTGGCTGAGTTCACTCGTAGCGACGAGCTCGCTCTTCATCGAGCGTATGCGGTAAGGTTTGGCCTCACCGATGGTGACCTCGATGGCGCCACTGACGCTCCTGCAACTCGCGCTTACACACAGTTTTTGTGCGACCAAGCGGAGCGATCGTACGGATTTGGGGTGGCGGCTTTGGTTCCCTGTGGAGTTGGCTACGTCACATTGGCCGCTGATTTGTCCAAGGGAGCGCTGCCACCAGAGCCGCGATATGCGGACTGGATTGTCACCTACGCCGATCCCGATTTTGCGCAAGCCGTCCAATGGATGGAGCGCCAACTCGACGAACTCGATGAGGACGACGAAGAGTTGCTGATGATCTACCGAAAAGGTGCGGAACATGAACTCGCATTTTGGCAACAGCTTTGGGCTGGTTGGTAGCGTGCTCACGCCCTTTGCATGGATCGCTGATCATCTGCTTTCATGGTCGGTGTCCTTGGTGATTAGAGCGTGTGCGCTCTCATCTTGGACCATTGTATGGTTGACGCTTGGGTGAGGCGCTGTGAGCGAGCATAACAACGAAGACAAAGTGGTTCCGAAGCGCCAAGTCGCGATCACGCAGGTGCAGGGCTTTCGGACCACAGGAAGCATCGATTCTGACAGCGTTTGCGATCAGGTCGCATCTGAAGCCACCGCGACAAATCAACGCCAAGTGGTGGTCGCAGAGACTGCCATGGCTCCCGTGTCCCTATCCGACAGCACCGAGATGGACGCGCTACGAAATTTGACCTCAGCACCGATGGTGGAGGTCGATGAAGACCTCGAACTCAGTGAGCCGACCGAGCATTCCGGTCGCTATGTACACGTCGATGAGCTAGGCCGAGGGGGGATGGGTCAAGTTTATCGGGTCAATGATCAATGGTTGGGTCGTGATGTCGCCATGAAGCTGCTTCATCCAGAGGCAGCAGAGAGCCGAGACCACATTTTGGCGCTACGGCGTGAGGCTCGCATTATTGGTGGTCTGGAACACCCCAGTATCATCCCAGTCCATGAGCTGGGAACACGTGAAGACGGGGCCGCGTACTATACGATGAAGCTGGTTGCGAACACCTCTTTGGGAGAGGTGCTTGAGCAACTCGAGTTGGGCGATCCAGACACTACAAAACGCTACGGGTTACGCAAACTCGTAGATATCTTCGTCAAGATCGCTCAGGCCATGGAGTACGCTCATCAATCGGGCGTTATTCACCGTGATCTCAAGCCTGAAAATGTGCTCCTCGGTGAGTTCGGTGAAGTTCAGGTGATGGATTGGGGAATCGCCAAGCGGACCTCTGGCTCGCGGCCCGCGGGTGCAGAGGGTCTCGTGGTTGGAACCGCCGCGTACATGAGTCCTGAGCAAGCGAGCGGCTTTGACAGTCTGACCGACCATCGTTCCGATATCTATAGTCTCGGTGTCATGCTCTACGAGGTCTTAGCGCTGCGTCGCCCTTTCCGAGGTGAGAGCAATCAACAACAGCTTGAGGCCACCAAACATTTGACGCCGCTTCCGCCGTCGACCGTTGCTCGCGACCGGACCGTTCCGCCAGAGTTAGACGTCTTGGTGATGCAGATGCTGCAAAAGGACCGAGATGAGCGACCGCAGTCTATGCAACAGGTCTGGGAGGTGCTCGACGGGTTTTTGGCTGGTCAGGCCGAACGAGAGCGTCGTCGACAGCTCGCTGAAGATTGCTTTGCTCGCGCTCAGGACGAGTTGAACAAGTACCAGGCAATGCAGACCGATCGAGCCTTTTTACAGCAAGAGGTTCATCACTTGAGCCGAATGGTTCGTCCTTGGGACGAGCAGGAGCACAAACAACAACTCGATGAGTTGCGCCATCGCTTGCAGGTGCTCGATGTACTTTATGCTCATGCTTTCGCCACAGTCACTGAGCTCTTGCGTGACGCCATTGAAGCCAACGGCCACGCATTGGCCAGAGAGAATTTGGTCTCGTTGTATTGGGCACGACACGACGAAGCTGAAGCCGAGGAAGACAGCGCGACCAAGCTTTTCTTCGCACGATTGGCCCACGATTGGGAGACCAATGACGATCCGGGCGACGCGCCGCGCCAAGGGACTTTACATGTGCGCAGTCAACCTGCCGGTGCCACCGTCTATGCGGTGCCTTTTTCTGAATATCGAGATGGCGAATCGCTCCGTCCTCGGTATGAGCTGGGGCGGACACCGGTAGTCGATGTCAACTTACCTGTCGGTCCCTACGTCCTGATCGCTCGAATCGATGGCTATCGAGACGCCCAAGAGGCGCTATACTTGCGCGAGCAAACCCAAGATCTGCTCTTGCTTTGCGATCCTTGGTCGGTGGATTTCCCCTTGACCGGTCGAGAGGTAGAGTTGGCGCGTTTGTGGAGTCTACTCGACGACATTGAGGTGCGCTCACGACCGATCACGTGTTTGGTTGAGGGTGCTCCCGGGATGGGAAAAAACCTACTTCTGGACGCCTTTCGCACGCAGGTCAAAATCCATCCAACACGTTTGTATTTGCTCTTGGAGGTTTCGTGCGCACCACTTAGACGAGATTTGCCCTATGCGGTCGTCGTCGCGATGGTTCGAACGCGTGCAGCAGTTTTGGCTGAAGACTCTTTTCAGGTCATGCAGCGCAAGGTCAAAAGAATGGTCTATCAGGCCTTTACCCGTTTCGGACGTCGCCAAATGGGTGACGAAGAGCGCAAAGAGGCTGACAACGTGGCCAACGCCATCGCCGCGCTTCCCGCATTCGACCTCGATGATCCCGCTCGCTCTGCGATCCATCGAGAGATGACCAACCGTGGACGTGTGGTCTTGACCCACGCCTTGGCAACGTATTTTCAACGTTTATCTGTGAGCGCACCGGTGCTGATGCTCATCCGCAATGCTCAGTATATGGACAGTGCCAGCCGAGAGTTTTTCCGAGATCTGTTGAAGCTTGTACAAGGCGCTCCGATTTTGGTGGTCGCGTCTTCGAGTGCCCTCGGCAGCAACGACTTGCCTCGGCCTGGAATGGTGCGCGCTGCCGCGACCCAAGAGACCCTCTTTCCTTTCGATGAGCGGCTGCGTTTGAAGCCTCTAAGTACACTTGCACAGGATCAACTGGTACGAGAGTTGTTGGCCGCACCGGTCAACCGAAAGCTGTTGGCTTGGATCCGCTCGCACGCGGGCGGCAACCCCTTTATGGCGGCTGAGCTCATCGCGCTGGTGGCGCAGCGCAAAGCGATGAAGTTCGAAAGCGCAGAATGGCGGCTGATGCGCAAGAATCTGCCCGAAATTTCTCCAGGCGACCTCGATGGTGCAGTCAAGTCACTCTTAGAGTCGTTGCCAGGTCGCGTCCGTGAGGTTTTGGCCTCTGCTGTGGTCATTGGCAGAACATTTTGGCAAGGCGCTCTCAATCAGATTGTCGGATCGGATGTTTCAGAGCCTTTGGCATTGCTTGAACAGCGTGGATTTATCGATCGTCGCCCCAATTCTCGTTACGACAATGAGATTGAATACCGGCTGACGTCTTCACTGCGATGGCGCGTGGCATATGATCTACAACCACCCCAACGCAGGCGTGCCTTTCACCGAATGACCGCCGCATGGATGGCCGATAAGGCTCGAACGGACCTCGAGGAGGCGTTGGCGATCGCCTATCACCTTGAGATGGGCGGCCAGCCCTCCGAAGCGGTTGTCCTGTTGGTCCGGGCCGCTAGAGCGGCCCAATCGGCTGGCGCGCTCGATGAGGCGCTTCGCTTGTTTACTCGCGTACATATTCTGACCGATGATCCGATCATCAAAGACGTCGCTGAAGCTGGAGTTCGGCTGGTCCAGGAACTGGCGACCGATCTGAGAAAGTTCAAACATGAGTACGGCTATTGATGAGCGCATCGGCTCCTTGGACGATTCGTCGCGCAGAGCGCCTAGACGCCCAAGCGTTGGTTGATTTTAAAGCTCAAGTCCTCAAAGAAACCGAATTTCTATTGCAAGGTGTCGAGGACTTTACCGGGCACAAAGTCGACGAAATCCAAATAATAGAGGCTTTTACACGACACCAAGGCAGCAGTCTGTTGTTGGCGATAGAGGACAACGAAATCGTTGCCATGTGCACTGTAGTCGCGGGCGCATTTGTGCGTTCCCGTCACGTCGGACAGACCGGCATTGCCGTCTTGCAGAGCCATTGGGGGCGGGGCGTCGCTGCTGCGCTGATCCGAAGAGCGCTTCGTGATGCTGCAGCGCAAGGTTTGAAAAAGCTGAGCTTACAGGTTCACGCAGACAACCATCGAGCGCGACGATTTTACCAAAACCATGGATTCCAATACGAAGGCAGGCTTCGAGCCGAGGCACTACTGGCTGGAAATCTAGTCGATTTGCTGGCCATGGGCCGGATCCTGGAGTAGGCATATTGCACAAGCAGTGGAGTTGTCTTTGATGTCCAAGCGTAAATTGCCGATGCGATGCCGCGGTGCTGTGTTTTCGGTGGGAGTACTCGCGCTGTTGACGATCGGCTGTGGCGATGACAACGCATCGGGCTCAAGCTCAGCTCCAGTTGCGACCCGTGCAGCGCAACCTGAAAAAGCGGTCAATGAGACGCCCGAGGCCGTCGATCCGCCGCGTCCCGCTACCGCAGGTCAAGGGTTGCCGGCGTTACCGAGTCTGCCAAGGCGCCTCGATCCCAACCTCAAGCCAGGGGCCTTGCCCCCGGCGAGGGGATGCGTCGAGTTGTCTCCTGGCGACGGGTTTCGATTGGCTCGAAAGGTCATCATCACTCGAAATGGTGAGCCGGTGTCGAGCCAAATTAACGTCAAAGTTGATCAGAGTGACAAGAGCGTCTGGCAGCCAGGGACCCTCGAGCTTTGTGTCTTTCACAAGTGGCGCAATCGTGAGGAAGGCGAAAACCGCACACACAGTGGACGCATTCATCACTTTGTTGCTGCATTTCCTGGCACAGATGTAGCTGCTTGGACCTCAACCGAATTGACACGACAACCCAAAACATTACCCGGTGATGCCTTGTGGCTCTCGGCAGGATGGGCATCGCTGATTCCGACGGGATTGCCCGATCGTCCTGCGATCGCTGTGGTCAGCGGTCGATTTTATGACGGCGTACGCGGTGAAGAGATCCACTACACCCGACACGCACGCGTGCTTCGGCTCCACAAAGGTCGTTGGGCTTGGGTCCCATGGACCAATCGAAGCTGGATGACGCTCGATATGGAGCATCTCAAACAGGCGTGCAAATCAGGTGGTTCGGGGTGTAAAGGTCTCAGTCGCCGACTTCGTGTTGAGACCAAAGCCACTGCCAGACGGTTGAAAACTCGAAAGCGGAGATTGGATGGGCTCGATGAGCCGAAAAAACAAGATCCTGAGGGAGATCCACAGAGCTATTGGTTGGCGCTGGCTCAAAAACGCGTCAAACAATTGCGTTGGAAAGAGGCGATCGACCTGGCCTTACGCGCAGAAGTGGTCTGTGGTGAGCCGGTGCGAGCCAGTCGCAAGGTACTCAGGCGAGCCATGCGTCTGGGCAAGGTGAAAGCGGACGGACTGGACGCTCAGCCTTTGGCTCATCCACTTTGTCCACCGCTCTTAGACAAAGCGCCTCCGAAGATGCGCAAAGTGGCAAAGCGTAAAAAGGGCTGATTTCACCCACTACAATCGCTAGACAAGCCCGCAAAAGCGCGTCAACCTTTGGAAGACACGGTGCGATCGCCGTGAAAGTTCAAGGGGAACCTGATGAGCCAACCCACTCCGAAGGGTGTCGAGATCGATATCACAGACTTGTCGGCGGCGAACTTGGCCTTTGTCGAGGCGCTTTATTCACAGTGGCTCGTCGAGCCCACATCGGTAGATACCAACTGGCAAGCCCTCTTCGAAAAAGAAGCTGGAGAGGCAACTCAGTTAGGACCGAGCTTTACCCCTCGGAGCCTGTTCAATCCTGCCGGCGGCGGAGACGGGGCCCCGCGTAGGGTCTTGCCTACGACGATTTCAGATCCTGAGTTGGTCGCCAAACGGGTGCCACTGCTTCGAGAGTTGGTGCTTTTTCATGATCTGCCCCAGGCTGCTATCGCGCTGGTCGCGGAGGTTTGCTCTGAGGTCGTTATGCAGGCCAATGAGACCCTCTTCCGCACTGGAGATTTGGGTGACGGGCTGTACATCATCATCAACGGCAGCATGCGCGTCGAGCGCGGCGGGCGAGTTATCGCCAGTCTTGGCCGGGGTGAAGTGGTCGGTGAGTTGGCGATCATGGATCAGTTGCCTCGCTCTGCAGATGCGATCGCTGACACGTCGTGTTCCCTGCTGAAACTCGCGAGCGGTGTGTTGGATGAACTCTTAGATCGACACGGTGCGTTGGCACGCAACCTGTTTCGGGTGGTCACCAAACGACTTCGCAAGACCAACGCGCGTCAGGAGCGCGTCGATCATCTCATCCGTGCCTACCGAGTGCGTGGACACACCATCGCCGAGCTCGATCCGCTCGGACGCGGTAGAAAGACGCACCCTGAGCTCGAGTTGAGCTTTCATGGTCTAAGCGAAGATGTGTTGGATTTACCCTTTTCGAGTCGAACGCTCCACGACGCGAAGGTGATGACTCTACGTCGCATTATCCAGCGACTACACAACACCTACTGTCAGCACATCGGCGTTCAGTTCATGCACATCGATGACTTACATGTACAGCGCTGGCTCCAAGCGCGCATGGAGGACAACGAAAATCGACAGCAGCTCAGCCGAGATGCACAGATCCGTATTTTGACGCGGCTCATTGAGGCCGAGCTTTTCGAGACCTTCATTCACAAGAAGTTTCTCGGCGCCAAGCGCTTTTCGTTAGAGGGCGGTGAGAGCCTGCTGCCATTGCTAGATATGGCGATCGAAGAGGCATCGAAATATGGCATCGATCACATCTGTATTGGCATGGCCCACCGAGGTCGACTCAATGTGCTAGCCAATATCATGGGCAAGAATCCCGAGCAGATTTTTGAAGAGTTCGAAGACGCGCATGCGAGCGAATACATCGGTCGAGGCGACGTGAAATATCACCTCGGTTTCAACTCGATCTACCAGACCTCAACGGGTGAAGATGTTCATCTTTCGATGAGTTTCAACCCGAGTCACCTTGAGTTTGTCACGCCGGTGGTTCAAGGCCGGGTCCGCGGCAAACAAGATCGTCTCGGAGACGTTGAGCGCGGTCGAGTGTTGCCCTTGGTGGTTCATGGTGACTCTGCTTTTGCCGGTCAAGGTGTCGTCCAAGAAGCGCTGAATATGAGCCAGTTACCCGGCTACGCTGTCGGTGGAACAGTCCACGTAATCATCAACAATCAAGTGGGATTTACGACACCTCCGGAGTCGTATCGCAGCGGTCCTTATGCGACCGACATCGCGAAGATGCTTGAAATTCCAATCTTTCACGTCAACGGAGAACACCCCGACGCGGTCGCTCAAGCGATCGAGGTTGCCATGGAGTTCCGTGAACGCTTCAAGCGAGACGTGGTCATCGATATGTATTGTTTCCGCCGTCATGGACACAATGAAGGTGATGAGCCTCGATTCACCCAGCCCTTGATGTACCGCTGGGTCGACCAACAGCCGACCGTTCGAGCAAGCTACACGCGCAACGTCTTGGAGCTTGGCGCCGTCACCAATGCTGAGGTCAAAAAGCTCGAGGATGCCTGCTACCAGCGCCTCGAAGAGGGGCTGTCTCGGGCTCGAGACGCCAGCAGCGGCTATACAAACCCCTTGGCTCTCGACCATCGCGGCAACTGGGACAATTATCACGGCAGCTATGAGCGCTTTGCTGGTTTTGTCGACACCGCCGTCGCTAAAGAAGAGCTGTCGAGCTTGATTCGAGCCTTCAGCACCCCTCCAGATGGATTCACGCTCAACAGCAAACTGCGGCGTTTGATGAAGCAACGCCTTGAGATGGCGGAGGGCAGTAGGGTCTTAGATTGGGGCACTGGCGAGGCCTTGGCTTTTGCGACCTTGGTTCAACAGGGCTATCCCATTCGCGTCAGTGGACAAGACAGCGCTCGCGGCACCTTCAGTCATCGTCATGCGGTCTGGCATGACCAAAAAGATGGCAGCCTTTATGTGCCCCTCGACCGTATCGATGCCAACCAAGCGCGCTTTCAAGTCTGGGATAGTCCTCTTTCAGAGAACGGTGTGTTGGGCTTTGATTATGGATACAGCCTGGAGTGGCCGGACGCGTTGACGATCTGGGAAGCTCAATTTGGAGACTTTGCCAATGGTGCCCAGGTCATCATCGATCAGTTCATCAGCAGCTGCGAAGACAAATGGGAGCGCTTGAGCGGGTTGGTGATGATGTTGCCCCATGGGTTTGAGGGTCAGGGCCCTGAGCACAGCTCTGCGCGGCTCGAGCGTTTTTTGACCTTAGCTGCAGAGGACAACCTACAGGTCTGCAACTTAACGACTCCTGCTCAACTCTTTCATTGTCTGCGTAAACAGATGCTGTCGAAGGTTCGAAAGCCCTTGATTTTGATGACGCCCAAGAGCCTTTTGCGTCATCCTAAGGCTGTGTCGTCGCTGCAAGACTTAAGCGAGGGTCACTTCCAACCTGTCATCGGCGATCCTTTGGTCGACATGAGCACCTGCAAAAGGGTCTTGCTCTGTACGGGCAAGATCTATTACGAGCTACTTCAGGCTCGGCAGGAAAAAGACGCGATGGATCACGCCATCGTTCGGCTCGAGCAGTTGTATCCCATGTGCGAGGACGCGCTTGAGCAAGCGTTGTCCGATTTACCCGAAGGGAGCGAGGTCCGCTGGGTTCAAGAAGAGCCGGTGAACATGGGTGCCTGGGTGTTCCTGCGCTTTCGCTTGGGTTGGCGGGTCTTCGGTAAATATCCCTTCCGATTCGTCACTCGGCCCGAATCAGCGAGCCCGGCGACAGGTAGCAAAGCTAGCCACATTATTGAGCAAAAACAGATTATTGCGGCGGCCTTCGAAGAGTTGCCGATCCACTGCAAAAATTAGAATGGCTTGAAGCCAAGCGCCGCGTACCCAAAGAGAGTATGACCAGTGAGCATCAAGCCTAAAACTCCAGACATCGCTCGTTTTGGAGCTGCAATTTTACGTGATGCGCAAGAGGAGTACGCCGACGAGTCGACCGCACTGTATAAGGTCCACGCACCGCTCAAAGATGTGGTCGCTTTTTATCGAGCGGTCTACGGTCAGCAGCAGGGCTTTGTCTTGCAAGTCGACACTGAAGCTCAACCTCCGCAGCTATTGGTTGCTGTCGGAGACCAAGTGCAGGAGTCTGATTTTTCGACCTTGATGGTCCAGCCTCATCCGTGTGGACAGGTGCATCGACAGCAGATCGTGATCATCGCTCGTGGCCCAGCTGACGAGGGCGATCAGTACCCCAAAGACAACCCTTGGCTGCAACGAAAGTAGCGCTAGATTTCAACCGGCTCGACCATCGATCTGTGGTTCGGGTCGCGCTTCCGATCGCCCTCGCCAATATCAGCACGCCCTTGGTCGGTATGGTCGATCTTGGTGTCGTTGGCCACACTGGGGGCGCCTCAGAGATAGGAGCTGTAGCCGCAGGCTCGTTAATATTATCGCTGCTATTTTGGGGATTTGGTTTTCTAAAGATGACTACGTCGGGGTTGAGCGCTCAAGCGCAAGGCCGACAAGACACCTCCGAACTCTCCGAACATCTGTACCGTGGGTTGGCCGTCGCGACCTGTCTTGGGCTGTTTTTGGTGTGTGCCCAAGCCCCTTTGCTCCATGTAGCTCTCGATGTGTTGGGTGCATCCACTCGAGTGACTAGTTTGATCGATACCTATTTGAGCGTTCGCATCTGGGCTGCGCCAGCGACCCTTGGCAATTACGTACTGCTTGGCTGGCTGATCGGACGTGCTCAAACCCGTCGAGCGCTCGGTCTTCAACTTGTACTCAACGTATCTAACATCGTTTTGAGTCTATTTTTTACTCTTGGCTTGAAGCTTGGAGTCGCCGGAGTCGCGTGGGGCTCTGTGCTCGCCGAGTGCATCACCTTGTCGCTCGGACTGTTGCTCTTGCTCCCAGCTCTCGACCGCCCAAGCGTCAAAGAGATTGTCCGCGCCGACGCGCTCAGAGAGCTTTTGTCTCACAACCGAGACGTGATGATCCGAACCTTGACCTTATTGGCTGTGTTCGCTTGGTTTACGTTAGAGGGTGCCCAACAAGGCGACGACATTTTAGCGGCCAACTCTTTGTTGATGCAGCTGGTCAATCTCAGCGCCTATATTTTAGATGGCCTCGCAGCTGCAACCGAGAGTCTGACGGGCCAAGCCATCGGCTCGCGTCGGCCGCACTTGCTCGGTGCGATCCTCAAGATCACGTTGACGCAAGGCGCTGTTCTGGGTGGCTTGTTGGCGTTGCTCTTCGGTGCAATCGGTCCCCTATGTTTGGGGTGGCTGACCGATGATTTCACTACCATTGACACCGCAATACGCTACTTGCCTTGGGCGATTTTGGCGCCTCTTCTGGGAGTCGTACCCTTCATCTTCGACGGGCTTTTCATCGGCGCCTTACAAACTCGCGCTCTGCGAAACGCGATGCTCGGCGCCACAGCCTGCTTTGCTTTCGCTTGGGTTGGGTTTCGTGAGTTGGATAACCACGGGTTGTGGGCCGCCGTCAGCGTTCATTACCTAGCACGGGGACTGTTGTTGGGCATCCAACTCCCAGCACTCAGACGCACCGTGGCGCTACCGAGCGACGAAACATCTGCGCCGCTCGGTAGCTGACCATTAGGGCGTCATCTCGGTCCATGCAAAGCCACCACAGCCCGACTTCGCCGGATCACTGTCGTCAGCGGTCTTGGTGCTGTCCTTAGCTGCCTGTAGGCTCTCGAGGTCAAAGTCCGTGGTGCAGTAATACCACTTGCCAGCGCTGTTGGCGGTCCACTGAAGGCGGTTGAAGCGACCCGGTGCGTACTCAGCGTCCTCAGGATTTTGGGTAAACGCGACGCGGTCCTTGTTGACGAAGCCTCGCAGCCACGATTTTGACCAGGCTTGCCGGTTGATGATTTCCACACCACCGAAGTTGGTCTTCCAGGTCCCTTCGGTCTCGATCGTGCTCAGTCCAGTCCAGCCAAAGCCACCGCAGCCTGATTTAGCTGGGTCGCTGTCGTCGGCCGTTTGAGTCGATCCCTCAGCCAATTCGAGGCTATCGAGTCCGTATGCCACCGTACACACGTAGGTCATCGTGTGGGTGAATCCGTCCTTTGTGACGCTCTTTGGCTCCGTCCAGAGCACTCGGTTGAACTTCGATGGGTTGTCTTTTAGGTCGGCTGCGTTTTGCGTGATCATCCAACGCTCATCATTGTTGAATTTTTCAACCGTACTGGTGCCATAGGGCGTCTCCCAGGTGCTGTCGGAGATGGTTTCATTGCCACCAAAAGCGCTCTCCCACACTCCGGCAAGCGCGAGTTGGTAGGAGATTGAGGGGCGATTGTCACCTGCGTCCGTCGCACTGGCGCCCGCGTCGACAGCGCTGGCTCCTGCGTCAGCAGAGCTACCATTTGAACTACTGTTGTTGGTGTCATCACTGCCACAGGCAGACAAGGTCATGATAATCGACACAATGACGATTAAAGGGCTTTTATCTCTCATTGGGGATCCTCCATTTGCGCCCGAAGAGTTGGGTTCGCGTATGATGGAGGAGCGTAGCCTCGTCCGAAGAGTACAAGGGTACGTTCGCCAGCGCCCCAGGTCGCGAGGGCTCCGCCATCTGAGTTCCCGACTCGTACCCACTCAGTGGATACACACGGTTGCGCGTCAGCCCCGGACTCTCACCGGGTTCCTCAGGAGCGCCACAGGGTGACACTCACCTATGCTCTTAAGTCAACGCGACGCCCTTGGCAAGGCCATTGATCAAAAGCCATTCTCGGAGCACCGTAAGGTGGCCTCAAAAGCTATCGAGGAGGGCGTTATGCAACTCAAATTTAGTAAGTTCCATGGCCTCGGCAACGACTTTTTGTTTATCGATGACCGCGATAAAAACTATGATTTTCAAAGGCTTGCAATCGATATCTGCGATCGTAATCGTGGTGTCGGTGCCGACGGAATCCTCTTGTTTCGAGGAACTCCACAGCGCCCTGAGATGATCGTGATCAACTCAGATGGATCGGTACCAGAGATGTGCGGAAACGGTCTGCGCTGCTTCGTTAAAGCTCTCGTAGAGCGACATCAACTGCCTGGAGATACCATCGAGGTGACTACAGGTGCCGGTCGACTCTCATGCCGCTTTGGCCGCGATGCCTTCGGTCACGTTGAGCGTGTCAGTGTAAACATGGGCGAGCCCTCCCTGAATCCAGCCGATGTGCCGCTGGCGACCTCGACTCCTTTGCTCAATCATCCTTTAGAGATCGACGACCAAACCCTCGAGGTAACGGCGGTCGGTGTGGGCAATCCCCATATGGTCACTTTTACCAACATCGATCTACAGACACGCTTGAGACTTGGCCCGCGCTTATCAAGCCACCCTTTGTGGCCTGCTCAGACAAACGTCGAGTTCTGCGAAGTGCTGCCTTCTGTGTCTGAAGGGACCAAGGCGATAGCCTGTCACGTTTACGAACGTGGCTGTGGGTGGACACAGGCTTGCGGCACCGGAGCCACAGCCGCGGCTTTTGCCGCGGTTCAGATGGGCTTGTTCGGAGTCGGTGAGTCTGTTCAGGTACACTTACCTGGAGGTCAGCTGCAGATCACAATCCGCGAGGATGGCTCGGCCCTGATGATGGGGCCAGCTCAACACGTCTTCGATGGGCTATTGACCATCGAAGATGTATAAAGCGCGCTCAATTCGATGGTTCAGCAGATTTTACTTGGCGGCGTCAGCTTCTTGAGGCGGAACCTTGAGTACTTCGGCTCGCCGACGAGTCAGCGCTATTTGTTGCTCTTCCTCAGGTTCGAAATGGCGCCTACAGCGGGCTTCATAAGTCTCTGAAGAACCGATTGCCACGACTTTTTGGTCACGCGACAGTCGCTGACTGAACGAAGCCGGAGCACCACAGACCATGCAGACCGCTTGAATTTTCGTGACGATCTCAGCGATCGCCAACATACGCGGCATCATCGTAAAAGGTTTGCCTCGATAATCCATGTCGAGACCGGCCAGAATCACCCGAACACCCCGGTTGGCGAGGGCGTCGCAGACACTCGCCAAATCGTCGTCGAAAAACTGCGCTTCATCGATGCCCACGACCTCGGTCCTCGCTGAGACCCGTTTGGCCAGTTCGGCTGAGGAGGGTACACAGGTCGCTTCGAGCCTCAAGTCACCATGGCTGACGACCTCTGTGGAGCTGTACCGTGTGTCTACCGCTGGTTTGAAAACTTGGACTCGCTGCCTCGCGATGATCGCGCGTTTGATCCGCCGAATCAGCTCTTCACTCTTTCCTGAGAACATGGGTCCACACACCACCTCAATACGACCGTGGGGTAGCCCTACACCGTGGATTGTCATCGCGCTCCCTGGGTTCAGATGCCGGATTGTCTAGACCCTATCCAACCCAGATCGGCTCGACAAGGGCAATTGCTAGGACTTTCACAATCAAGAGGAGATGGCGAAAAAAAACATCCGAAGTGGACAAATAATCGACAAAGTGTCTGTAAATAACCAAGGGTTTTGACAGCCATCTGCATCAGGTTAGCCTGTTTTTATCGACATAATGTTGATAAAAAGGAGGCTGCCCTATGGCTCGGCCGGTTGATCATGCTCAGCACGAAGAAATTACCCAAAAGGCCTTTGACGTGATCTGTCGTGGAGACCTCCATGGCTTAAATATGGCTCGGTTGGCCGCAAAGCTTGAGATCAAGCGGTCAACGCTCTATTGGTATTTTGGCAATCTTGGAGAGCTTTTTGATGCGGTGATCGAGCGTCTCATTGAAGATCAACGTCCTGCGCTGCGCGCTGCGCGAGACCAACATCTCCACCCCGTCGATCAATTGATCCAATGGATGCTGGCCATCGAGCAATACCATCGAGACAATCCACGACTCATGCCGAATTTGGTTCGACTCTGGGCAGCCGCCCATCCCGATGAGTCCCAAGGCAACTTGGCTGGGAGCCTGACGCGATATCAAGACCAGATTGAGCCCTTGGTGATGGTGCTCGATGCTGGACAGCGTCAGGGGTTGATACACCGCTGTGATAGCAGGGGGATCGTTGAACTCTGCGTAGCACTGGTCGACGGCGCCTTATTTCGGTGGATCAGCACTGGTCAGCGGCCTGATTCGTTGCTCGACAGTCTGGTCTCGCAGGTGCTCGAGCCTCTGCGCGTCGGAGCTCGACCTCGCTCAGAGCAAACTCAGCGCAACGTAGCCGGAAGCACAAAATCCGCGGTGCATTCGCCTCAATCAGCGGGCGATGAGTGGCTCGAGTTGGACTGACTGAACTTCAAGTCGATTGGCTCAAGGCAGCGTCTGAAGATGCGCAGTCATTCCCTGTAGGTCTGCAAGAGAATAACCCGACAAAGGACGTTCAATGACGACGTGAGCGTCGCCGAGCGCTTGTAGCAAGCGTTGAGCGTAATCATCGGGGCACGCAATGATGAGGGACGATGCAACCCGTAACGCTTGGACCTGTCGAGCTAAGCGATCGGGCTCGATCACCGGATCATCGGATCTTGAGAAGGTGACGTCGTAGGGCCCTTCAATCAGGTCATGTAGATGTAAAAGTCCGTATTTTGCTGACAAAATCATCGTCACATCGGCCACGCGCGTCGCATAGTCGCGGGCCGCTCGGTGCAAAGGGCTGGTGTATGCAATGGCGGCGGTGGCCGCCCCGGTGTAGGCGCCACCATCCCATATCTTCTCTTTGCTGCACGGAATGACCGCGATCTTCACGCGCAGGTCTCCATGTCTTTTTCGTCTTCGGTCTTGTCGGTCTTGTCGGCCTTTGGTTTGTCTTCGCTCTTTTTCGCCTTACAGTCTTTGGGATCTGACCCGACTTTCTTTGGGTCAGACTCCAACGTTTTGGGATCGCTGCTGACCTTCTTGGGATCTGAATCGGCTTTCTTGGGATCTGAATCGGCTTTCTTCGGGTCAGACTCGGCTTTCTTCGGGTCAGACTCGGCTCTCTTCGGGTCAGACTCGGCTCTCTTCGGGTCAGACTCGACTTTCTTTGGATCTGAATCGGCTTTCTTCGGGTCAGAGTTAACCTTTTTTGGGTCGGAGTGGATCTTCTTTGGATCCGATTTCACTGTTTTTGGGTCGGAGTGGATCTTCTTTGGATCCGAGTCGACTTTCTTTGGATCTGAGAGCACGCGCTTGGGATCGGACTCGACCCTCTTCGGATCGGAGTGGGTCAGCGTTGACTGAGCAGTCGCGTTGCCGTTCACCGGCAGCTTGGGATCCGATTGTTGTACCGCTTGAGTACTCAGGGAGATGAGTCGCTCCGTCTCAGCTTCATCGACGACCCAATCGCTGGCCACGCATCCTCCCATTGAAGAGATACAAAGCGCCAACACAAGGGCGTTCAGCCATGGCGCTCGAAGCAACCAACCGAGCCGTTGTGAGCGAAGATCTGTGTCTCCCTTGTTGGCCCTGGCGATCACCGGTTTGAGCACTTCGGCATGGCGGACACCATCCCGATAGACCCAGTCGAGCACCGCGTCATATTGGATGTCGGCCTTGTTTTTCATCTCGAGGTGGTCATAAAAGGCTAGACGCAACACTTCTGCCATGCTCATCAGCAAGGAGTCGCCCGCCTTGCTTGCGGCATGAGCCGCCTTTTTGACGAAGCGTTGACACCGCATGATGTCGCCTTGTTTGAGGTAGGCCCAAGCTCGACGGTTGTGCAGGCGCGCTTCTGTAGTCGCTGGAAGATCGCCTTGCGCCTCCAGTTTGTCGAGCCTCAGATGAGCTTGGTCGAACTGACCGGCGCGCACTTCTATCATCGCCAAGTCTGTGGCAATTGCTTGCTCATCGACGAGCGTCATCGGATCGTCTGCGAGTCTGTAGGCTTGTAAGGCACGCTCGTAACTCTCTCTCGCCAGTCCGGCATCATCGCTGCCGATGACGCTCTTTTGCTCGTATAGGTCGCCGAAACCGTGCCAACATTTGCCGCGAAGCCGATGGGCTCGCTCAAGCAAAGGCGCGTATCGGCGCGTACAGTCACGAAGGACTCGCAAGGCCATGTCGAGGTGACCACGGCGTCGATAAATCGTCGCTCGTTCGATCTCTGCTGATGCGAGGGATTCTTCGAGCGCAGCTGAAGGTTTGGATTGACCAAGGAGTTGTAAGTACAGGTTCATGGCGTCATCGACAAACCTCATGGCATCGTCGATAAATCCCGGATATCCGCCGTGTAGACGAACGATCTTTCCGATGATTAAGCTCATATCTGCACGGACCCACAAGCTCACCGAGTCGGTGTGTCCCATGGAGCGTTCATACAGGGCAAGAGCGCGCTGTAAGGCAAACATGTCTTCATCTGCGTGGTAGATGGCGATCACCTGCTCCGCTTCGGAGCGATTGGGTTTGTGGTCGCTAAACTCGATTGGAAGGAGCTCGTCCTCGAACTCAATCAACACGCGCACGACATGTCGAGACACGTCGACTACGTTGGCGAGTTGCTCTGCATAGCTCTGCCGCGTGCCGCTGTCACCATGGAGAATTCTATGAATCTGGCTGACATTTTTTGACGCCCCAAAGCGGCTTTTGGTTCGTTCAGCCAACTCCCGGTCGCACAGGCCAAAGACCTCGCGACGCCGGTTGAGCACTGCGACCAAAGCTGGGTAGCGACCTTCTTGCCGTCTGTCTGTGTTGCCTCTAGTCATGGCTGACTCCTTCGTGAGCTTCGGTGGCGACTCGTCTTGGATATCGATGAGCAATTGGAGCATGCCAGAATCCGCGCCTGCTGCACATGTGGCCATGATGTTCGACTCGAGCTCGTTGAGGTGCGTACACAAAACTCATTCGGACACGCTGGAGTGTAGAAAATTTCAACAATTTCCTAATATATGTTGAATAAATCTTCGATTTTGACTCTCTGATTCGATTCAGAATGTCTTCACTTAATTCATTCGGATCAAGATGTTAGAATAAATTGGCGGGGTGTTGGTTTGATCCTTGCGAAGAAGTAAAGGCAAGTCAGGTGACTGAAGTCGCCATGAAACCGACGCTTCAAAGGAGACAGAGATGGACCGTATTTACCAATGGATTGTCGTCAGTGCGCTGAGCTTGTTCAGCCTCAGCGGTTGTGTTGGTGACGATGTTCACCCGATTCCAAGCGATCCGATTGGCGATCAAAGCGCCCACCCAGATGCGAAAAGGGTCGATGCG
>PBTG01000007.1 GCA_002726535.1 Myxococcales bacterium | reverse complement strand
GCCAGCGGCAGGCTGTCCGGGCTCTGCGAGTTGCGTTAAAGCCGGTCAAGTCGCGCCTTGCGTAGCCAAAGCCAAGGCGCCCGAGAGTTGCGACGGGCTCGACAACGACTGCGATGGCCAGACCGATGAGAAGCTCTGCGATGACGGCAACGCTTGCACCGCCGACAGCTGCAAGGGCGCCCAGGGCTGCGCGCATCAGTCCATCACCGCTGTAGCTTGTGACGACGGCGATCTGTGCACGCTCAATGATGCCTGCGTCGCTGGGAGCTGCGTTGCTGGGCCCAGCAAACCCTGTCCACCAGGTGGCCCGTGTCAGAGCGCGACATGCGACTCCGCCAAAGCTGGCGCATGCGTACTCAGCGCCAAGGCGATCGGCGCCCCCTGCAGCGATGGCGACCCCTGCACGGACAAAGACAGCTGCGTGGCCTCGGGTTGTGTGGGGGCTATGGTCGACTGTGACGACAGCAACCCCTGCACTCAAGACAGCTGCAATGCAGCCCTCGGCTGCGTACATAACGCCAACGCGGTCGCTTGCGACGACGGCGACCCTTGCACAGTGGGCGATCAGTGTGCCGCCAAGCTGTGCAAAGGTAGCGCCAAGCCTTGTGACGACGGCGACCCTTGCACCCAAGACAGCTGCGATGCCGTCAAAGGCTGCGTGGCAACACCCTTGGCAGACAAATCGCCCTGCGGCGCCGCGGGTGGCCTGTGGTGCATCCAGTCCAAATGCGTGGTGAAGCAGCTTTGCGGCGACGGCATCTTGCAAGCCTTAGAGCAGTGCGATGATGGCAACACCAACGATGGCGACGGCTGCTCGAAGAGTTGCGCTCTGCAGGCTCCGGGAGATGTGCGCCCGGCCCGCTGCAGCCCTGGTGCCCCCTGTCTTGGCTCAGGCGCGGCCATGGTGCCGGCCAAATACGATTGGCTCGGTCTGCACACCTGCGGCGTCAGCGCAGCGGGCCAGGGGGTCTGCTGGGGATACGGCAAAAATGGCCAACTGCAGGTCCCAGCCGGGCAGAGTTGGATCTCTGTGGTCGCTGGGAGCTTGCACTCGTGCGGGCTTGACTCAGCTGGTGCGCCCTTTTGCTGGGGAGACAACACTGGCGGCGCCGCCAAGCCGCCCGCTGGCCCCTTCGTTGCCTTGGATCTCGGCGGCCTCTTTAGCTGTGGCCGGCGAGTCAACGGCAGCTTGAAGTGCTGGGGCAACGACAAATATGGCCAGATTCAGCCTCCAAAGGGCGCCTTCGTGCAATTCGAGTCTGGCGGCGCCCACAGCTGTGCGGTCGCCAAGGATGGCACGCTGAGCTGCTGGGGCTACAACAAATGGGGCCAGAGCAGCCCACCCAAGGGCAATTTTGTTGAGGTTGCGACAGGCTTTGTTCACTCCTGCGGCATTCAAAGTGACGGTCAAGTCACCTGCTGGGGAGAGTCCGGCTGGAAAAAACTACAGGCGCCCAAGGGCAAGTTTCATCGGCTCTGTCTGGGGTACGCCCACAGTTGTGGGGTCAAAGCCGATGGCACGATTGTGTGTTGGGGCGACAACAGCGCCAAACAGATGCAGTCGCCTCAGGGCACCTTTACCCATTGCTCAGCGTCCGTGCTGCATTCGTGCGCTGTGACCACCCAGGGCAGCACGGTGTGTTGGGGCGACGCTTCTGTCGGTCAGACCAGCCCACCGGCGAGTATGAAGTGAGCCTAATCACTGTGGATTTTCAACGCCCGATTCAGAGCGGCGCGATTGGGCTCAAAACCACCGCCGGCGCCTCAACGAGATAAACAAGTCGGACGCCGGCAGCTCTGTCTTTGGATTTAATTATAGTACCAATACGAAACGGTTACGATCGCTTTTTGACCAGAACTACATGAGTTTTTGTAGGACACCGCGGATTCGTTTTTGACGTCAACATACAGACTTCCTCCCTGCATGTAGCTCGTCTGCGCGCTCCACGTCGCGGTCTTGCCTGACTTGTTGCAGTCACCACCGGATTGGTTGCCCACCGAGCCAAGATACGATGACGACCAATTGGAACCCCCCAGAGATTTTTTGACGTACACCTTCGCGTATTCGTTGCTTGCGCCATAGTCACCGAAGACCTGAACTTTGACGCTGATCGTGGAACCCACAGGGTTGTAGGGCAGGCTCGAGAGCTTCACACTCAAATCTTGTCCATCTTTGGTGAGCGACGCGGTTTTCGAAGTCGTAAATGATTTGGTCGACGTGTAAGACAGGACCGCTAATGTCGACGAATTGTTTGTCGTCACTCCATCAGGCAGGTACCACTTGCCGTTGTACAACGATGCTGTGAATGCATTGCAAGTGGCATTGGAAGGGCAGGTGCTGATTGACGCCACGGCTTTTTGATTGATTCCTCCCGTCCACTTAAAGACCTTTGTTACGCTGTAACTGGACCCAGCAATCATTTCGACTGTCTTATCGGCAAATGCTGACGCGGCTTTGTTTGTGGAACCAAACGCAACACTGTGCCGTGAGCACTTTTGTCCTTTGGCGGCGTTGCATGTGACTTTGGCGGTCACGCTCACCACCTTGCCATTTTGAAACTTTGTACCCGCTTTGGGCGAGGTGATTGCAATGGTCAGGTCAGGAACTTTGCCATTGTCCCAGACCACCGTGACAGGGGCAGAGACGTTGTCTGCGTGGTTTGGGTCACAAATGGGCTTGTCTACCACGAGTCGATAAGAGTACGTTCCAGCGCTTTTGGGCGGCGAGAAAAATGGCTTGCTTGGCCACGGCGAATAGAGCTTCGAGCCCTGCACGAAAGCGCTGCTCGACGCGCCTACCTTGATCTCACTTGGGCCGTCTAGACTGTGACCTTGGTTTAGCGCTTTCCAGTCTCCATTCGGAGCTTTGACCTCGAGATATGCTAGGGGTTTGGCCGCTACTTTACCGACGTTCTTGATTGTCGCCGTGTATTGCATGCCTTTGAGTGCCAAGGGGGCCTTGGTCGCGGCGACGCTCAAAGAAGCAACCCATGCCGCCGCATCTGCGCCGGTACACTTTTTCGTTACCAAAGTAATGGAATCGCTTTTTTTCAAACCGCCTGTGGACGCGTTATGGACATTTTCTGGGTCGACTGTGACGGTGAAAGAAATTTTCGAGCTACTGGACGTCCAAGGATCCGGAATCTTCACGCTCGGGAAGGTCGCTGTGTAACTCGCCCCAGCGGCTGTCACAGTCTTTTGTTCGAACACGATGTTCTGGCCTAGCACGCTGAGGTTGAGCTTGTGGGCTTTGGTGCTTGTGTCGCCAATGTTTTTGACGGTTACCTGAACTTTAAAGGTGGTCCCCGGGAAATGATTGTACTCCCCATCCTTGAGGACCTTTAATGATTCGATCTTGAATTCGGCACGCAAACACTCTGGTGGGGTCTTCGAGCCTTTATCTACACAAGTCGTGCAGCCTATGACCTTCATCCATTTGTTTTGGCCCTTCGTGGGCCAATCCTTTGCCCACGCTGACTCGTGAGTGTTGGATAATTTGCCATAAGTGGTTTTCGAGTAGGCATCCACTACGGTGCCCTCCTTCGGCCAGCCTTTGCTCGCGTAGGACTTGCTGCAGCTATTTTTGCCATCGCACATCTTGCTAAAGGTGCTTTGCGCATAGACGACGTTGTTGTCACACTTGTAAGCGGTGCTGTCTTCGCCCTCCCAGTAGCCGGTGTCCCAATTTTCGCAAGGTTCGTACGCTTTTGCCTCGCAGCACAGGTCCTTGGTCACGTCGCAACTGTTGCTGTTGCTATCACAGGTGCCCGTCGTGGCGTTGCAAGTCGAGCCGCTCGCGCAGACCTTGTGTGAGGTGTAGCCCGTCCATGAGATGTCCGACGCGCCTGAGGGGCAGGTCGTGCTCGCGCCGTTACACGCGGTGGTCCCAACTGCCCGCCCGAGAATGGAGCCGCTACATTGGTACTTGTATTGCTTGGCTCCGCAGGTCGTGCCTTTGGTTGCGATGGTCTTAGTCGCTGCGTTGCAGCACAGACCCGATGTGCAGGTCTTGGGCGCCGCATCGCACGAGCCGGTCTTGGCGTTACAGACCTCGTCGGCGGCGCATGTTTTCACCGACACGAAGCCGCTCCAGTTGACGTCTGTCGTGCCGCTCGCGCAAGTCGAGCTGCTGCCTGTACAGACTCCGTATCCCGTCGCTTTGCCAAGGTTGGAGCCGCTGCACTGGTATTTGACCTTTAAGCCGCCGCACTGAGTGCCCTTGCCTTTGTGCTTTTTGGTGCTGGCATCGCAGCACTCACCGGGTGTGCAGGCGCCTGTCACGACATCGCAAGACTTCGTCTTTACGTTACAAACCTCGTTGGATTTGCAGTTTTTAAAGGGACCGAATGTGCCCCACTGCAGGTCGGCGTCGGCCTCACTGCAGCTCGCTGATTTGCCGCTACATTTGGGGTAGGCGGAGGCTCGTTTCAAGTTGCCGTTGGTGTCGCACATGTATTTGAATTTGAGGCCCCCACAGGTTTTGCCAGCCTTGGAGAACTTCTTCGAAGTGGTCTCACAGCACAGCCCAGAGGAGCACTGTTGACATTGGTAGTTGCTGCCGATTTTTACGCAACTTGCGTTTTCCGCAGCGCAGTCCTGCTGGACTTTCCAAGTGTCATAGTAGGTATCGGCAACATTTTTTGAGCAGGCGCTCGATTTGCCATCGCAGCCATAAAATCGATTCGAGGTGAGCACTTTGCCAGCGCCACACTTTTTGGCTGGCGAACTCGATGCGGTGGTGCACTTGCTCCCCTGAGCCCGAACTTTCTTTGTCGCGGGGTCGCAACAGCCTCCAGAGGCGCATCCACCTGGGATTGGGTCACATGTCTTTGTTTTGGCGTTACAAGTGCTGACGCCTGCTTGGCACAATTTGATGGTTTGCGGCTTGTCCCAGATGGCGTCCGCCTCAGCGGTGCTGCAGGCGTCGCTGGCGCCGGTACAGGTGGCCTGACCTTTGGCCACCGTCAGGTTGCCCTTGGCGTCACAGGCGTACTTCTCTTGATTTTTGGCGCCGCATTTTGTGCCTTTGGATTTGAAGAGTTTGGTCTGCGGGTCACAGCATTGCCCTGACTTGCACTGCTGCGCGACCGCACAAATCGGCGAGGTGTTTGGACTCGATTGTTGGCAGACTTTGTTGCTGCTTGCGCAGTCGGTCTTGACCACCCAGGGGCTCTGGTAGGTGTTCGTCGTCAGCGTTGAGCAGGTTGGGTTCTTGCCATCGCAGCCCTGGAAGGCCTGCGACTCTGAGATCTTATTGCCGTCACACTTGAGCACCGTTTTGGGCGTCGAGGTGGTGCACTTGCTGCCTTTGAGGTTGACCTTTTTGGTTTTCGGATCGCAGCAGCCGCCGCTGGTGCAGGCTCCAGGTATGGGGTCGCATGTACCTTTGGTGGCGTTGCAGGCCTCGGTCGCTAGGCACTTCTTAAAGGAGACGTAGCCGCTGTAGCCGATGGCGTCAGAACTCGACGAGCACTCGGCGCTCTTGCCGCTGCAGTTGGCGTAGCCCGTCGCGCGGCCCAGGTCCGAGCCTGTGCACTGGTATTTGTACTGGGGTTTGGTGCCGCACTTGGTGCCTTTGAGTTTGAACTTTTTCTGACCCAAATCGCAGCACAGTCCGCTGGCGCAGCCGTTGACAACCGCGTCGCAGGTGCCGGTCTTGGCGTTGCAGACCTGCTCGCCTGGCTTGCAGGTTTTGAACAGGGTGGTCGTCCACTTCAGATCAGCAGGCGCCGAGTTGCATTGGTTCGATGTGCCGCTGCATTTGACGGCGTCAGAGACCATCTTCATGACGTTGCCCGTAGCTCCGCAGCTGAACTTTGTCGTCGACTTGCTGCAGGTAGAGGAACTCGGCTTGAAGAGCTTGAGGGCGACGTTGCAACAGGTGCCCTCTGTGCACTGTTGGCACTGGTAGCTGTTGCCGTTTTTGGCGCAGGTGCCCTTCGAGGCGCCGCAGTCTTGGACCGTTTTCCAGGGGGTGTAGTAGTCGTCCTGGCTCTGGTTGGAGCAAACCGAGTTCTTGCCATCGCAACCTTTGTAGCGGGTGGCGCTGACGATCTTATCCTTGTCGCATTTTTGTACTTTCCAGTCCGGCGAAGTGGTGCATTTGCTCCCCTTGGATAGCAGCTTGTTGTTTTTCGCGTCGCAGCAGCCTCCGGAGCTGCATGAGCCGGCGATTGTGTCGCACTTGCCTGTGGATGCATTGCACGTCTGGGTGCCGGCTGCACAGGTGGCATATAGCTTTGCTGGTTGCCATTTGACCGCTGACCCGACGGCTCCACAGATGGTGGATGTTCCGCTGCAGGTCAGCGCTCCTGAGGCCTTGGTGACATTGCCTTTGGCGTCACACGTGTACTTGGTTTCGGTGTTCAATCCGCAGACGCTGCCCTTGGCTTTGAACTCCTTTTTCACCGGGTCACAGCAGGCTCCGGATTTGCACTGTGGTGGCTCGACGCAAATCGGGAACTTGTTCGGATCCGGTTGCTGGCAGACCTTTTTGGAATCGGCGCAGTTGCTGGTGGTCACCCATGGGGTTTGGTAGGCGTCGAGTTGGTCGCTCGAGCACGTGCTGCTCTTACCGCTGCAGCCTTGGTAGATCTTCGCGGCGATGACCTTGGTGCCGTCGCATTTGGTGGTCCACTTGAAGTCGCTCGCCGTGGTGCATTGGCTACCCTTGAGGCGGAGCGTTTTGGTTTTGGTGTCGCAGCATCCACCGCTGGTGCACTGGGCTGGCTTGGGATCGCAGGTGCCGGTCTTGGCGTTGCAGACCGGAGTCGAACCGCCGCAAGTTTTGACCTTCTGTGCCGCGCTCCAAGTCAGCTTCGAGGGCGAATCCTGGCAAGCGTCTGAAGCCCCATTGCACGTCGGCGTGGCCGTGGACTTGGACAGCGTGCCGTCAGCCGCGCAGGTGTACTTCGCGAGCGAGGCGCCGCAGGAGGTTCCCTTTGTCTTGAAGAGCTTCGTTTTGATGTCGCAGCAGGTGCCCTTGGTGCACTGCTGAGCAGAAGTGCACTGAGGTTTGCCCGGGGTGGTCGTCTTGCAGACCAACTTGTTCTTCGCGCAGTCATTGACCACCTGCCAAGGGCTCACGTAGGTGTCCGCCGGATCGCTCGAACATTTGGAACTCTTGCCGCTGCAGCCGCTGTGCTCGGCGGATTTCACGATCTTGTCGCCGTCGCATTTTTGGGTCCACTTCGCCGGTGAAGTGCTGCACTGTTGACCTTGGGCCTTGAAGGTCTTGGTTTTGGTATCGCAGCAGCCACCGCTGACGCAGCCGTTGGCGATCGGTTCGCAGGTCGCTTTTTCTGCGTTGCATTTTTCAAACGCATTCTTGCAGAACTGCTTCATGATTGGCTGCGACCATTTGAGGTCCGCGTCGTTGTCGTTGCAGACCGTGTCCGTACCGGAGCAGGTCGGTTGTGCTGTGGAGATGGTCAAGCTGCCCGATGCATTGCAGCCGTACTTGGACTTCTTTTCCCCACATTTCGTGCCGGCGCTCTTGAAGGTTTGGCTCTTCAGGTCACAGCAAGCTCCTTTTGTGCACTCCGGCTCGGGTAGGACGCAGGGCGGCTCATCGGTCTGCCCATCGCAGTCATCGTCGAGTTGGTTGCAGGTCTCGTCGGTCGGCACGGTTGCATCGCATTCGCTCAGGCCAGTGGGGCCGCAACTGCGCATCCCTGAGCAGGTGCCAATGAGCTTGCCGTCAGCGTCCTTGGCGCTCGATGAGCACTTGGTCTTGAGGCCCTTTTGAGTCGCATCAGCGCTGCAAGCACAGGCTCCGTAGCTCCCCGCGGCAGCACCGGCCGGAGCGATAGGCACGCATTGTTTGGCGTTGGCGTCGTCGACGTCGGTCACATCTTCACATGCGTAGTCCGAGGGGCAGTCTGCGTCAGCTTGGCAAGCGATTCCGCAAAAGGCGCCAGCCGGGCCGTGGCTCACACAAAAGGCGCCATCGCCGGCGGTCTGCTCACAGTCGCTGTTTGCCATACAAGGGTCACAAATGAGCTTGGACGCTGGGGCCACTGCATCGGCGATGCTGTCTTCAGGTCCGACATCAGGCAACTGCGTTGAGTCCGGCTCATCGCTGTCAGTGGGTGTGGTGTCTGGCGCTGCGACGTCTTCGGCTGGCGCGTCAGGCTCTGGGGCCACATCGATATCCACCGCGGAGGCGCCACTGTCCAACGGTGGGGAGGCCGTGTCGAGGGCCTGGGCGTCCACAGCGCCTACGTCCACCGCGATGTTGTCGTCCGGTCCGGCGCTATCTCCACAAGCACTGAGCAGCGAAAAACAGAGAACTAGCACCAACAATCGGTGATTGTGAGCAGGTGGACAGCAGGGGAGGTCGAGTGGATTCATGGGTTCAGCCTTGCGGCTCGGATCCTTAAATACGGCTCCAAGCGGTCAGAGTTCATGGTCAGTGCTCTGGTCGCCTACGAGTAGATTTTCGTAGGTCCTCAGACAATGTCCTTCGATAGGTACATCGAACCTGATCCCTGTGCGTATGTCCAACTCAAAATTTTTGCCGAATTGCGGCATAAATTTTGGCTCAAGACAAAGTGTTTATAATTACGATGGCATCTGCATTTAAGAACGGGAAAAACCGAATCTGTGTGGCGACGCTGTCAAACAAGTCGGACAGCGGTCGAGCGCCAGATTTGTCCAAGGGCTTTAGCCCTGTGCGTCCGCTTCATCTTTGCGCCACAGCCAATAGGCCGTCGCGCCCAGGATTGGATCGATGATGCACAAAGGCAGGACGATCATCACTTCGATGCTGCTAGACAGATAGATGTAGAGCCCCAAAAAGGGGACGACGAGTCGATCGAGCACCGTAGCCAGGCCAAAAGTCTTGGACTGTCCGCGCCCGCCGAAGATGTAAAAGTAGCCGATAAACCCGAGTGCGAGGCCTATCAGCCGGTATAGCCCCTCTTCTTGGCCCGAAAAGGGCGGCAATAGACCCAGCGCTGCTTGCGCGTTTGGAGCAAAGAGAAAGGAAAAGCCCAGCACTGCGTAAAAGTACCCGCAGCGCTCGGTAAAGAGGCTCAGACGTGTGGGCGGTGTATTCGGCCTCGCCAAAAGGCTTTGAAAATAGTGATTCATGACAGCGCCTCCTCGGTGGTTTTGCGGCTCAATGTGCTGGGCACCTTCGGCCTCTAAAAGGGATCGAGCACAGCGAGCGTCATCTCACAGACCTGGTTTCGTAGCGGGATAATGGCTTGATAGGCATCGGAGTTGTACCAGCCGTCGATAGCTGCAGCGTCAGGAAACTCAAAGAGGGCTTCGATGTGGTGGCTACGCTCGCCGTCTAAGGATTTGGCGACTTTTCCGCGACCAATCATTTTCGCTGAAAAGGGCGCCATCGTACCAGGAACCTGGCTGATGTACTCCTTCAATCGGTCGGGATTTTTGACTTTGACAGTAACGGACAAGAGCGCTGGCATGAAAGCCTCCTTCAGTTGGCGAATAGATGGGAGTCGACGTCACGCGTGTGTCGTGTTTGGGGCCGATGGTGGATGTAGATGAGCGTCGAAGTAAAGACCTGGGCCTTCATTCTGTCGCTTTACTCACACTTCACCTCATCATTTGCAGCGACCCTTTTCACAGCGTTTGGAGTCTTTGCATTGAAATCCATACTTGCAGGCTGAGCCTGATCGACCGTCAGAGCAGACTCCATTGACACAACTCTTCGATGTGCACTGGAAACTGAATTTGCAAGCCGCTCCGGCGCTTCCATCAGAGCACGAACCGTTGACACATTTTTTCGACGCACACTGGAAACTGTATTTACAGGCTGACCTGGCACTTTTATCCGAGCACGAACCGTTGACGCATGTTTTCGACGCACAATCGAAGCTGAATTTGCAGGGGCTACCCGCAGCTTTGCCGCGCTTGGAAGATGGCGCAGCGATGACCTGACCTGCTGGCCCCTCGTCGGCGGCGTCAGGCAACAAGACCTTGATTTGCGCTTCACGTTTGAGTTTTGTCAGCGTTATGCGACCCAAACGAGCGATGAAGAGAGTCTTTTGACTCGGTGTGCTCGCTTTTCGGATTTGCCGACCATCGCCTCGATTTTGTGCGATTTTCCCGGCTCCAATCATGGTGTGTAGCTCTCTACGAAGGCCCCCTTCGGTTTTGCCAGAGATCGCCAGTCGCCTTGCAAATCGTGCGGCGTCGCCACGGCCCAACCGTTTTTTATACGCTCGATATTGGCTCTCGACCTCGGCATCTGCGACCTCTAGTTGCTCTTTGGTCAAGGCCTGGCGGACGACCTCCTCGTTGATCAAGCTCCTGACGATCTTGCCTCGAATGTACTTGGCGCGAGCGGCAAAACTGCCTGGACTGAGAGCCTTGAGTTGGTCGAGTTCGGTGTTGAGTTTTGACGCGTCGATCGAGACGCCATTGACGGTCGCAATGGAGCCAGTGGGGCGTTGTGAGGATGGCTTTATCGCTCGCGCAGCGGCTGTCGCCGCAAGTTTTTCTGCGAACGCCTCTGTTTCGCTGCCTTCGTTTTCAGCTGCCGCAGCGACAGCTTTGGCTGCTTTTGCGACAGCTGCTTCGGCCTTGCGAAGTGCGGCTCTCTCTCGCTTGCCCGCGATGGCTGCAGCCGCCGCCTTCACTGGATCGGCTTTGGCTCTGACCGCAACTGCAGTGTCTGTCTCGCTTTGCGATTGCGTGAGCCCAAATCCAAGGGCAATCACGCCGACGAGCGCTGCGGCGCCGATCATGAGCCAGTTCGGCGAGCCTGCAGAGGCGTCAGAATCTTTCGCTCGCCGGTCGCCTCGAGCAGAAAATTCGTGCTGGTTCGTTTGTGTTGTCCCTGGATGGTCGGTGTTTTCAGCGGAGAGCCCCCGAGGGGCGTGCCCGTCTTGTTCGAACTCCCATTCGGCTTCGCAGGCTTGCTCGAAGGTGATCCAGTCTTCGAGGCCGTCGCACCAGATCAGCGTATCTTCATGGATCGTTTCGGCGTCGACCATCGCTTGGAGTTGGCCCTCTGTTACGGGGCCTGCAGCCTTGCCATCGCGTTCGTAAAACCACTGCATTGTGTCCTCCGATGTGCGGTGCGCTTGCGCACTCGATCGGGTCCATGGGGCGGTCCGG
>PBTG01000072.1 GCA_002726535.1 Myxococcales bacterium | reverse complement strand
CGTAATGCCTGGCTGATACTGCCCTTCGTGGGTGCAGAGTTTTTCCATCTGAACGATTCAAGTTGGACAACAATTTCACCTCCAAAGTTCGAATAATACGAGTTCTCTTCTCGTACAAAAAACGACAATGGGCTACGAACTATTGCGGCGACGCGCATCTTGAGGCAAAGAATAGAGCAGGCGTTGTACAAGTGTCGCTGGGCAACCTCAGCGGTATCCAAAGGAGTAGTCGACCTTAACCGTTAACTCTATCCTCGATAGATTGTCTGTGAGAACGAGACATGTATTTAGCCCGCACCATCACCCTTCGTGGACTCATAAAGTTCGGCTGGCGACAGGTTCTGCTCTTCACTGTCGTATCAACCTCGGTTTGTCTGCTCTACATCGAAGCAGACGTCACAGACATCGCGATTCCCTTTTTACCGCTCAGTACCGTAGGTACGGCCATGGCCATCTTATTGGGCTTTCGGAATAATTCTGCGTATGAACGATGGTGGGAAGCGCGCAAGATCTGGGGAGGGTTGGTGAACCAGAGCCGCCATTGGGCTGCTCAGGTCAACACTTGCATGGTCTACGATGTCGCTGAGCAAAAGCAGGTCAAAGATCTGCAGCGTGAGTTGGTGTACCGCCAGATTGCCTTTCTAAATGCGCTGCGCATCCAATTGCGCGGTCAAGACGACTGGGACGAAGTGCGGTCCTTTTTACCGGAGCACGAAGCTGAAATGCTCGCTGTGTGGAAAAACCGCGCCTCACAAATCAACGGCCAGAGTATCCGCCGTTTGATGGACGCCAACAACGCCGGTTGGATCGACTCGTATCGCCACGTCGCATTGCTCGACACCCTGGAGCAATTTTACGAGTTGCAGGGCAAGTGTGAGCGCATCAAGAGCACGCCTCTACCACGCCAATACTCGTTTTTCACTGGGGTCTTTGTGTGGATCTTCATCCTCTTGCTGCCTTTCGGGTTCGTCGCAAATTTGCAGTGGTGGACGATCCCCATGTCGGTGCTAACTGGCTGGATTTTCATGGCCCTAGAACAGGTGGGCCGCTACACCGAAGATCCCTTCGACAACTTCGTTCACGACGTGGCGATGACAGCGATTTGCCGAACCATTGAGATCGACATGCGAGAGATCTTGGGAGAGACCGACCTCCCACCGCCCATCGAACCAGTCAACAATGTCTTGATGTAATGCGGTGATTTGCTGAGTCGCGAATGACGAAGCGAACTCCTCAAAATTTGCTGTCGAAACCACAGCGTTGCTCACTGTTTACCGGTCAAAGCCAGCCCAATCGAGCCATCTCTGCTATGGTGACCTCGATTCTGGCCCAGTGATGCGGCTTCGCTGGCGTACAAGCCATCGAGCCAACCCAACAGCACCATGCAAGGAGATGAGATGTCATTTTTTACGAAGTGGTCCGAAGCGATGGAATCCCAGGACATCGATGCCGTCGCAGCCTGTATTCATGCAGATTACAAATTCATCCGCCATCAATCACGGACGAAGATGAACAAACAAGAGGTCCTCGCCATGTTCACGCAGATGTTCGCGAGCGGCGCAGTGAAAATGCGGGATCACCGTTGCCTTTACGAAAACAACGAGGTGATGGTCGAGCATTCCATCATCGATTTTCCTGACGGAAGCATCGAAGCCGTGCTCAGCTTTTGTCGTCTCAAAGACGGCATGATGATGGAAGTTGAGACTGGCGCGACGCTCGTAAAATCGTGAGCACAACTCAGACTCAAGCTCTCCCTCACCAAGTTGGTGAAGCCCTTGACTTGACTCGTTGGATCTTCGGCACACGGGATTGCATCGAGCCATGAGCTTTCGGTACTCGACAGCGCCGTGGACGCAACACAGCGCCGCCTTGGTGGTGCTCGCTTTGGCTTCGGTGGCTGTCGAGCAACCGTGGCTTCGTGACAGATGGACGGACTTCGTGCTCGGCCAGCCGAGTTGGTGGCGCTTCGTAGGCGCTGTTTTTGTCATCCATGGCGTCGTATTTTGGTCCATGGTGGCTGCGTTCGCGTGGGCCGCTCGTCGAGGCGACCGCTCATGGATCGCCAAATATCGCATCCAGTCTGATGAAAAGCGACGGCCACCGGCGGCCAGAGTCCGGCGTGTGGTGGCGCTCAATCAACTCTTTTGGTCGCCGGTCGTGCTCTTTGCCATCTGGGGCTTATTGCAAGCGCGGGGATGGCAGCGGATGAGTGAGTTGCCTTCTGCCCTACAGCTTTGGGCGATGATGGCTGGCCTGACCCTTTGCAGTGCGACCTACTTCTACACCTCTCATCGACTCTTGCATCGTCCCTGGTGGATGAAGCGGGTCCATCGGGTGCATCATGAATTTCGCAGTACGACAGCCGTGGCCGCCGAATATGCGCACTGGTTTGAATTTTTGGTCGGCAACTTCGGGACCATGGCATTTGGCGTGATCTTGCTGGCGCCCTCTGTGTTTACGATTTACGTCTACACGTTGCTTGGCACCTACACCTTTGTCGCTCATCACAGCGGCTACGCCATCCCATGGATCAGTTCACCGGTTCATCATGATTGGCATCATTTTCGCTCACGCGAGGCTTTCGGGACCTTTGGTCACCTCGACCGATGGTTGCGAACCGATCGTGAGTTTGCCGGCTTACGTGACGGGCAAAAAGTCGGCAAATAGATGCAGGCTGGCGGCTCTGAGACCTAAGCCAACCCGAAGCTCGCTCGCGTTTGAGCTGGAGTCGCGATCCGTCTGCCCGCGTCACGTGCAGTCTGAACCAGTGCTTCAATCAATTGGCCGTTGCTGGTCGCTCGCTCACCAGAGGGCAGATAAAAGGTATCCTCAAGCCCCGTCCTCAAATGCCCGCCGAGTTCTGCAGAGGCTCGATGTACATCCCACACCTCTTGGCGTCCGATGACAATCGTCTGCCAGTGGGCCTGCTCGGGCAGCTCCGCAATCAGAAGCGGTAGCCACTCTTTTTTGGCTGGCATTCCTGAGGCGACGCCCATCACCAAGCTCACATGCAATGGATCGGTCAGCAATCCCGCCTTGTAGAACATCCCAACGCTGCGAATAATGCCTGTGTCGAAACACTCACATTCGGGGATCACCCCATGCTCCTGCATGGCCTCAACGAATGCGGCAATTTTTTCCACTGGATTGGCGAAGAGCAACGGGAACCAGGCCCATTCGCCGTTGCTCCGAAGCTTGAGGTAGTTGAGCGAGCCCGCATTCAATGCGGCAATTTCCGGTTTGCCCGCTGCCAGACAACTCACGGGGGCGCTAATATCTTCGCCCATCACGCCTGTACTGAAGTTCAAAAGAAGCTCTGGACAACGTTGTCGAATCGCGTTTGAGATCTCCAGCGCGATCCCTGGATCCCAGGTGGGGAGATGACCCAAACCCTCTCGTTGATCTCGAAAATGCAGGTGAACGATCGTAGCGCCAGCGTTGAAAGCGCGCTCAGCCTCATCTGCCATCTCTTTCGGTGTGACCGGCACAGGGTGGCGTTTTGGGTCCGTGAGGACTCCAGTCAAAGCGCAGGAAATGATTGCCGGCTGGTTGGGATCGGACATCTATTGACTCCTCGGGCGAGATGCTTCGCTGCAATCATACGCAACACAATCCAAGAAGTCTGCCCCCCGCCATTGCTGCACTGCGCCCTGGTCTTGCAGTACCGAAAGGCGTCGAAGATCAGTCGACTTTACGCTCAGCGACGTTCAAAGGACGTGTCCAACGTTTGAGGAAATCCTCAGCCAGTTCAACCTTGGCTCGAATCGCCGCGAAGCGACTCGCAGCATGCAAACGTGACTGGAGGTAATCCGACATGACGAAGGCGACCATCACGTTGAGGTCGTTTTCAAAAGAGGTCGCGCTGTAGGCATGCAAAAAGCCGCGCCGGTAGAGTTCTGGATTCGGCTTCCAGTCTTGACGGGCCGCTAGTTGGAAACCAGCGTTGTAGACGCCTTGGCTATGCCGACGCCAAAGCGCGCGAAACGCCGACATGTCTCCCGAAGCCAACATCAACAAGCTCGAAAACTCATGATGCAGAACATAAAGCGTGTCGTCGAAGTCATCGACCTCGACCATGATCGATGCGGACTCGACGTCATAGACACCGCGGATCCATTGGTTGTCGCCCGTGCCAAGTCGGTCGCATAGAACCACCCGGCGAAGAGCGCTCCTGGCCGCTGCGTTGTATTTGGATACAAACTGATAAAGCGCAGCATGCGCTCTAGGCAGGTGTCGACGCTTCACAGCCGTACACTGGACCCAGCTGGGCACGCGACTCGCGTCGCTGATCACCTCAATGCCCGCTACGTCATGGCTGTTCGGCTCTGTGCCGTGGCGTGTGGCGACAGCTGATTGTGCCTCGACTCTGATTGGCAACGACACACACACAAGGATCGCTACTATAGCCCACAACCAGCGCATCATTGCCTCGGTCACAAACCCACGTTTTGCATGTGAGATCCGCTCAGTGACGGCTCCATCGGTGCTGGCGAAGACATTGTCCATAAAGCCCCCTGTACGCATCGGCCACGCCATTGGGCCCCGCTTTAGGGCACAGACGCGCACAGGCTCTAAACGATCTAAGCTTGGACGCTATTCAACATCATCGATGTTCATCAAACTGCTCTGATTTCAATTGCTTTTCGTAGCCAACAGTCCATCCAGAGCGTCGCTCAGACTCTTGTGTTGGGCGATAGCTTCAGCACTCCGAGAACCCGGTTTGGCCCAGAGGTCGTTGCCCTCCCAAGGGTCCTGGCTCAAGTCAAAGAGCTCGGTTCCACCCTCATCATAACGGATGAGTTTGTGCGTCGCATTGCGGATGGCCTTGCCATCAGAATCTGTCGGCGAGTCAAAAAGTTCAGACATCAACAACGTTCGCAGAGAACTCCGCATTGGGTCGGCGAGATAGGGCACGAGTGAGATGCTGTCGACGATCCGATCGTCCGGGACTACGACCTTGGGGTCAACGTCGACCAACTCTAAGATGGTGGCGAACAAATCGAGGACATGAACCATGGCGTCGGTGCGCCCTGGCTGGGTCACCATCGGACCGCTGATCGCCATGGGCACACGGATGCCTCCTTGATACAGACTGCCCTTAGCCCGTCCCTTGGTGATGGGATCCTGAACCACGGCGTTTGGCGTGCCATTGTCGCCCAAAAAGATGATGTAGGTATTGGCAAGCTTGTCCTCACCAACTTGACTCAGCAAGCGACCGATCTCGGTGTCAGTGGCCTCAATCATCGCTTGGTAGTGCGCGATGGGATTTTTGGGCGGTTGCTGACTAAGCCCTTCGGCCGTGTGAAGGTCTGCGGGTGGGACATGAAACGGAGAGTGCGGAGCGTTAAAAGCGACCCACAAGAAAAAGGGCTTATTTTGACTTTGCCCGCTCTTGAGCCAATCGATGGCATCATTGACGTTTTGCGTGGGTACCCAGACCTTGCTCTGCTGCTTGACGCCGTTGACTACACGCTGCCAGGAAAAGTAGTTCTGCACTGCACCTTGGATTAACCCTGAATAGTGAGAAAACCCCAACTTATTGGGACTATTGAGGAGCCCGTTGGAGGTTCCGCCCAAGTGCCATTTGCCAATGCATGCGTTGGCGTACACCCCCGGCAATCCCTTTTCGATCGCCATAGGCAGCGTAATCTCGGTCAAAGAAAGTCCAGGGTGTTTGTTGCTGGTCAACTGAGCGCCGATGCCATTTCGAAATCCGTGCCGGCCGGTCAAGATCGCCGCTCTGGTTGGCGAGCAGGTCGGCGCCGACCAGGTGTTGTCGAAGATCACGCCAGTGTCACAGAGCTTTTTGATATTCGGGGCTTTAGCGACGGTCTTGGCGACATCATGGCAAGGTGAGGCATCCCAACCGTAATCGTCTAAAATGATAACCAAGATATTTGGCTGCTTGGCTGCGGAGTTCTCAGAGTCTGTTTGTCTACCTGTGCTGTCGACCATCGCCCCATCTGATGATGAGCCATCTGGTGATGAGGTGTCCGCTTGTCGGGTGACGTCAAGGGAGGTGATGTCGTTATTTTGTACGTTCGGCGAGCCCGCTGACCCAGCAGGACTCGAGCAACCAATCGCGACGAGCCCGAAGAGCACCACCCCAAAAGCCGATGAAAGTGTGCCGTTTCGCAATGTAACTCCAAGGACGATTTTTTCCGCGAAGGATCTGTCACCACACCTCCCTGATGGGTGGCGGAGATTAGGGTGTCTCGTCATCCTCTGCGCTCAACTCCACCAACACCTGACCAGAACTGACATTGTCGCCTTGGGCGCAATTGACCGCTTCGATGGTGCCAGCCCGCGGAGCTTTGAGCACGGTGAGCATTTTCATCGCCTCGACTGTTACCAAGGCAGCGCCCTCGTCGATCGTCTGGCCAGATTGAACGTGGACTTGTGTCACCATCGCAGCGCTGGGAGCCACCACGGCGCCTTCATCGAGTTGCTCCACTTCGGGAGCAGGCAGCAGCGTGCCCTCCTGGAGCCGCTCCGCACAATGACCGGGTCTCTGAATCCAAAGACCTGCCTCGACATCTGTGACTCTGTAGGTCTGAACAAACCCCGATATCTCGAGACGGATCCAGCCCTGTCCCTGACCGAGAATCTGCACGCGCTGATCGGCGAGCATCGGCGCGTGCAGCGCTGGCTCGGGGTCCTGATCGACGGCAAAACGCCAGGTGTCGGCGTCCAGCTGCTCCAGGTAGACGTGGGCAAACTCGCCGTTGGTTCTTTCGATCACCGTCACGTCGGCTCGGCTTGGATTGCTTCGCCAGCGCCGTGAGACGGGTTGCGCGTTGCGAACCAAAGCAGCCGCTACATACCACGACGGCGACAGGGCTGACTGTTGGGGCGCGATCTTGTGTTCAATCAGGAACTGCGTCGTCGTATGACCAGCCCGAAAGGCCGAATGGTCGAGCACAGCCGCTAAAAACGCCTGATTATTGGCGATGCCATAGAGCTCTGTTTCATCAAGTGCTCGCCGCAACTTGCGAATCGCAGTCGCGCGGTCTGCTCCGAACGCGATCAGTTTGGCGACCATCGAGTCATAGTAGACGGAGACTTCATCAACGGCGTTGAGGGCGCTGTCGACCCGAATCCCATCGGGTGGACGCCATGTCAGGATCGGTCCCGCCTGGGGGCGATGATCATCCTGAGGGTCTTCAGCGCAGAGTCGCACCTCAACCGCGTGGCCGCGAACTTCAATCTGATCTTGTGTCCAAGCAAGAGGCTCTCCCATGGCTACCCGTAGTTGAGCTTGGACCAAATCGACCCTCGTCACCAACTCCGTAACTGGGTGCTCGACCTGGATGCGGGCGTTGACCTCAAGGAAAAAGTGCTCGCCGCTGGCGTCATCGACTAAAAATTCGACCGTGCCAGCGCCAACGTAGTCGATAGACGAGACGAGCTTGACCGCCTGTGCGCAGATCTCATCGCGAGTCTCGGGGTTGAGCCCGGGACTTGGAGCCTCCTCG
>PBTG01000071.1 GCA_002726535.1 Myxococcales bacterium | reverse complement strand
TAGAGGTCTGCCCGGTGCAACACGCGTTTTGCGTGGGCAAATGCGAGCAGCCTGCGAGTTTGTTGCAGCTATCGATGGTGCATGCGTTACCGTCGTCACAGTTCGTTGGCCCTTGACTGGTACAAGCGCCGTCAGCGCACGCGTCGTCAGCCGTGCACGCATCGCCGTCATCACAGGGCTCTGTGTTGTTGGTTTCGGTGCAGCCTAGAGCTGGATCGCATGCATCTATGGTGCACGGGTTGGCGTCATCGCACTCAAAGGTAGTGCCAACGCACTGTCCGTCGGTGCATCCGTCATCGCTGGTACATGGGTTGGCATCATCACACTCGGTGACACCTGTCGGCGGATACACGCAGCCGATCCCTGGTGTGCAACTGTCGGTCGTACACGGGTTGTTGTCGTTGCAAGGGATCGGCTGAGTCTGACAATCCCCAGCATCGTCACATTGACCTTCTAGGCTGCATTTGGTGCCGTCATCACACGCCGTCTCTCCTGGCGCGATGGTCCAGTCGTTGGGGTCTTTACTTGCGTCACACACCCGACAGGTTTGTGAGGGAGAGCCGTCGCCTTGGCTATAGCAAACGTTGCCAATCAGACAGGTCTCAGCCGTTAGTTGCCACTGACATAGCCCTTGTTCAGAACAAGTGTCCGTGGTGCAACTGAGTTTGTCGTCACAGTCTTCGTTAGCACTGCAAGGGTTGGCCGGAGACACGTTCGCGGCGCTCGCGTCGACGCTCTGAGCGTCAACCGTCGAGTCCCCAGAGAGTGGCTCGTCCACGACGGAGCCGCAGCCAGCGACAAGCATCGCGATGCCGAGGATTCCAAACTTGGTCAGTATGCTCCTCATTTCAACGCCCCTCCGACGATGGTGTTACCCGCTTTGCGTACAATAGTCTTCGGCGCGATGGCGATCCCGGTACCTGGTGGCAATCCCTTGACCGCTCCGCTCAGATCGATGGTTGGGAGCTCGAAGCTTCCAAGAGCACCACCGCCAAGCGAGCCGAGGAGACCGGAGACGAGATTGTCACCGACCAGTCCGGCAATGACTGTTTCGGACCCAATCAAGTTGTCCTGCTTGATGTTCGCTTCAATATCCAGACTCTTGACTTCGGTTAGCCCAATACTGAGCTCAGAGTTACCTTTCGCATTTTTCGCGAGTTTGACGTCTACGCCGATGGCAACGGTGATCCACAGCTCGACGTCTAGCTTTTGACCAAGCAGCTCCATACTCGCTTCAATCAGCATGTCGCCGATGTGTGCTTGTAGCTCTTTCTTTGGATTGCAGTCGCTCACCGTGGGAGCAAGCAGGGCCTTGGCTTTCATCTTCAAGTTGGTGACGCCGTACTGTGTCAAGTCAACTTGACCGAGAAATGATGCGGGGATGGTGAACTCAAGCATGCCTCCGAGCCAAAGCGCATACATGACTTGATTGAGCGTGTCGTCACTTAGCGTCAACTCCAGCGGATCCTTTTGGGGCACTACCACCTCTTGAATTCCGGTTCCACAGCCGATGCGGTCGGGAATCCCTAGATTGTCGACCGTGTTAGATTTCTTCGATGAGCCTTGCGCTCGTAGCCAGAACACGGAGCCCTTGTCGTCTATACTGACCTTTGAGAAGTCCGTTTTGACGTCAGCCTGGATGACCTCGTTTGAACCATCTAGCGCCGGAATCGCGAATGGAAAAGAAATGGCGAGGGCTGAAAAGGCGCTAGCCACAACGGGGCCGATCTCTTTTTTGATGGTGTCGGCAAATGAGGTCTGAAGTGAGGTGACGAAGGTATCTTTTAGCCCCGCGACGATGCCGTTGAGCAAACTCGCGAGTCCCGACAGCTTGATGTCAAAACCATCGAGGCTGATCTTTACGTTTTTCAAATCGACGACGAGCTTGTAGTTGACTACGGTCGGCACGACGTCGGCTTCGATCTTAATGGCTTTGATGGTGAGTTTTCCGTTCGGTGAGAACCATCCAAACTGAGCTTTGAGATCACTCGTTAAGTTGGGCACCGTCGCGACCAGTCGGAAAGCGCCAGGCACAGGGCTCATAGAGACCTTGGCCTTGCCGTATTTCAGATTACTCAGCGTGACCTTCAAGCCCCCTTGATCATAAGCCGGACTGGGCAGGATGGCGCCAATATCAAAGCTCTGCATGAAGATCTCAAAGATCGTCGCTAAGTCATTAGGCGGCAAGTCATGCTTGCCGTCGTCGATCGCTTGCTTACTCAAGTAGTACGCAATCCCCGGATCCGTAGCACCGCTCATGACCTTAGCTGCGATTGGCTTGCGATAGTTGTTTGACCACAAGAAGGCTTGGACGCGCTTGCGCTCTGTGCCCAGGCTGTCCTTGGCCACAAACACCAAGGTGTTTCCACCTGAGGTCACTTGAATGACTTTTTTGAAGCTGCCGTCCGCCTTGACGGTGAGCTTACCGCCGTTGAGCGTCAGGCTCTTAATCGGACCTGCTCCCGACTTGACCGAGCCTTTGACCTCGATGAAGCCGATGGAGCTCTTGATGGTCGCTCCACGCGGCGGGAAGTCGACGCTGATATTGGGGCGGCAAGCGTTTGTAACCTTGATTGTGAAAACGCAGCCTTTCTTGGCATCACAACTGTCAGCGGTGCAGGCGTTTTTGTCGTCGCAGGTGATCGCTTGGCCTTGGCACTTAGTGGCGTTACAGAAGTCCTTGTCTGTACAGGCGTCGTCGTCGTTACACGCCAAGCTATTGGGGATCTGTACACAGCCATCTTTGGGCGTGCAGCTGTCATTGGTGCACAAGTTGTTGTCGTCGCATTTTGGCGACTCCGCTCCAGCCACACACTTGGACTTGGCACACGTGTCATTGAGGCTGCACTTGTCGCCATCGTCGCATGGTAGGTTATTGGCGACGTTGGTCACACCTTTGATGGGATCACAACTATCATCCGTACACGGGTTTCCGTCGCTGCTCGACACAGCTTGGCCCTTACACACTCCGCCACCACACATGTCCGTCGTGGTGCACAGATTGTTGTCGTCACAGGGCTTGGTGTTCAGACCGTAAACGCACCCTTTGACTGAATCGCAGGAGTCATCGGTGCACACGTTGTTGTCTTCGCACAACTCCGTCAGCGACTCGCTGATGCAGCCTTGGAGGGGATCACATGCGTCCACAGTGCATACATCGTTGTCATCGCAGGATTTCACGTTGCCCGCTTTGCAAACCCCAGCTGTGCAGGTGTCGGCTTCGGAGCAGGCGTTGCCATCGTCGCATGTGACCGTCTTTGCAGCCTGAACACATCCTTTGCCAGACTCACAGCTACCCTCAGTACAGACGTTGCCGTCATCACACGAGCGCGCCTTGCCAGCTTTGCAGGTCGAGTTGTCACAACTATCGCCAATCGTGCAGATATCGCCGTCTGAACAAGGCGCTTGATTCGCTGTGCTTAGACAGCCTCCGTCGGCCTTGCAGGTGTCATCCGTACACGGGTTTGCATCATCACAAAGACTTGATTTACCGACGCATTGGCCCGCATTGCAGGTGTCGACGTCTGTACAAGCATCTCCGTCATCGCAGCTCGCAGAGTCATCGGCTGTCCACTGCTCGACAGCGACTAACGTCCGGCAGATTTCACAGGGGTTGTCAGGGTTTGACTGCCCGTCATCGATGCATTGCTCGTCGATTGCGCACTGATCGGAGGCGCACTGCGCGTTGTCTGCCTGAGCTCCGCCGTCATCGTCTGTGCTTGCATCTACTTTCGTGAGGTTGGGGCCAGCCACCACGGCGTCTGAGCCACAGCCCATCAAGCCACTCGCAGCGAATGCGAAAACCATGAACCCGACAAAAGCATAGCCTCTATTTTTGGCTATCATCGAAGCACCTCCACGTGTGTCCGCAAGAGTGTAGCGTATGCCGCGGATGAAAGGTATGCGAAAATACGAATCACCTGCGGTCGCAATCGTCTGCAAACGAGTCCATTTGGATCGAGCGACTCGACTCTTTGTAATAAGGCCGCACAGACGAGATGTGTTGATCACGGAAAAGACCCACAACCGCACATTGTCTGGTAGCGTTTGACTCCGCTCGGAATGTGATGCGAGGGCAACTCCATGAACGAACTTATTGTGAACTGCTGGTCGGTGACCTGCGCATTGGCTCCGTGGGTGTTGCTTGGAGCCGTCGTCGCTGGTGCGCTACACGGCCTCTTTGCGCCAGGTTTTATCGAGAGACATCTTCGCGGACGCTTTGGTGTCGTCAAAGCAGTGTTGCTGGGTGTGCCTTTGCCTCTTTGCTCGTGTGGCGTCATCCCAGCAGGTCTGGGCCTCAAAGAGTCTGGAGCTAGCGATGGCGCAGCAGTCGGCTTTTTGACGGCGACGCCCCAGACCGGAGTCGACTCTGTGCTCGTGTCTGCCGGAATGTTGGGTGTGCCTTTTGCCTTGTTCAAGGTCATTGCCGCGTTGGTTACTGGACTCATCAGTGGCTGGTGGGTGGACTTGAAGGCGTCATCGACTCAGCGAATCTCGGTTCCCGACCAGCCCAAACCGCGCCCAACGGCTCGGCAGATGGTTGAGCACGCTTTGGAGATGCTCAGGATGGTGTGGGGCTGGCTTGTCATCGGCGTGGTCGTGTCGGCGGCGCTGTCGACCTGGCTACCAAACGAGGGGTTAACTGGATACGGGCTCGATTCTCCTTGGGTCGCCATGGTCGCTGCGCTCTCGCTGTCTTTACCCCTGTACGTCTGCGCAACGGCCTCTGTTCCCATTGCTGCAGCGTTGGTTCAGGCTGGTTTGCCGCTCGGGGCTGCACTGGTTTTCTTGATGGCTGGTCCTGCCACCAATGTTGCCACTCTGGGCGCGGTAGGTCGTACATTTGGTCGCCGAACCTTGTTCATCTACGTGACGACAATCGTGGTGGGGAGCGTTGCTTTTGGGCTCGTTTTCGATGCTAATTTTGCCCAGTCTTTCGTGAGCGATATCACTGTGCACGCCCATGAACAGACGTCACATTGGTGGATCGATGCGAGCGCCGTGGTCTTGCTTGTAATGCTCAGCTGGTTTGCGTACGAGAGTCTACAGGCGACCATCTCGCAAAGGTTAGGTAGCCGGCGGCAGTCGGCCTTGACGGTCGAAGTGCGAGTCCAAGGGATGACCTGCGGCGGCTGTTCATCACGTCTCGAGCGAGCCTTGAACAAGAGCGAGGGAGTTGACTCCGCGTCTGTGGTCCTCGATGAGGCGAAAGCAATCGTCTCTGGCCGTCTGTCTGTCGAGCAGGTGAGCGCCATCATTGAGTCGGCTGGATTTGAGGCTTTATCTCAGCCCCCCTCGGCGTGAAGGTCCCCCATAGATCATCCAATCTACGGGGGAGTCCTTCGGTGAGGGGCAGGGCCTTTAGTTGTGGAAGTAGATGTTGTCGACCCACACGATGGAGTTGCTCGATGAGAGCACCATCTGAGCGAGGTTGCTCATCGCGTTCAGACCCGTAAACTTGTTCAACGGGATCTCAAAGCTCTGCCACGATCCTTGAGTCAACGCTGGGTTGGTCTGCGAAGTGAAGCTCACCTCACCCTCGGAGTCATCTCCACCTAAGTATTTAGCGTCTTTACCGAAATCGATGAGCTTGACCTTGAAGGTCTTCGCATCCGCCGTCCAGATATCGATATGTAAATATTTCATATTGTTGGCGTTGATTTTTTTGCTCTCAAAGACAATCCCTGCGTACTGCAGATTGCTGTAGATGAGCATGTTGTGTGGCCCATAGCTCTTTTTCTGAAAGTCGGCCTTGTCCCAACTCGCTGACCACGTGTCGACTGTGGAGTTCTGGTAGGCGTCGCTAAAGAGCGAGATGACTTTGGCCTCAGCCAACGTAGGTGTCGGAGCCGGCGAACTTGGACCCGACTCGGCCTCCGCCTCTCCGTTGAAGAAGAACAGGTTGTCGACATAGACCGTCGCTCCAGCCGAAGACAGGACAATCTGCGCCAGCGAGCTCTTTCCTTGCAGCCCCTTGAAGCTCTGCATTGGAATATTCATCGATATCCATTGACCCGTCGAAAGCTTCGGGGTCGAGCTTGCCGAGAAGGTCAACTCCCCTTCGGAGTCATCGCCGCCCTTGTATTTACCGTCGTTACCGAAGTCGACGAGCTTAATTTTCAGGTAGGTGGCATTGGGCGTCCACACGTCGATGTGCATGTGCGTCAGCTTGCCGGCGTCCAGTGGCTGCTTGGTGAACTCGATGCCTGCATTGATGAGTTTGGTGTACTTCTTTACGTCGTCGGGGCCGACATTTTCGTCACTGACGTCCGCGTTATCCCAAGCTGCCGACCAGGTGTCGACCTTGACCTCCATTGGGTACATGTTGCTGTACAAGGCTTTGACCTTTGAGGGTTTGATCGTCGATTTCGGAGCTGCTGAGGTGGGAGCGAGTCCACTACCATTGCCGCCGCCACCGCCGGTTTTGTGGAAGTACACATTGTCGACGAAGACCGTTGAGTTGTTCGACGAGATGAGGATTCTGCCAAGCTTTTTCGTACTCTTGAGACCGATCATCGACGACAGGTCGAGGTCGAGTCCGACCCATTGGCTTTTGTCGAGCTTCGGCACGCTCTTGCTGTCGAAGACGACCTCGTGTTCTGAGTCATCCCCGCCTTGGTATTTACCGTCTTGTCCGAAGTCGATCAGCTTGATCTTGAGTTCTTTGGCGTCGACCGTCCAGACGTCCAGGTGCAACTTACTCATGCTCGATGCGTTGATCGGCTGACTGTCGAATACCACCCCAGCCGTGACGAGCTTTGTGTACTTCTTCATTTTGTTTTGATTGACGCTGGTCTCGGTGACGTCGGCTTGATCCCAAGCGGCCGACCAGGAGTCGACCTTTGTGTTGCTGTAACTGTCGCTGAACAGGCTGATCACGTCAGGTCCAGCAATCGTTGGAGAAGGCGCCGGTGATTGTGGTGAGGTCGCCGGCTGTGGCGGTTGGCCGCCTCCGCCACCGAGCTTGTAAAAGAAGATGTTGTCGACGTAGACCTTTGATTTATTGGAGGTCAGCACCATTTGAGCCAGGTTGGCCATTCCGTTCAGTCCGGTAAATTTGGACAGTGGCAGATCGATGGACATCCAAGTCTTTTTCTTCAATGCAGGGGTGGAATTGGCGTCGATGGTCACGGTGCTCGAGGAGTCATCCCCGCCTTTGTAGGCCCCGTTGGGACCAAAATCCACCAACTCAATCTTCAACACGTTCGCGTTGGCGCTCCAGATGTCCATATGCAGATAGGTCATCTTGCTGGCATCGACCTGCTTGGTCTGAAAGACCATCCCAGCAGTCACTAGGTTCGTGTAGAGCAGCAAGCTCATGGGACCGAACTTTTTCACTTCAACATCAGCTTGGTCCCAAGCCGCCGACCAAGTGTCTACGGTGATGCTTGGGTAGGTATCGCTGAAGAGCGAGATCACATTGGTTTTCGGATGTGTAGGGATCGGTGGCGCTGATTGCGGCTCACCACTCTCGTCATTTTCGGCGATGTAAAAGTAGACGTTGTCGATAAATACGGTCGACTTATTCGACGAAAAGAGCATCCGGGCCAAGTTAGATTTCGTCTTGATACCTACAAATTCCTGCAGAGGAATGTCCAGCGCGACCCATTTGCCTTTGGTCAAGGCTGGCTGTGAGGTCGCGTCAAAGACCACCTCGTGCTCCGAATCGTCGCCTCCTTGGTATTTGCCGTCCGAACCGAAGTCGACGAGCTTGACCTTGAAGGTGTCGGCGCTCGGGGTCCACACGTCGATGTGCAGGTGGGTCATTTGGGTCGCATTGATGGTCTTTTTCTCAAAAGTCACCCCGGCAAACTCAAGGTTCGTGTACTTCTTGACGTCTTCTTTCGCGGCCTTCGCGTCGGTGACGTCGGCCTTGTCCCAAGTGGCAGACCAGGTATCGACCGGGTGCAGCTGTGGGTAGGTGTTGCTGTACAAGGCGATGACCTTTGAAGGCATCTGCATCGGCGCCGCGGCGGTCGTCGTCGGTGCGTTTGTCAGCGGGGGAGGTTGGGTTCCATCGGTGTAGAAGTAGACGTTGTCGACGAACACAACAGATTTGCTCGATGACATCACAAGCTGGGCGAGGTTCGAGACACCTCCGAGGTTTGTGAAGCTCTTGATCGGTAGATCGACCGAGATCCATTTGCCCAACTCAAGCTTTGGTTGCGAAGTGTTGTTGAGCGTAATCTCGTGCTCGGAGTCATCGGCGGTCTTTGGAGCGCCGTCGACGCCGAAATCCACCAACTTAAACTTGAACTCCTTGGCATCAGGGCTCCAGATGTCCATGTGGAAGTGGGTCATCTTTGACGCATTGATTTTTTGCGACTCGAACACCACTCCTGCAAGGGTTAAGTCTTTGTACTTTTTGTGATTATCGGTGCCGATTACTCCAATGATTAGGTCGGCTTGGTCCCAGGCCGCCGACCATGTGTCGATCTTGACGTCGGTGTAGATGTCGCTAAATAGGCTGATCACCTTGGCCGCCGCTTTGGTGGGCTTGGGCGCACCTGCTGTTGGCTGTTTGGCCACCGGCTGCTGGCCGCTGCCGTCGCTGTAAAAAAAGACGTTGTCCACGTAGACCAGAGCGTTCGTTGAAGACAACAATAGTTGCGAGATCTTCGATACGCCCTTGAGTCCGCTGAAGTCCTTCAGAGCGAGGTCAACGCTGACCCACTTGTTGTTCTCTAGTTTCGGCTTGGAATTGCCGTCGATGGTGATCTCGTGCTCAGAGTCGTCGCCACCGCCGAGGGCACCATTTTTACCAAAATCGACAACCTTGACCTTGAAGGCTTTGGCGTCAGGGCTCCAGATGTTCATGTGCAGGTGAGTCATCTTCGAGGCATCGACATGCTTCGATAGCAAGGTCACCTTCGCGGACGACAACCCGGAGTACTTCTTGGTGATATTACCTTTGACCGCGACCTCGTTCAGCCCTTTGACTTGGCTGCCAGAAGCAGCCCACGAGTCGACCTTGCTATTGGTGTACAGATCGCTGAAGAGGCTGATGACGTCGGCCGCGGCTTTGGTCGGGGTTGGCGCCGGTGTTTGAGGAGCAGGGTCAACAGGGGGCTGGCCGCCCTGGTGGTAGAGATAGACATTGTCGATGTAGACCACCGAATTGTCGGACGACAAGAGCATCTGCGCGAAGTTCGACAGCCCTTTGAGTCCTGAAAAGCTCTGAAGAGGCAGGTCAATACTGACCCATTTGCCTGTCTCGAGCTTGGGGTTCGAGTTGTTGTTGAAGCTGACTTCGTGTTCGGAGTCATCGCCGCCCTTGAAGGCGCCGTCTTGACCGAAATCGACGACTTTGACTTTCAATTGCTTGGCGTTGGGTGTCCAGACATCCATGTGGATGTGGCTCATCTTCGAGGCGTTGATGGTCTTCGAGAGCATCAGCACCGTCGCTGAGGTCAAGCCAGTGTACTTTTTAACCTGGTCGCCTTTGACGGAGACGTCTTTGACGCTCTTGACCACGCTGCCTAGCGCCGCCCAAGAGTCCACAGCCACGTTGGTGTAGACGTTGCTAAACAGGCTAATGACCTCTTTGGCGTCTTGGGTTGGTTTCGGAGCGGCGTCTTTGGGTTCGGGCAGTTGCGGTTGCTGCGTGCCGTCATCATAAAAGACGATGTTGTCGACGTAGAGGATCGATTTGTTCGACGTCAGGACAATCTGTGCCAGTGAACTGACTCCTTTCAAGCCGGTGAAGCTCTTCAAGGGCAGATCGAGGCTGATCCACTTTTCTGTGACCAACTTGGGCAGTTGTGAACTGCCGAGGCTGACTTCATGTTCGGAGTCGTCTCCACCCTGGGCTTTGCCATCGGCACCGAAATCGACGAGCTTAATTTTTAACGATTTGGCATCTGGCGTCCACAGATCGACGCGCATGTGCGTGAGCTTTGAGGCGTCGACCGAGTTGGTCAGAACCTCGATGCCCGCGACGCTCAGGTTGGTGTACTTTTTGACGTTATCAGTGCCGATTTTAATGTTCGTTACATCAGCTTGGTCCCAAGCTGCCGACCACGCGTCTACCGAGATACTCTGGTAGGCGTCGCTAAATACGCTGACGACTTTGTTTGGTTGGTACGTCGGAGCGGGCGCTGCGACTTTGGGCTCGGCCGGAGGGGGCGGGGGCGGCGGTTGGATTTGGTCATCGAAAAAATACAGGTTGTCGACGAAGACCGTCGCATTTGTCGAAGAGAGCACCATCTGCGTTAGATTTGCTTTGCCCTTGAGCTTGGTAAACGCTGACAGTGCGATGTTGACGCTGACCCACTTGTTGTTCTCAAGTTTGGGCATGGACGACGGATCGATAGCTACTTCGTGTTCAGAGTCGTCCCCTCCCTGGAATTTTCCGTCCGGTCCAAAGTCCACCAGTTTGAGCTTGAAGAGTTGTGCGTCAGGGCTCCAGATGTCGATGTGAACGTGCGTCATTTTCGATGCATCGATTGACTGAAGCGCAAAGACCACGCCCGCGAAGTTCATCTTTGTGTACTTTTTGACATTGTCGTTGCCGATCTTGATGTCGGTTACGTCTGCTTGGTCCCATTGGGCTGACCAGGTGTCGACTAAGATGCTCTTGTACACATCACTAAATAGGCTGATGACCTTCGCTGCAGCATGGGTAGGCTTCGGAGCCGGCTGGACAGGCTTGGTAGCGCCTAGGACCTCGACAATCACGTTGCCCTCTGCGTCTTGGCCTCCAAGCTTCGCAGAGATGGTCGCGACGCCGGGTGCTACGGCTGTCACTTCACCGGCTTTGACGGTTGCCACCTTGGCGTCGGAACTCGCGTAGTCGAAATAGAGCGGCGATAGCGTCAGGGTCTGCGGCGAGCCTGCCACGGTGTAAGTCACCTGAGGCTGCTGCAACTTGGTTGTCCCGCCTGGCTGTAAAGACAGGGTTCCGCCGCCGAGGGAAGGTTTGGCGACTCCGACCTTGGCGCTGCTCTGATAGACGATGTCATCGAGCCATAGGGTATAGCTGCCTTGCTTTGAGTCGGCGCTAAAGTGAAAGACACCCTTTTCAGCGGTTAGCTTAGAAGGCATCGGCAGCACGATTGTGTATTGCTTCCATTGAGTCGTCAGGGAGACGCTCTTCAACTCTGCTTGGTATGTGGTCGACATGGAGTCGTTGCCGATGCCGAAGAGACTCACTGTTTTCGCTGCGGATGCTTTGGCCCAAAAGCTCAGGGTAGTGTAGCCGGCTAGCGATGCAGACTTGACGAGCGCCAATGCCGCGCCTGAGTAACCGGAGCTTGGCACTTCGATTTTCAGCGATGCGCTGCCCGCATATTTTTCGTTTGGGTCGATCGACAAGTTATTGGTTGCATTTGCGAAGTTTGCGACTTGCACGTCTGCGCCATAGTTGTCATCAAAAACAACACCTTTGAAGCCTGGAGTCGTCTGGCCGCCGTCTGTTTGCCCGGCATCTGGACCTGTCGCGTCTGGCTCTGTCGCGTCTGGCTCTGTCGCGTCTGGCTCTGTCGCGTCTGGCTCTGTCGCGTCTGGGCCTGTTGTGTCGGGCCCTGATGCATCTGGTTCTGTCGCGTCTGGCTCTGATGCGTCGGGCTCCGTAGCGTCTGGCGCTGTCGCTCCGTCAGAGGAACCTGCATCTAGATCTTGTCCATCTGCCGAAGTGCTATCGGCTACCACATCAGTCGGGGACCCGCTGTCAGATTCGGTGCTGTCAGCAGCGCTTTGACCGTCTGCTGATTCGCCATCGGGTTCACCACCACCGTCATCGGCTGGTACGCAGGTATTGCCCTGTTTTTGTTGTCCCTCAGGGCAGTCATCGACCGCAATTTCGCCGGTACAAGCGACCAACAAGAAAGTAAACAGCATCGCGACGCGCAGCTGCCAATTACATGGCTTGAACATGGTTCCCCCACCAGTTGTTTTGCAGCTTTACAGTAGAGCTTACGGTCATCTACGGCAAGCGCTGCTTGGCTCTTAAAAGGGCTAAGATTCCGATCTCTTAACCAAAATTGTCTATGTGTAGCAATCAGTTGCAGTGATCTCCATTGCTTGCGCATTGGCATTTACATAGGCGCAATTGGAATCGCCTCGCTCGACAGCGCTTGCTACTCGTTGGACATCGGTCACGCGAAGGGCGACGGTAGGGAGGACAGATCGCCCCTTCGCACCAGACACGTTCGGGCTCATCGTTGTCACTTGTGCGGCGACCATCCATAGTTGGTCACTCTGAGGAGTGAAGATGCCCGATTTGGAGCGGCCCCAATTCGACCAAGTCTTGATGCTATCGAGTTTGCCACCGCCGCAAGGTGGCAATGCGGTTCACGCTGAGCGTCTGACGTTAGCGCTCGGTGATCTGGGCATCGAGGTCGACAACTGGCAGCCCGTAGAGCTCAAACGTGTTGTCAAAAAGACTCCCTGGCGGCTTCCGAATTTGCTGGCTCGATACCATGGAGGGCGTCGTCCGCCAGGACGTGAGATCTTTCATGTACACGCCAGCGCTTTGGCTCAATACGCAGCCATCTCTCGACCTATGCGGTGGTATACGCGTCAGATGGCCCGCGTGATTACGATTCATAGCGGGTCGTTTTTGAAGGCCGCTACGGCCCGAACGCATCGGGTTGTCGGTATCTTGCGAGATTTTCACGTTGTGATCTGTGTCAATGAAGCTCAGCGCGATTGGTTGCTGACGCAGGGCTTTGAGCCTGAGCGCGTGTGTGTCGCCCCCGCTTTTTTACGGCCGAAACCAGTTCAGGCAGCCTTGCCCGAAGGTTGGCTGCCTCGACGCACAGACCGCCGCCGCTTGATCACCTCGGGATCGATGACGCCAATTTACGACTACGGAGTGTTGCTCGACACTCTCCGGCTTACATCGCCAGAGCAAGTCGAAATTGTCCTGGCGATTTACAATGAAGGTGACGATGCGTACGAAGCCGAGATCATACCTCAACTCGCTCGTCACGATAACGTGACCATCTATCGAGATCAGAGCGCTGATGTATTCCAGGCAATGCTTGCGGATTCTGACGTGTACGTCCGCACGTCGACTACCGATGGAGATGCCGTCGCCGTTCGCGAAGCTCTCAGCCACGGGCTAGCCGTGGTCGCGACCGACTGCGTCGTGAGGCCCAGCGCTTGCGTGCTCTTCTCAACCTCCGATGGGCAAGATTTGCATCGGCGGCTCTGCGGAGCTCTGCCGTCCCCTGAGGTCAGCCCCGGAGATGAAAACCTTCAAGTCATCTTGAATGCATATTCACTGGCTGCAGAGTTGGTAAAGCGAGATAGCTAGTTTTTGGAAGATAGTCCTCACTCGACCGCCCACCGCGCCCGCAGGCGATAGCGCCCAGGTTTTGAACGCCTCTTGCCCTTGGCTCGCGAAGGTTTGTGCTCGATTCTCACCAAATAGCCAGCGCCGGCGTTGGGGATATAGCCCTCGTAATGCGGCGCGTTCGCATTGACTTTGATCTCGCTGATCGACTGAGAACTCTTGGCATCGATTACTGTCGCCAAGACCCGGCTTTTGTTTGAAGTTTGTACTTCGAGGCGAATGCGTCGCATGGCTGGGTCGCCGGCATCGATTTTGACCCAATCTACCGCAGCCTCATCGGTCAGATTGCCGATGTGCCAAGCGCCCATAATCACAAGACCGGCTTGAGCAGGTGTGTCGTTAGGCTCTTGTTCACCTTGCTCGCTGACAGGCTCGACGCGATACCAGATTGTGTAGGCCAGTTGTCCATGGTCGTCAGCTTTCCAGGTTTTTCGCGCGGTTTGCGCCCAGCGCAAGGTCACCTTTGCCGGCTCTTGTTCGCCAGTGACGGCAAAATCCAAGGTCGCGCTTTGGCTTTGGTCATCCAGAGTTTTGGCTTGGATAACGCGTCCCGATGAGTCGAGAAGCGCGGCCTGAAGCCCTCGCAGATCTCGATTGTTCACCCGCTCGATTTTCACCCGTAGCATCTTACCTCGGAAGCTCTCTTTGAGCGCGAAGACGTCCACGTCTGCTGGTCCGTCGAGCGTGCCTCTCAAGCTGCTTCCACCACGAAGTTCTCCAACTTGGCTGCCGTCGTTGGGCTCTGCTTCTGTGGGCCCGGCTTTGGGGCCATGACTCACTTTGAGTCTGTATGCATCACTCTTGCTCTCACCAGCGACGCCGCCTTTGACTACGTACTCCGTGACACATACAACCCGGGGTTTGGTGCGGGTGTCGACGTATCGCGACACTTCACCTTGGCCCAGCCCGCGGTGGTTCATGACGCTCAATAGCGAGCCACGCTCATCGAAGATTCGGAGTTCCAGATCCATGGTGGGCATTCCGCTTACTGCGATGCTCAACTCTTCATCACTTTGGGTCTTGGGCAACTCAAAGCAGTCTTGATCGGCGAGAGATGGACCGCGCTTCTCTCCGATAATGCCAGAGGCCTGCCCTTCGACGTCCAATACGTTCGCTTGGTCTGGTGCATCGTTGGGCTCGGACTCCTCACCTATTGAACCGGCGTTGAGTAAGCCCAATACCCAGAACCCGGCACCTAAAAAGATGGCCACTCCGGCCGCGAACCACACGTTTCGCCAACGGCTCGCACGCTGGACTCGATCGATCAGATCTTCGTGGTCGATAGGGTCGATGTCGTGTTGTGCAACTAGGCTCGCCGAGGGCTCTTGAGCATCTGCGGAATCATCAGTCAATGAACCTTTGAGAGCGAACTCCCCCTTGCGGGCTTGGACCAACGCTGCGGAGAACTCTTCCATGGTCTGAAAGCGGTCGTCCGGCTTTTTTTTCAGACATTTGCCGATGATCTCTTCGAGCGCTTGCGGAATTTTGGCATCTGGTGCCACCGAAGACATCTTTGCTGGAGCTTGCATGAGATGCGCTTTCAAAATGTCGAATGTATTGCTCTCGTTTCCAAAGACCTGCTTGCCAGTCAGCATTCGGAACGCCAGCGCACCGACGGCGTAGATATCCGAGCGACCGTCGATTTCACCGGCACGGATCTGCTCTGGGCTCATATAAAATGGCGTCCCAAAAATATCCTTCTGCGAGTGAATTGTGTAGGGGTCATCGACGTCCTCGACCTTCGCCAGACCAAAGTCCAGAATTTTCACGAAGTCAGGATGAGGCCCGTCACTCAGTAACATGATGTTCTCAGGCTTCAAGTCCCGATGGACGATGCCCGCGCGATGAGCCTCCGCCAACGAGTCGCACATCTGCAGCAAGATCGCCGTAGCTCGGTTCGCAGGGCAGGGCCCGTCACGATTGAGCATATTGTCCAGCGGCTCGCCCTCGAGCAGTTCCATCACCAGATAAAAGACTTCGCCCCAACGGCCGAAGTCATAGACCATGACCGTGTGAGGACTCGACAGGCGACTGATCGCTCGGGCCTCCCGCGTGAACCTTGAGATCAGCTGCTTCTTGGACAGCAAGTTCTCGTGGAGCAGTTTGATCGCCATTTGCTTGCGCAGGTGAATCTGTTCGACGCAGTACACCGCGCCCATCCCGCCGCGGCCGATCAGTGATTTCACGAGGTATCGTTCGTCGACGAGTTTGCCGATGTATGCACTCTGGTCGCT